>DASXRJ010000305.1:0-9650 GCA_036506675.1 Nocardioides sp. | reverse complement strand
GGAGGGAGGCGATGCGCCAGCATCGTCGACCGACGACAACGCCGCGAGGTGCCCGTGGGACGACGCGCAGCAGGCAACGGGATTGGGAGACACGCCCTTGGTACGACGTGGCGCGGCGCATCGGTTACCCCCGAGAGTGGTGTGGGCTGTCTGGCTTGACGCGGCGACGCTAGCAGCCGACTCCGACGCGCGACCGGACCCGGCCCGAGCGTGAGAAGTTCCACAGCCACGGGCGGGCCGTGACGTGGCAGGATGCCCGGCATGACCAGCACCTCCGCAGAATCCCCTCGTGACTTCGCCACCATCGGCGTGATCGGGCTCGGCACCATGGGTGCCGGCATCGCCGAGGTCTTCGCCCGCAACGGCTTCAGCGTCGTCGGCGTCGAGCTCAACGACGAAGCCGTGACCCGCGGCCGCCAGCACCTCGAGCACTCCACCGGGCGTGCCGTCGCGCGCGGCAAGATGACCGAGGCGGAGCAGGCCGAGCTGCTCGGGCGGATCACCTTCTCCACCTCGATGAAGGACCTCGCCGACGCCGACTTCGTGGTCGAGGCCGTCGTCGAGTCGCTCGAGACCAAGAAGGCGATCTTCACCGAGCTCGACGAGATCGTGTCCCCGGAGGCGATCCTCGCCACCAACACCTCCTCGCTCTCGGTCACCGAGATCTCCACCGCCAACTCCCGCCCGGGCCGGATCGTGGGCGTGCACTTCTTCAACCCCGCGCCGGTGCAGAACCTCGTCGAGATCGTGCGCACCGTCGTCACCGAGCCGACCGTGCTCGACGAGGTGAAGGCGCTGGTCGAGAAGCTCGGCAAGAACCCCGTCGTCTGCGGCGACAAGGCCGGCTTCATCGCCAACACCCTGCTCTTCGGCTACCTCAACCACGCGGTGTCGATGTACGAGGGCAAGTACGCCTCCCGCGAGGACATCGACGCCGCGATGCGGTTCGGCTGCGGCTACCCGATGGGCCCGCTGGCGCTGCTCGACCTGATCGGCCTCGACACGGCGTACGAGATCCTGGAGACGATGTACCGCCAGGGCCGCGACCGCCTGCACGCGCCGGCCCCGATCCTCAAGCAGATGGTCACCGCCGGCATGCTCGGTCGTAAGACCGGCCGCGGCTTCTACACCTACGAGGGCCCGGACAGCTCCGCCGTCGTCGCCGACGCGCACACGCCGTCCGCCGACTCCGCGCCGCAGCTCAAGCACGACATCAAGCTCGTCGGCGTGGTCGGCACCGGGACCATGGCCTCCGGCATCGTCGAGGTCTTCGCCAAGGCCGGGTACGACGTCCTGTACGTCGGTCGCTCGCAGGACAAGGTCGACGGCGTGGTCGCCACGATCACCAAGAACTTCGACAAGCAGATCCAGCGCGGCCGGGCCACCGAGGAGGCCAAGGCCGAGGTGCTGGCCCGGCTGACCGGCACCACCAAGCTCGACGACCTCAAGGACGTCGACATCGTGGTCGAGGCGATCGCGGAGGACCTGGCCATCAAGACCACGCTCTTCGAGAACCTCGACGAGATCTGTCGGCATGGAAACGGGGGGCGTGGCGCGATCCTGGCCACCACGACGTCGTCCCTGCCGATCATCGCCTGCGCCAGGGTCACCAAGCGGCCGCAGGACGTCATCGGCATGCACTTCTTCAACCCCGCGCCGATCATGAAGCTGGTCGAGGTCGTCTCCACGGTCTCCACCAGCGACGACGTGGCCGAGACAGTGCTCGCGCTGTGCGCGAAGGTCGGGAAGGTCGCCGTCTCGTGTGGCGACCGGGCCGGCTTCATCGTCAACGCGCTGCTGTTCCCCTACCTCAACGACGCGGTCAAGATGCTCGAGGCGCACTACGCCTCGGCCGACGACATCGACACGGCCATGAAGCAGGGCTGTGCGCTGCCGATGGGCCCGTTCGAGCTGCTCGACGTGGTCGGCAACGACGTCTCGCTGGCGATCCAGCGGGAGCTCTACCTGGAGTTCCGCGAGCCCGGCTTCGCGCCGGCGCCACTGCTGGAGCACCTGGTCACCGCCGGCTACCTCGGCCGCAAGACCCAGCGCGGCTTCCGCGACTACTCCAACCGCTGACAGCGGTGCAACGTCATGCGGACGGAGCCCTCTTTGGCTCCGTCCGCATGACGTTGCGAGAGGCCGTCAGGGGAGGCCGGGGCTGTTGACGAGGGCGTCGATGAAGTCGGCCACGGCGCTCACCCGGGTGTAGACCCCGGGCTTGCCGGGCTGGGCGCAGCCCTCACCCCAGGACGTGATGCCGGCCAGCTTGCCGTTGATGACGAACGGGCCGCCACTGTCACCCTGGCAGGTGTCGACGCCACCTTGCGGGTAGCCCGCGCAGACCATCGTGGTCGGGTCGTAGGACACGCCGTAGGCGGTGCTGCAGTAGGCGTCGGAGGTGGTCGGTACGTCGGCCTGCAGCAGCGTCGGCGAGGCGTCGCCGTCCTCCTTGACCAGTCCCCAGCCCAGGATCTTCGCCTTCGTCCCGGCCGCGTAGATGCCGGAGTCGGCCGCCGTCGCCCAGGGCAACGTCTGGTAGGTGATCGCCTTGTCGAGGGTGATCACCGCGACGTCGTACGAGTTGAGCGCCTCGTTGTAGAGCGGGTGCCGCACGATCGTGAGCACGTTCGCCTCGACGCCGTCGGTGGTGCGGAGGTCGGTGCGACCCGCGACGACGTGGGTCAGGGCCGGCTGGATGCCGACCACGCAGTGCGCGGCGGTGACCACCTTCGTGGGGGCGACCAGGGTGCCGCCGCACAGGTGGCCGTCGGTGCCGCCGCCGATCAGGTCGTTCTGGATCGACACCACCCACGGGTACTGCGAGGTGGTGGCGGGGGAGCCGCCCACGATCGTGGGATCGGCGTCCAGACCCGCTCGGGCGGGTGCGGCCAGGGTCAAGGGCAGGGCCAGGAGTACGACGGCTGCGAAGCACGTCGACAGCCGGTGACGGGTTCGGGGCATGGTGCGTTACCTCTCGTTGTCGGGCGCTCCCTCCCGGCGCGGTCACCCTAGGTTGGCCATCCGGCGAGGCGCAAGGGATCGGCCGGGGTCGGCGCCCGGACCGTCGTACGCGAGGTCTGCGCATTAGTCTGTCGCCTATGTCGACCAACCGGCTCGAGGCCTTCAGCGACGCCGTACTCGCGATCGTCATCACGGTGATGGTCCTGGAGCTGAAGGTGCCCGAGGGCGACACCCTGGCCGACCTGGGCGACTCGGCGATCGGGCTGCTGACCTACCTGCTGAGCTTCGTCTACATCGGCATCTACTGGAGCAACCACCACCACCTGTTCCAGGTCTGCGACCACGTCGACGGCACGGTGTTGTGGGCCAACCTGCACCTGCTGTTCTGGCTCTCGCTCTACCCGTTCACCACCGCCTGGCTCGACGAGTCGGCGGTCGCGCGCACGCCGACGATCGTGTACGGCGTCAACCTGCTCGCCGCGGCGATCTCCTACTACGTGCTCCAGCAATCGATCTTCCGGCTGCCGGACGGCCAGCGCCTGCGGGCCGCCCTCGGCCGCGACGTGAAGGGCCGGATCTCGCCGTTCCTGTACGTCGCCGGCATCGCGCTCGCCTTCGTGCAGCCCTGGATGGCCCTGGTTCCCTTCGTGGCGGTCGCGCTCATGTGGCTGGTGCCGGACCGCCGGGTCGAGCGGTTCCTGGCCGAGGAGCGCGCCGCTCACTCGACCGGCGTACTGCCCAATTCTGACTAGACAAGTCAATTCGGACACCCGCCCCCGTGACGAACCGCCACCGCGGCCGGCGCTGCGCCGGACTCCGTAGGTCCGGGGCCGGCCCGAGCGAGCGCTCCGGCACCGTCGGTCGAGCCGCGTAGGCTGGATCCGTGATAGAGACGCTCCTGATCCTGGTGCTTGTCGTGGGCCTCGTCGCGGGGCTGGTCTCGGGTGGCGTCGTACTCAAGCGGGGTGCGGACCGGCGTGCCCTCGAGCGAGCTCGGGCCGACCTTGAGCCGGCCAAGAAGCTGACCTTCGAGGACGTCACCGCGCTGGGCGTCGACCTCCAGGACCTCGATGCGGAGCTGGCCGGCAGGGAGCTGGACGCAGGCGCGAACGCGGACTACCAGCGCGCCTTGGACGCCTACGAGGCGGCCAAGACGGCCGGCGATGCGATGACCAAGCCGGACGACGTCAGCCACGTCACCAAGATCTTGGACGACGGCCGTTACGCCATCGCGTGCGTCCGGGCCCGGGTAGCCGGGGAGCCGCTGCCGACTCGGCGCCCGCCGTGCTTCTTCGACCCGCGGCACGGGCTCTCGGCGGTCGACGTTCCGTACGCGCCGGTCGGAGGCCAGGTGCGTGACGTCCCGGCGTGTGCGCTCGATGCGGAGCGGGTCAGGGCCGGTGCCGAGCCGGACGTGCGGCAGGTGCTGGTCGGTGCGCAGCGGGTGCCCTACTGGCAGGGCGGGCGGGCGTACCGGCCCTATGCAAGCGGCTACTTCGGCGGCTTCGGGCCGCTGGACTGGATCTTCATGGGGTTCATGTTCGAGGGGTTGGGCGACGGGCTCGGTGCGCTGGCTTCGGGAATGGGCGACCTCGCCGAGGGCGTCGGCGACGGGATCGGCGACGCCCTCGGCGGGATCGGAGACCTGTTCGACTTCTAGAGACTCGGAGTCAGTCCAGGCAGAACTCGTTGCCCTCGGGGTCGGTCATCACGATGAACCCGAGCGAGGTCGGCGGGTCGGGCTCGAAGCGCCGCAGCCTTCCCGCGCCGATGGCGACCAGCCGGTCACACTCGGCCTCGAGCGCCGCCATCCGCTCGTCGCCGGTCAGGCCGGGGGCGGCCCGGACATCGAGATGCACCCGGTTCTTGGCGGTCTTGCCCTCGGGCACCTGCTGGAAGAAGACCCGGGGCCCGGCGCCGGCGGGATCCACGATCGCGCTAGCCGAGCGTCGCCGTTCCTCGGGTACGCCGGCCTCGGCCAGGAAGGCCATCCACGCCTCGATGACCTCCTCCGCGGGCGTGGTCGGATCGAGCGGTCGGCCCGGTGGCGGCTGAACGACGTACCCGAGCGCCGCGGCCCAGAAGAACGAGAGCGTGACCGGGTCGCCGGCGTCGAAGGTCACCTGGATCTCGCGCGCCGTGCTCACGCGCCCACCTCGGAGGGTCGTGCACTCGGGCGCCAGGGCTTGAGCCACGGCGTCTCGGGCCAGTTCTCCACCGCCGCGAGCAGCTCGTACGACGTCGCGCCGTCGATGCCTTCCCGGACGATGTCGGCGTGGCCCGCGTGCCGGCCGAGCTCCTGAAGCAGGTGGAACCACACCCACCGGGCCGACCACGCGTCCACGTCGTCGGGGAACCACGGCGCCTCGGGCACCGGAACCGGGGTGTCCAGGTCGATGGTCCGCACCGCGTCGAGGACCCGCGCGCAGACCTCGTCGTACGCCGCGACGACCGCCTCGACGGTGTCGGTCGGCTCGAACCGGAAGGCCGCCTCATAGGCCGCGTAGTCGGTGAAGCCGATGGCGTCCTCGGACGGGTCCGCGGCCGACCGCACCAGCGAGAGCCACTGCTCCTGCACCTGGGCGACGTGCTTGACCAGCCCGCCGACGGTGAGCGTCCCTGGAGCGTTGGCCAGCGCGGCCTGTTCGGCGGTGAGTCCGTAGATCGCCGCGCGGAACGCGGTCTGCTGCTTCTCGAGATAGCCGGCGATGGCCTCGGTCTCGTTGGCGACGGGGGGAACGTGGGTGGGCATCAGGAGTCCTTCCGGTGGGTGTGGAGGTAGAGGTCGCGCAGCAGCGCGACCTCGGCGAGGTGGTGGATGAGCTCGCGGTTGATGTGGAGCACGAGGGCGGCGAGCGGGTAGTCGGCGAACGGGCCCTCGGCCGGGCCGCAAGGGCGCGACAGGCCGTCTTCGCCGAGTGCCGAGACGCCGTCGACCCAACGGCGTACCTCGTCGTCGAGCTGGGTGAGCGCCTCGGCCGCGGTGCCGGCGTACACGTGGGTGTCGTAGTCGACGGGCTCGCGACCGAAGTGGGAGGCGTTGCGCATCGCGAGTACGCCGACGATCACGTGGGACAGTCGCCAGGCGATCGTGGTGAACGGCGCCGGCTCGGGCTGGGGATAGCCGAAGTCGAGGGTGAGGTCGCCCGCGCCGGACCGGGTCGGCGCCGAGCTGGTGCCGCGGGGCCGGAGGCTCCAGGTGTCCGGCACCGGCTCCCAGAAGTACTCGTCGTCGGTCAGGCCCTCGAGCCGCGGCCGGACCTGGTTGAACCAATGGAACTCAAGCTGGTCACGGAGGAGTGGGTTCCACTCGGTCGTTGTCATGGCTTCAGCCTCTCAGGACAAGAGGACAGTTCCTGTCCGCTGTGTGTGGGAGCGTGTGGACATGGCCCAGGCCAAGATGACATCGACCACCCAGCGCGTTCTCAACCTGCTCAACCTGCTGCAGTCGCGGCCGGTGTGGACCGGACCCGAGCTCGCCGAGCGGCTCGGCGTGACGACCAGGAGCATCCGCCGCGACGTGGAGCGGCTGCGGTCGCTGGGCTACCCGGTCAACGCGGCCAAGGGCGTCGGCGGCGGCTACCAGCTCGGTCGCGGCCGGGCGCTGCCGCCGCTGCTGCTCGACGACGAGGAGGCGATCGCCACGGCGGTGTCGCTGCGGTTGGCCGCCGGCGGGACGGTGGCCGGCGCCAGCGAGGCCGCCGTACGCACGCTGGCGAAGCTCGACCAGGTGCTGCCCGCGCGGCTGCGAGCGGAGGTGCGGGCGCTGCACGACGCCATCTCGACGCTGGAGGCCGGGCAGGTCGAGGTGGATGCCGACGCGCTGCTGCTCCTCGCCCGGGCCTGCCGCGACACGGTGCGGGCGGAGTTCGGCTACCGCAGCCAGGACGGAGTCGCGAGCCAGCGCCGGGTCGAGCCCTACCAGCTGGTGGCGACCGGCCGGCGGTGGTACCTCATGGCCTGGGACCTCGACCGCGACGACTGGCGGACCTTCCGGCTGGACCGGATCGAGGAGCCGAGGGCGACGACCTGGCGGTTCACCCGGCGCGAGCATCCCGACCCGGCGACGTACGTGCAGCGCGGCCTGACCTCGGGTCGCTACCGCTGGCAGGCCCGGATCCGGGTGGCCGCACCCCTCGCCGCCGTACGCGAGAAGGTCACGGTCGCCTCGGCCACCGTCACCGCGATCGACGAGAGTACGACGCTGCTCGAGGCCGGCGCCGACCACCTCTTCGGTCTCGCCTTCCACCTCGCCTGGATCGGCTACCCCTTCGAGGTGCTCGACCCGCCCGAGCTCCGAGACGCCCTGGTCGCGCTCGGCCGCCGGATGCTGGACGCCGGGGTAGTCCGAGATGTTTGAGGGGTCCGGACGGCGGATCTACCCCTCAAACATCTCCGACTACCCCGGCAGACGCCGCCCGGCAACGCCGCCCCAGCGGCCACCCCAGTACCACCCAACCCAGGCCCGTACTGCCCGAACGGAGTCTTGTAAGGGTCCGAGCGGCGGCGAAGTATGCAGGGACATCGCCGTGGTCGATCAGCCGCAGGGGCTGCTCCGGCGCAGGCAAGGACCTGGAGTCTGAACCATGCAGCTCTCCTCCGCCCGGCGGGTGCCCGCCGCCGCCACCGCCCTGCTGCTCTCCGCAGCCTTCCTGTCGGTGACCACGACGAGCGACGCCGCGGCGTCGGATCCGTCCTCGTTCAGCGCGACCCAGCTCACCCCGGACTCGCGGGTCGACGGCTACAAGTCGATGTCGAGTGGCGTGGCCAAGTCCACCCCGGGTCTGTTGCGGCGTACCGATGCCGCGATGGTCCGGGTGATGATCAAGCTCGACTACGACTCGCTGGCCAGCTACCGCGGCGGCGTCGGCCACCTCAGGGCGACGAGTCCGTCGGTGACCGGCCACAAGCTGGACCTGAAGTCGAGTGCGGCGCGCGCCTACACGTCGTACCTGGCCAACCAGGAGCGGGCGTTCGCCTCGGCGCTGAAGAAGGTGGCCCCGAGCGCCGAGATCGGCGCCAGCTTCCGGATCGTGTACGGCGGTCTGGCCGCGCGCGTGCCGGCCAGCTCGGTCAAGGACATCGTGAAGATCTCCGGTGTCGTGGCCGTGCAGGCGGACCGGATGGCGCATCCGCTGACCGACGCCAGCGCGACGTTCCTCAACGCCGGCCCGGTGTACAGCACCCTCGGCGGCAAGTCGACCGCCGGCGCGGGACTCATCTACGGCAACCTCGACACCGGCGTGTGGCCCGAGCACCCGTCCTTCGCTGACCAGGGCAACCTCGCCGCGCCACCCGGCCCGGCGCGGGTCTGCAACTTCGGCGACAACCCGTTGACGCCCGCCAACGACCCGTTCGTGTGCAACGACAAGCTGATCGGTGGCCGGCCGTTCCTCAACACCTACCTGTCCGACCCGGACCGGGCCGCCGCGGAGCCGTTCCACACCGCGCGTGACAGCAACGGACACGGCACCCACACCTCCTCGACCTCGGCCGGCAACGTGCTCGCCAGCGCGCCGGTCCTCGGCGTCGATCGCGGCCCGATCGCCGGCATGGCGCCCGGCGCGTGGGTGATGGAGTACAAGGTCTGCGGTCTCGACGGCTGCTTCAGCTCCGACTCGGCCGCAGCGGTCGGGCAGGCGATCGTCGACGGCGTCAACGCCATCAACTTCTCGATCTCCGGCGGCACGGACCCGATGACCGATCCCGTCGAGCTCGCGTTCCTCGACGCGTACGCCGCCGGCGTCTTCGTCTCGGCCTCGGCCGGCAACAGCGGTCCGACGGCGGGCACGGTCAACCACCTCTCCCCGTGGCTCACCACGGTGGCGGCCTCGACCCAGACCCGCGAGTTCGCGACCACGCTGAACCTGACCGCCGACAACGCCGAGACCTTCTCGGTCGACGGTGCCTCGATCACCGCCGGTGTCGGGCCGCTGCCCGTGGTGCTGGCCTCGGCGGCGCCGTACTCCAACGCCAACTGCGCGGCACCTGCCGCGGCCGGCAGCTTCGCCGGCAAGATCGTGGCCTGCCAGCGCGGCGGCGGCATCGGCCGCGCGCAGAAGGGCTTCAACGTCCTCCAGGGCGGCGCCGCCGGCATGGTGCTCTACAACCCGACCCTGGCGGACATCGAGACCGACAACCACTTCCTGCCGACCGTGCATCTGGCCAACGGGACCAACTTCCTGGCCTTCATGAACAGCCACACCGGCGTCACCGGCCAGTTCGCGGCCGGTGAGAAGCGGTCCGGCCAGGGCGACGTCATGGCGGCGTTCTCCTCGCGCGGACCGGCGGGCAACTTCATCAAGCCCGACGTGACCGCGCCGGGCGTGCAGATCCTGGCCGGCCACACTCCGGTCCCGGACGAGGTGGCCGGTGGGCCGGCTGGGCAGTACTTCCAGGCCATCGCCGGTACGTCGATGTCCTCGCCCCACGTCGCCGGCGCGGCGCTGCTCGTCAAGGCCGTGCACCCGTCGTGGACGCCGGGCCAGATCAAGTCCGCGTTGATGACGACCGCACTGACCGACGTACTCAAGGAGGACCTGGCGACGCCGGCGGACGCGTTCGACCTCGGGGCCGGTCGGATCGACATCGGCAAGTCGGCGCTGGCGCCGCTGACGTTCGACGAGTCCCCGGCCAACTACGCGTCCTCCACGGGCGACCCGCTCACCGCGATCGACCTCAACGTG
>DASXRJ010000304.1:0-6485 GCA_036506675.1 Nocardioides sp. | reverse complement strand
CCTCGAGGCTCACGGCGGAAAGCCCACGCGCACAACCGACGAGCAGCCGGAGGCCGAGCCCCCCGCGCAGCACGCGGCCGCGATCGAAGCGGTCGAGGACGTCGAGCCGGTCATCGAGGCGGTTGTCGAGGCAGTCCGCCGGCCCGACGACTTCTCGGACCTCATGGAGGTCGCGATCGGCAAGTCCGCGACGCCCAAGACCGCCCCGGAGCCGGCCGCAGAGGCGAAGCCGGCGGCCGCGATCGAGCCGGAGTTCACGCCGCTAGACGAGCCGGAGCCGATCCGGCTGGTGGCGCCGTACCCGCTGAACGTGCCGGCGCGCTCGTTCCGCTACGCGGGCGAGGTGTACGACGACCTCGCGGACGAGGACACGATCATCCATCCGCTCGACCTGCCGAAGTCGAAGGTGGTCGAGCTGTCGTCCCGGCGGCGTACTGCCGCACTGCTTGCGGTGCCCCTTGCGATCGCGGGCGTGCTGGTGGTCGTGGGAGTCGCGAGCGCGGCGTTGCTCCTCAGCTCGCCGACGACCCCGGCCCGGCTGGACTCGGTGTCGTCCGGCACCGACGGTGAGGCGGGGGTCTGGGCGCTCGTACCGGGTCAGACGTTGAGGGCCCGCGGGGTCCGCAGCACGCAGCCGACGTACTCCATGGACGCGAGCCCGACGCCGTCGGCTCGCCCGGCCACGGCGCCGACCAGTGCGACGACTACGGCGAGCGAGACCTCGTCGCCGTCGCCGACGGCTTCGGACTCGACGACCGCCGCTCACTGAGCTGGGTCACTGAGCGGGGGTCCGGGGCAATAAAGCCCCCCCCCCACTCGCCCGGGGCGCATCCGGGCGGGTGGGGCGGATTCAAAACCCGGGCGAGGGAACGCGCTCTCCCCGACTACTTCTTCTTCGGCGTGACCCAGAGCCGGATCACGCCTTCGATCACCACGGTGCCGTCCTCGCGGACACCCCTGACCCGCACGGGTACGTCGGGGTCGTCGCCGGTCCACGCCTCGGGGTCGGTCTCCGCGATGCAGGTGATGTCGGTGGTCGCCTTAGCGGTGTAGCTGACCTCCATCCCCTTGGGGATCCAGCGCTTGTCGCTCGGGATCGACGCCTCGGCCAGCGCGCCCATCGCCGCCTCGAGCCCGTTGCACAGCGCGATCGCGTGCACGGTCTTGATGTGGTTGTGCACGGCCCGCCGCTTCGGGAGCACCAGCTCGGCGTAGTTGGGGCGGACCTCCTGGAACCACGGCCGGATGGTCGAGAAGTACGGCGCCGCTTGGGCGAAGCCGATCGAGAAGGCCTGCTTGCCGACGAACGGCACACTCGAGGTCTTCTTCCAGAGGTCGTAGACGTTAGGCATGTGCGCCAACTTACCTGTCGGTAACACCGGTTGGGCAGGTGTTCACCAAGTTGCCCTGATCACGCCCTTGGGCCGCCCGAGGCGCGTAGGTTACGGTTGCGTAAGTAGGTACTCCCGACCTGGAGGTCGAACCGTGACCACGACGTACGACGACCTCGACCGCGCGACACTCGGCGGAGACACGCAGAGCCGCGCCGAACAGGTCGCACTCGCGCTCTTCATCATCGTCCCGTTCCTGGCCGTGGCCGCGGCGATCCCGGTCGCCTGGGGTGGCTGGCTGGGCTGGAGCGACGTACTCATCACCTGGGCGATGTACTGGCTCACCGGGCACGGCGTGACCGTGGGCTACCACCGCCTCTTCACCCACAAGTCCTTCAAGCCCAACCGGGCCACCAAGATCGGCCTCGCCGTCGCCGGCTCGATGGCCATCCAGGGCCCGATCGTGCGCTGGGTCGCCGACCACCGCAAGCACCACAAGTTCTCCGACCGCGACGGCGACCCGCACTCACCGTGGAAGTACGGCACCAACCTCCGCGCGCTGACCAAGGGCTTCTTCCACGCGCACATGATGTGGCTGTTCGATCCCGAGCAGACGCCGCAGCGCAAGTACGCGCCCGACCTGATGAAGGACCGCGACATCGTCCGGATCTCCAAGCTGTTCTGGCTGTGGGCGCTGGTCTCGCTGGCGCTGCCGGCCATCCTCGGTGGGCTGCTGACCTGGTCGTGGCAGGGCGCGGTCACGGGGTTCTTCTGGGGCTCGCTGGTGCGCGTGTCGCTGCTGCACCACGTGACCTGGTCGATCAACTCGATCTGCCACACCATCGGCGAGCGGCCGTTCGTGTCCCGCGACAAGTCCGCGAACGTCTGGTGGCTCGCGATCCCGTCGATGGGCGAGTCCTGGCACAACCTCCACCACGCCGACCCGACCTGCGCGCGCCACGGCGTACTCAGGGGGCAGCTCGACACCTCCGCGCGGCTGATCTGGATCTTCGAGAAGTTCGGGTGGATCAAGGACGTGCGGTGGCCCGTGCGGGACCGCATCGACGGCAAACTGGTCGTCAACCAGGCCGCCTGATGCGGCCGAGATCATGGCGAGCATCATGAGCAGGTGAGCGAGTCCCGCGCGGTCGACCCGCGCCCCATCAACTCAGGCAAGCCGGCCAGAACAGTGAAGCCGGCCAAGCCCCTCAAGCCGGCCAAGCCCCTCAAGCCAGCCAAGCCCCGCAGCCGGATGACCGCGGCCGAACGCCGCGAGCAGCTGATCCAGATCGCGCGGGGACTCTTCGCCGAGCGCGGCTTCGACGGCACCGCGATCGAGGAGATCGCCGCCCGGGCCGGCGTCTCCAAGCCGATCGTCTACGAGCACTTCGGCGGCAAGGAGGGCCTGTACGCCGTCGTGGTCGACCGCGAGGTCACCGCGCTGCTCGCCTCGATGCGGCTCGCGCTGACCGACGGCGGTCCGCGGGTACTGCTCGAGCATGCGGCCGCGGCGTTCCTCGACTACATCGACTGCTCACCCGACGGCTTCCGGATCCTGGTCCGCGACTCGCCGGTCGGCACCGAGGGCACCGGCTTCAAGTCGATCATCGGCGACGTGGCGTCGCGGGTGGAAGGCATCCTGGTCGACGAGTTCAAGGCTCGCGGGTACGACGCCCGCACCGCGCCGATGTACTCCCAGATGCTGGTCGGCATGGTGGGTACGACTGGTCTGTGGTGGCTCGAGACCCGCAAGCCGGCCAAGGAGGTCGTGGCCGCACACCTGGTCAACCTCGCCTGGAACGGCCTCACCGGCCTGGAGAAGAAGCCGGTCCCCCGCGCCTGAGCCCGAGCTGGTCGACGATCACCCGCGCGGTGGCGGCCGCGTCGGTGCCGGAGTTGTCGACGACAAGGTGCGGCGCCAGCGAGCCCGCCAGCGGCTCGCCGTGGGTCTGGAACCGGTGCTGCTCGTCCATCTCGACCAGGTGCGCGCGGCACCAGTCGACGTCGCGCTTGGAGCGCTTGTGCTCGAGCCGGTACGCCGTTCCCTCGCGGGTCAGCCGGGTGGCCTGGTCCGCGACCAGCTCCACGAAGTCGACGCGGCAGCCGGCCTCGAACGCGGGGGCGAGCAGCCGGGCGACGTACTCGTGATCCTCGGGCAGGTCGAGCGCCCAGACGAAAGTGAAGATCAGCCCGGGCAGGTCGCTGCGCACGGCCTCCTCGATGACGCCGCGGCGCAGCTGCTCGGTGAGCCGGCTGAACGCCGGGGTCCCCCAGTCGAAGATCTCCAGCACCGGCTCGATGCTCAGGTGGTTGTGGAAGAGCTTGTAGCCGGTGAGGCGCGCGATCTCGGCGCCGACGGTCATCTTGCCGGCGGCGGGAGGCCCGAAGAGCATCACCAGGTGCATGACGGCTCGACTCTCATGCTGTCAGCGTCTCAGGGCGCCGCGAGCACCTCCACCCGGTTTCCGTGCCCGTCGAAGGTGTGGAAGCGCTGGTAGCCCGGGAAGGTCTGCCGCTGCGACCAGTCGACCTCGAACCCGAGCTCGCCCAAGCGGGTGGCCGCGGCCTCGAGCGCCTCGACGCCGTCAAGCACGAAGGCCGGATGGGCCTTGCGGGCCGGCGCGAAGGGGTCCTCGACCCCGACATGGATCTCCGCGGTGGTCGCGCCCGCGGCGTCGTACGCACGGAACCAGGCGCCGCCTCGGGCGCGCAGGTCCTCGGGCTTCTCGACCTCAGTCATGCCGAGGCCGTCGGCGTAGAAGCGGCGGGCGGCGTCCTCGGCTCCGGGCGGGCAGGCGACCTGGACGTGATGCAGCCTCATCGGGCCTTCCCCAAACCAGCTTCGGGCACCTGCGCGACGACGAAGATCCGCCGGAAGGGCAGCACGACGCCGTACTCGTGGGGCGGGTACGCCGCGGCGAGCGCCGCCCGGAACTCCACCTCGAACTCCTCCCGCAGCCCCACCCGCCCCAGCGCCTCCAACGTCGGCCGGGCGCCGGTGCCGGTCACCCAGGTGAAGACCGGGTCCGGACCCTGCAGGACGTGCAGGTACGTCGTCTCCCACGCGTCGACCGTGCAGCCCAGCCCGGCCAACGCGTCGAGGTAGATCTCCGGGTCGTGGCTGGCGGGACGGTCGACGCCGCGGACGTGTTCGGCGTACGGCGGTCGCGCGGCCAGCTCGGCCCGGATCGTGTGGCTCGGCTCATCGAAGTTGCCCGGCACCTGGAAGGCCAGCCAGCCACCGGGCCGCACCTTGGCGAGCATTGCCGGCAGCAGCTCGAGATGGCCGGGCACCCACTGCAAGGTGGCATTGGAGACGAGCACGTCGACGGGGTCGGCGACCAGCTGGTTTCCGGGGGCGACCCAGTCGCGCAGGTCGGCCACCTCGAACGACAGGTTGGCCGGGCCGTCGGCCTCGTGCGCCTTCGCGATCATCTCGGGGCTGGAGTCGAGCCCGGTGACCCGCGCAGCCGGCCAGCGCTCGGCCAGCAGCCGCGTGAGGTTGCCGGGGCCGCAGCCGAGGTCGACGACCGTCTCGGGTGCGGGCGGCCCGGGTGCGGGCGACTCGGGTGCGGGCGACTGAGCTGCGGGCGCGCCGATCCGGGTGATCAGGTCGATGAAGGGACGGCCGCGCTCGTCGGCGTACGCGAGATAGCGCTCGGGGTCCCAGGTGTGTCCGTTCGCGGTGGTCAACGATCCTCCCAGGGTTTCTCTTGACGGGGATCTCTTGATATCAAGATATCTCCAGATTGCCGCCAGACTCTCTCGATGTCAAGATTCTCGACTCGGCTAGACTGCGCCCATGCGGGACGAGGTCGACGAGCTGGTCGAGTCATGGCGGCGCGAACGCGCCGACCTCGACCTCGCCCCCGTGGAGGTGTTCAGCCGGATCTCTCGACTCTCCCGCCACCTCGACCGGGCCCGCAAGCAGGCGTTCGCGGAGCAGGAGATCGAGTCCTGGGAGTTCGACGTACTGGCCGCGCTGCGCCGGGCCGGCGAACCCTACGAGCTCTCCCCCGGCCGGCTGCTCAAGGAGACCCTGGTGACCAGCGGCACGATGACCAACCGGGTCGACCGGCTCACCGCCCGCGGCCTTGTCGAGCGCCTACCGGACCCGCACGACCGCCGCGGCGTACTCGTCCGACTCACCACCACCGGCCGGGCCACCGTCGACGCGGCGTTCGAGTCGCTCGTCGAGCGGGAGCATGAGCTGCTCAGCGACCTGCCCGCGCGGGACCGCAAGCAGCTCGCCACGCTGCTGCGGAGCCTGCTCTCGCCGTTCGCCGACGCCGGGGGCGAGTAACCCCGCATCTCTGACCCCAGGGCGTCATTGCGCACCGGCGCCCCTGTTGCGACGGTGGACGGCATGGACCTTGAGAAGCTGCTCGTCCAGGCCGCACAGAACGCCGCCCGCTACCGCGCCACCGTCGGCAACCGCCCCGTCGCTCCATCCGGACCGGTCGAGGCGGTGCGGGCCGCCTTCGCCGGTCCCCTACCCGACCGGCCGACCGCTCCCGACCGGGTGCTCGAGGAGCTGCAGGACGCGGCGTCTGACGGTCTCACCGGCACGGCGGGGCCGCGCTACTTCGGCTTCGTGATCGGGGGCGCGCTCCCGGCGGCCACCGCGGCCGAGATCCTCACCGTGGCCTGGGACCAGCCGGCGTACAACGAGGTGCTGTCGCCCGCCGCCGGCGCCGCCGAGCGCGCCGCGGGGGCCTGGGCCAAGGACCTGCTCGGACTGCCGGCCACCGCATCGGTCGGGTTCGTGACCGGCGCGCAGGCGGCCAACACGGTCGGGCTCGCGGTCGGCCGGCATCGGGTGCTGCGCGAAGCCGGGTGGAACGTGGAGCGCGACGGGCTCGCGGGCGCGCCACCGATCCGGGTGGTCGCGAGCGAGGAGCGCCACGCGACGGTGGACCGGGCGCTGCGGTTGCTGGGCCTGGGTACGGCGAGCGTCGTACCCGTCCGGGCGGAGGCCAACGGCGCCATCGACGTCGGCCATCTCGCCGAGGTGCTCGCGGCCGGCGCCGGGCCCACGCTGCTCTGCCTCCAGGCGGGCAACGTCAACACGGGAGCCTGCGACGACTTCACCCGCGCGATCCCACTCGGACGCGAGTACGACGCGTGGGTGCACGTCGACGGCGCGTTCGGGCT
>DASXRJ010000303.1:0-1783 GCA_036506675.1 Nocardioides sp. | reverse complement strand
GCAGGCGGCCGGCGACGACCGGTTCGCCGCCCTTGCCTGCCTGGCTGGCGAATGGCAGCAGGCCGTCGATGCCGGGCTCGGCGACCAGGACCTCACCGTCGTGACGGGCGCGCTCGAGCAGCAGAGAGGAACGCCGTCACGCTGATCGGCTACACGATGCTGTGCGAGCATTCGGGTCCGAAGCGGTTGGTGCGAGACGTCGCCCTCGCTGCGAACCTCATGACCCGGCTGCCACGTGGCGCCCCCTCGACCGGTCAGCCCGGCTTGGGCAGTGTGGCCGGCAGGGTGGCCCAGTTCGGCACGCCGAGGCCGCTTGCGGGGTCGTAGCCGACGGTGGCTTGGCAGCATCCGACGCCGGCGAGGTCGTTGTTCCCTTGCGTGACGTCGAAGAAGGCCGACGGCTGCGACGCGGCCCTGTAGAACCAGCCGTTGGCCAGCCCGACCCGAGGACGACCCGCCTGCCGCTCCGAAGCGTCCACCAGCGCGGTGGCCGCGGCGACAAACGGCGTCGAGCCGCTGGTCCCGCCGACGGTCTGCAGGGTGGAGTTGATGACGTCGGGCCAGCCGGGCACGATGTCGGCCAGCGCGCTGACATCGGGGACGGCGCGGTGGTTCTGCGCGTTCGCGCCATCCTGGTAGGCCGGCCGAGGTTGCAGCCGGGCCACTCCTCCGCCACCGGCCCCACTGACGCCGAACACCGAGTCGTTCCACACCGTCTCGGACACGCGGGTGTTCCCCGCGCCGAGGGTGAGCCGGGTGCCGCCGACCGCGGTGACGAAGGGTGACACCGCCGGATACGACAAAGTGGTCCCGGGCACGCTGGTCCCGCAGGTGGTCGAGCCGGAGTCGCCCGCCGCGACGAACGAGGACACGCCGGCCAGCGCCGTCATCGCCGGGACGGCGTTGATCACGGCGGTGTAGGCGGGCAGGCCCCGGTTCTCGGCGATCGCGCAGCCGCCGAAGGACAGCGAGATGACGTCGGGGACGCCGCGACCATCGCCCAGCGCCCGGCTGAACCCGTCGAGGAGGCCGGCGAGGGTGGTTTGCACCAGCCGCACCTGTCTACGGCTACGCCGGCATGGGGCCCTACCGCGGCGCCCAGGCGGGGCTTCTTCGGGTCCCGTACGCGGACGCCAACTGCGTCAGCCTGCCAGGAGAGCCCTTCGACGACCGCGAGGACGACTTCGTGCTGCTCGCCGACGCGTTCGTCACCGGCTGGCACGCCACCGAGATGGCCGAGGTGACGCCGGCCACCAGCGTGGCGGTGTTCGGCGCGGGCGCTGTCGGGCTGCTGGCCGCCTACAGCTCCCTGCTGCGCGGCGCCGGCGAGGTCTACGTGGTCGACCATAGGCCCGAGCGGCTCGACAAGGCCGGTGAGCTCGGCGCCACGCCGATCGACTTCACTGAGGGGGACCCGGTCGAGCGGATCCGCGAGCTACGCCACACCCGGCTGGCGAACGTCCCGCCGTGGGGCCAGGGCATCATGGACGGCGTGATGTGCGCCATCGACGCGGTCGGTTTCCAGGCGCGCGACCGCGCCGACCCGGCAAAAGAACGCCCCACGCAGGTGATCGAGGACATCGTCCGCCTGGTCAACCCTACCGGCCGGGTCGGCATCGCCGGGGTCTACGCGGAGAAGGACCTCGCTCCAGCGCCCGGAGGCAGCCCCGACGGGTCGCTGCGCATCCACTGGGCGAGCTTGTTCAACAAGGGAGTGTCGGTGCACTTCGGCCGTACCCACGACCGCCGCTACACCACCCGGCTGCGGGACCTGGTCGTCTCG
>DASXRJ010000302.1:0-4014 GCA_036506675.1 Nocardioides sp. | reverse complement strand
TTGCCCTTCGAGGTGGCGAAGAAGTCCCTCGACCGCGGAGGGATCTGCCGTGAGCGGATCCGCTTGCGCACCGGTGCCCCGAGGGCTTGAGTGGCGGACATGAGACTTCTGGTGCTGGGTGGGTCGGTGTTCCTGTCGAGGGCGGTCGCCGAGGAGGCAGTACGACGCGGGCACGACGTCACCTGCGCCTGCCGGGGTGAGTCGGGGTCGATCCCTGAGGGGGCGCGACACGTCGTACTCGATCGGGCGGCCGACCCCTCGCTCGGCGCCCTCTCCGGCGAGCCCTTCGACTCCGTCGTCGACGTCGCCCGAACGCCGTCCTGGGTGCGCGCCGCGGTCAAGGCGCTCCCGGACCCGCACTGGGTCTTCGTCTCGACCGTCAACGTCTACCCCGACAACGGCACCCCCGGCGGTACGCCGGCGACGCTCGGCCTGCACGAGCCGCTGACCACCGACGAGGACCCGATGACCAGCCCCGAGGCGTACGGCGCGATGAAGGTCGCCTGCGAGCAGCTCGTGCAGGCGGGAGCGGCCGGCTCGACCGTGATCCGGCCGGGGCTGATCGCGGGCCCGGGCGACCCGTCGGGGCGGTTCGGGTACTGGCCGGAGCGGCTCGCCCGCGGCGGCGCGGTGCTCGCGCCCGGTGACCCCGGCGACGTCGTACAGCTCATCGACGTGCGCGATCTCGCCGACTGGGTCGTCACCGCCGCCGAACGCCGGCTCGGCGGCGTCTTCGACGGCGTCGGCCGCACGATGAGCCGCGCCGAACTCCTCGACCAGGTCGCGGTCGGGGTCGGCGCCACGCCCACGTTGACCTGGGTCGACCAGGAGTTCCTGGAGAGCCGGGAGGTCGCCCCGTGGAGCGGGCCGCGATCCGTGCCGCTCTGGCTCCCGCTTCCCGAGTACGCCGGCATGCTGGCCCACGACCCGACCCCGTCGTACGACGCCGGGCTGGTCACCCGGCCGATCGCCGAGACCGCCCGCGACACCCTCGCCTGGCTGCGGGCGACCCCGGACGCCACCCGGACCGGGCTCACCGCGGCCGAGGAGGCCGACGTACTCGCGGCCTGGGCGGCGCGCACCTGAGGGCCATTTTCGACACCTCGAAGGGCCAGCCTCGCCACTTGGAAGGGCCAAACTCGCCACACCGACACCCGCCAGCCTCGGTTGGCGACACAGCTGTGCCACGACGACGGCGGACCGGGGTGCCGTTGGCAACACACGTGCATCAACAAGGTCCGGAGGGCCCACCCGGTTGGTGATACACCGGTGCCACCAAGGCGGGCGACGGGTCAGCCGGCCAGGTGGGCGAGGCAGGCGAGCTTGGCGACGTTGTAGGTGATGATCGAGCTGTCGCCGCTGTCGCCCATCGTCTGGTGCTTGATCGCGTCCTTCTGCTCGTCCTCTGGGATGTCACGCATGCAGTCGACGTAGTCGTCGACGGCGTCGTCGGAGGCCTGGACCTCGTCGTTCGCCTTCATCGCCTCGGCGGTGGCGTCCCAGTCGACGCAGTCGACCTGCCCGTCGGCGAAGGCGGTGGCGGAGCCGTCGGACATCGAGCTGACGGCTTCGGGCGCCTGCGCCTCGGTCAGGTCGTCGGACAGGTAGCCGTCGGCGACCAGCGGGTCGATGCCGGCCCCGTCGACGGTCGTCTCGCCGACGCACTCGCCGTACCCCTCGGCGTTCAGTGCGGCGGCATTGGACTCGTCGAACGACGTCGCGATCGCGGCGACCGCCTGGTCGCGGTCGGGGTTGCTCGGGTCATCGGAGCCACCCGGGTCGTTGCCGCCGACGCTCCCCGGCCGCCCGAACAGCAGCACCGCGGCGACGACCGCGGCGACCGCCACCAGGGCCAGGAGGAGCCACCACACGGCCCTCGAGCCACCCCGGGAGCCGCGCGACCCGCCGGTCGCCGATACCGGGTAGGCGGGAGTCGGCCGGGGCATGGGGGTCGGCATGGGAGTCGGCGTGGGTGTCGGCGTGGGAGTCGGCGTGGGGGTCGGCGTAGGCGTGGGGGTGGGCGTCGGCGGCCGCAGCTGACCCCCGCCCACCACCCGCGCCGGCCGCCGGCCCGAGGCGAGCGCGCGAAGGGGCACCCGGGGTGCGTTCGGGCGCAGCCGGAGCAGGTCGTTGCGAAACAGGGCGGCCGACGGATAACGCTGCCCGGGATGCTTGGCGAGCGCCGTACGCAACACCCGGTTGAGCTCCTCGGCCCCCGGCCCGACCACCGGCACCTGCGGGATCGGCTGCTCGATGTGGGCCTGCACGAGCTGATAGTCGGTCTCCCCCGTGTACGGCGCCCGCCCGGTCAGCGTCGCCCACAACAGGCAGCCCAGCGCGTAGACGTCGGTCCCGAACGATGCGGGGTGGCCGAAGTGCAGCTCCGGCGCCTGGTACGACGGCGTACCGACGACCATCCCGGCACGGGTGTGCTCGGCGTTCTGCATGCGTACGACGCCGAAGTCGGTCAGATATGCCTGCAGCCCCTCGGCCTTACGGCGCAACAGCACGTTGGCCGGCTTGATGTCTCGGTGGATCATCCCGGCCGCGTGCGCCTCGCGCAGCCCGTCGGCGACCTGCGCGATCACGTCGACCGCCGTGTGCACCGACAGCGGTCCGGTCTTCCTCAGCACGCTGGCGAGGTCGCCGTCCGGGATCAGCTGGGTCGCGATGTAGAGGTAGCCGTCGTCCTCGCCGTGCGCATAGACGTGTACGACGTGGGGCGAGTCGAGCGCCCCCTGGGCGAGGGCCTCGCTGCTGAACCGGGCCCGGAAGTCGGGGTCGTGGGCCAGCTGCGGCGAGATCACCTTGAGGGCGACCCGGCGCCGCAGACTCTCCTGCACCGCGGCGTACACAACACCCATCCCACCCGCGCCGATCTGCCGTTCGATGCGGAACGGCCCGATCCGGTCACCGGGTGACGGGTAGCCAGCCTGGGAGGTCACGGTCGCTTTCTACCCGAATCCCGGGCGCTCACGCATATCCCGGGGTCGCCGAGCGGGTTCGCCCCGCCGGGTCACGCCTCCTCGGCATCCGAGGCCGACTCGGAGGCCAGGGTCAGCTTCTTGAGCAGCCGGTTGAGGGTCTTCCGCTCCGCGGCGGTGAGTACGCCGACCAGCTCGTCCTCGGTCCGCCCACGCAACGCCATCGCGCGCCGCCAGACGTCCGCCCCGGAGCGGGTGATCTCGACGACCACGCGCCGGCGATCGTCGGCGACCGGGAGCCGCTGGATCCAGCCGGCGCGCTCGAGCCCGTCGAGCCGGCCGGTCATGCCGGCCCCGGAGACGCCGAGGTCGGCGGCCAGCGCGGTGGGCGACGCGGAGCCCGGGGTGTCGCGGATCATCAGCTCGTGGAGGGTGTCGTACTCGAAGTCCTGCAGCCCCACCTCGGCCAGGATCTGCTGCTTGGTCACCCGCAGGTATCGGGTGAGCCGCCCGATGCGTACGACGATGCCCTCGACCTCGTCGTCGAACGTCACGTCGATCCAGTGGTCCCGCCAGCGAGCCACGTGGCGGTCGGTCCAGTCGTCGGCCATGGGTCCATCTTAATACTTCGTTGACGAATACTTAGATGGCGAAGTACTTTCCGATCATGACCACGATGATGACGCCGGCGACCGGCGTACTCCGGCACCGCAACTACCGGCTCCTGGTGACCGGTGCGGGCGTCAGCTCGCTCGGCAACGCGATCACGCCGGTGGCGCTGGCGTTCGCCGTACTCGATCTCGGCGGGTCCGCGACGACCCTCGGGCTGGTCGAGGCGGGCTTCGCGCTCGCACAGGTGGTGACCACGCTGTTCGGCGGCGTACTCGGGGACCGCGTGCCGCGCCAGGTGATGATGCAGGGCTCGGCCGCGGCCGCTGCGGTCAGCCAGGTCGTGCTCGCGGCCAGCCTGGTCGGCGGCTGGTCGTCGATCCCGCTGATCGCGGCCATCGGGATGGCCAACGGCTGCCTGGCGGCCCTGAGTGGACCTTCGTCGTCGGCGCTGACCGCGCAGACCGTGCCCGAGGAGCAC
>DASXRJ010000301.1:0-3923 GCA_036506675.1 Nocardioides sp. | reverse complement strand
GCTCGTGGCCCGGCCCGCGAAGGTGTTGTCGACGCCGAACGCGACGTCGCCGATCGGGTCGTCCTTGGTCAGCACCAGCTTGCTGGTGAGCTCGCCCGCGTCGCCGTTGGGACGGATGACGAGGTGGTAGCCGGTGTCGGTTTCGAACTTCTCGACCAGCTCCTTCGGCAGCGCGAACGAGACGTGGCTGGCCAGGACGACGTCGGTGATCTTGCCTTGGTCGTTGGTCTTCGTATCCTCGCCGCCGTCGCCGATCGTCGAGCAGGCGGTCGCGCTCAGCAGTACGGCGGCCGCGAGGGCAGGTGTGAACTTCATGATGACTCCCTTCGCCGGTGCTAGCCGGAGCAGGTTCATAGGGTCTGCGGTCGATCCCGCACTCTCAGCGCCCGCGTGTCGGGGCGCTCCCCTGTCTGGTGCCTCTGTTTATGGCTGTCCACCCACGCTACTACTCTGCGCAGATGCCTCTTCTCCCGCCCGTCCTGCGGTCTGTCCTGGGGCCAAGCCTCCGGCACCGGCTGATCGCGTATGCCGTGCCGCGGCTGCGGAAGTCCCGCGAGCTCGACACGGTCGAGCGCGAGCGTGGCCGGATCGAGCGCTGGCACACCACGCTGGACCGGTCGCTGCCGACCCAGGCGGTGCTGGCGTTCGACCGGCGGTACGACGTCTCGGTGTCGGACGAGGGCGGCTACCCGTCGTACACGATCACGCCGCGCGGCCGCGCCGTGACCCGCACGGTCCTCTACGTGCACGGCGGCGGGTACGTCGCACCGATCGACCCCATGCACGTCCGGTACGCCGTCCGGCTGGCCCGCGCGCTCGACGCCCGGGTCGTGATGCCGGACTACCCGCTCGCGCCAGAGCACACCTGGCGGGACTCCCACGACGCCCTGGTGGCGTCGGCCGCGAAGTGGGCGGCGGCCGGCGACCTGGTGATCGCCGGCGACTCGGCCGGCGGCGGCATCGCGCTGGCGATCGCGCTGGCGCTGCGGGACCGCGGCGAGCCTGCGGCTGCTTCTCTCCTGCTGATCTCGCCCTGGGTCGACCTGACCACCAGCACGCCGGACACGCCCGCCTTCGACGAGATCGACCCGTGGCTCTTCCTCGGCAAGCTCAAGGCCTACGCGTCGTGGTGGGCCGGCTCCGACGCCGACCTGGGTCGCCCGGAGGTCTCGCCGGCGCTGGCCGACCTGACGGGGCTGCCGCGGGCCTTGATGTTCTGCGGCACCCGCGACCTGCTGGTGCCCGGCTGCCGGCTGCTGGCGTCACGCGCGGCCGAGGCCGGCTGGGACCTGACCTACGTCGAGGAGCCGGACCTGATCCACGTCTACCCGCTCCTCCCCGGCGTGCCCGAGGCCGGCCGCGCCTGGCGGCGTACTCGGTCCTTCTTCGGGGTCTGATCCGTGGTGTCGGTTTCCCCGGATATCCGGGGAAACTGACGGTTGTCAGGCGTTGCAACCCCTGACAACCGTCAGGAGTCCCTGACAACCCGGCGCCAGGGCTACCCGGACTCAGCCAGCGACGACTCCAGGACGTCGAGCACCGCGTCGAGCTCGGCGTCCGTGCAGCCGCCGAACCCCAGCAGCAGCCCGGGTCGCGAGACGGACCGCGCGTAGGTGCCGAGCAGCGGCACGCCGAAGCCGGCGGCGGCCGCAGCATCGGCCGCGGCCCGGGCCCGGTCGGCGGGGAGCTGCAGGGTGAGGTACATCCCGGCCGCGGGAGTGTGCACCTCTCCGAAGCGTCCGAGCCGGGCGAGCACCCGGGCGCTGCGGTCGGCGTACACGCGGCGCGCGGAGCGGACCAGCCGGTCGACGTGACCGTCGCGGAGCATCGAGAGATAGGCGCGCTGGACCGGCCACGACGCGACGTCGTGGGTGAGCAGCCGCAGGCCGACGATCTCGTCGACGACGCCGGGGGAGGCGACCAGCCAGCCGAGCCGGAGCCCGGGCGTGACTGACTTGGAGGCGGTGCCGAGGTAGACCACCCGGTCGGGGTCGAGGGTGGCCAGCGCGGGCAGGGGCGCGACGTCGTACCGGAACTCGGAGTCGTAGTCGTCCTCCACCACGACGGCGTCCAGCTCGCGGGCCCGGTCGAGCAGAGCCAGCCGGGTGCTCGCCGACATGGTCATGCCGAGCGGGTGCTGGTGGGCGGGCGTGACGTAGACGGCGCGTACGCCGTAGGGCACCGCGCCGACCTCGATGCCGGCCGCGCCGACCGGCACGTCCGCCACATCACGACCGGCCAGCCGCACCACGCGTACGGCGGCCCGGTAGCCCGGGTCCTCCACCGCGACCGGACCGGGCGGCAGCGCATCCATCAGCAGCCGCAGCCCGTCGGTCGTGCCGGTGGTGACCAGGATCTGGTCGGGTGAGCAGGCCAGCCCGCGGGTCCGGGCCAGCTGGGTCGCCAGCGCCTCCCGCAGTTCGGGCAGCCCGCGCGGGTCGGGGTAGCCCGCGGGAGGCGTTGCGGCCGCGACGTCGCGCCAGGCCCGGCGCCAGCCGGCCGCGTGCCGCGGGTCGATCCACGGCGACCCGGAGTCGAACTTGACCAGCGATGGCGTCGAGCTCGCGCCCGCCCGCACCCCCACCCGGGTGCCCCCGGTGACCGGCGCCAGGTGGGCGGACGCGGCGACGTACGTGCCGGAGCCCTGACGCGTCTCCAGCCAGCCCTCGGCGAGCAGCTGGTCGTAGCCCTGTTCGGCGACCGCCCGCGAGACGCCGAGATCCGCGGCCAGGGCGCGGCTGCTCGGGAGCCGGTCGCCGGTGCCGAGCGTCCCGGCGGTGATCAGGTCCCGGACCTGGGTGGCGAGCTGCACGCCCAGCGGCGTACGCCGGTCGCGTTCGAGCCTCAGCGGGAGCGGGGCGGCCACGGTGTCCAATCCACAGCAGTGTCCTGTTCGAAATCAGCCGAATTGGCCCGTGCGGATGGGCCACTTGTCTTCCACGATGGTCCCATGACCGACGTACTTGCTGAGCCGACCGTTCCGCTCTCGCCCACCGACCGCAGCACCGTGGTCCGCGGCAAGAACCGCGCCGTCACCGACCGCCGGGCCCTGTACGACGTCCTCGACCACGCCCTGATCTGTCACCTCGGCCTGGACGTCGGTCATCCGATCGTGCTGCCCACGGCGTTCGGCTACGACCCCGACGGCCCGGACCGGGGCGGCAGCCTCTACCTGCACGGGTCGGTCGCCTCGCGGACCCTGGTCAGCTCGCCCGGGGCGACGGTCTGCGTCACGCTGACCATCGTCGACGGCCTGGTCGCGGCCCGGTCGGCGTTCCACCACTCGATGAACTACCGCTCGGCGGTCATCCTCGGGCCGGCGCGGCTCGTCGACGACCCGGCCGAGAAGGCGCGGGCGCTCTCGCTGGTGGTCGACCACATGATCCCGGGCAGCACCGACCGGCTGCGGCCGCACACCCGCAAGGAGCTCGCCGCGACCGCGGTGATCGCCGTACCCCTGCACGAGGCGTCGGTGAAGGCTCGCGCGGGCGGCCCGGTGGACGAGCCCGAGGACTACGCCGCCGGCGGCTGGGCCGGCCACATCCCGGTCCGGCTGGTCGCCGACCGGGCGATCCCGGACGACCAGGCCGAGGGCGAGATCCCAGAGTCAGTACGCCGTCGGGCGACCGAGCTGGGGGCTCGCTAGGCTGCGCGTATGACCCAGCGCACGCTCGTCCTGCTGAAGCCCGACGCCGTACGACGCGGCTTGGTGGGAGACATCCTGTCCCGCTTCGAGGCCAAGGGCCTGACCATCGTCGCGCTGGAGCAGCGCACCATCGACACCGCGGTCGCCGACGAGCACTACGCCGACCACACCGCGCAGCCGTGGTACCCGCCGCTTCGCGAGTTCGTCACGAGCGGCCCGCTGGTCGCGCTGGTGCTCGAGGGTGACGAGGCGATCGAGGTCGTGCGCGCCCTCAACG
>DASXRJ010000300.1:0-1724 GCA_036506675.1 Nocardioides sp. | reverse complement strand
GGCGGGAAGGCGTCCGCGCGGCGCCATTCGAGGCCCGCGTCCTCGACCTGGTAACCGAACTTGGGGCGTCGGACCGGCCGCCGCACGCAGGTCCACCCGATGGGGATCCGGGGCCACTCGCGTGTTCGGCTGGTCGGTCGTGCATTCGCGGAGCCGAACGTACCTAAAGAGGTCGGCTCACCCGCGGCTCCGCCGGGTCCGGCGCGCGCCCGGGTTGTTCGGTACGTCGGTGTACGGCGACCGATCCTTCCCCAGCCCCGGCGGACGGGGTCAGAGGCTCTCGCGGAAGCCCTGCCGCCACGAGGAGTACGCCGGCTCCCAGCCCAGGACGCGCTTCGCCTTGGCGTTCGACGACCCCCGGGTCTGGGTCATCATCGAGATGCCCTGCTCGCCGATCATCGGCCGGGCCAGCCAGGTCGGCAGGTGCCGCGGCGGCTTCGCGCCGACCGCCTCGGCCAGGCCGGGCAGCCACTCCGAGACCGGCGCCGGGTCGT
Source organism: Nocardioides sp. (assembly GCA_036506675.1). Classification (GTDB taxonomy): domain Bacteria; phylum Actinomycetota; class Actinomycetes; order Propionibacteriales; family Nocardioidaceae; genus Nocardioides. The sequence goes on along the minus strand of DASXRJ010000300.1, from coordinate 1,230 downwards.
CGTCGACGATGTTGTAGAGCCCGGGCCCCCCTTCCGTGACCGCCAGCAGGGTCGCCCGGGCCGCGTCGTCGATGTGCACGAACGACGCCACCCCGGACCCGTCGCCCACCACGGGGAACCGGCGCTTGCGCACCATGGCAAGCACCTGCTCGTCGGTGAAGCCGGTGCCGTGCCCGTAGAACAGCCCGTAGCGCAGCACCAGCCCCGCCATGCCATCCAGCACCGGCACGGTCTCGTCGATGTGCCTGATCGCGGCCAGCGTCTGCACGGTCGGCCTGGTCGGGTGGGGGTCGATCGGGTCGGTCTCGTCCTTGACCGGTCCGCCGGTCCGCTCGTTCGGCCACCCGGTGAAGCTCTGCGCGATGAACCGCTGGGCGCCCGCCTCCCGGGCCGCGGCCACCAGCAGGTCGAGCCCGGTGGTCCGCAGCCGGTTGGTCTCGGCGAACTCCTGGTCGAACTTGCGTAGGTTCATCGCCGCGTTGCTCAGCGCGGTCAGCTGGTGGATCACCACGTCGGGGCGGCTCGCGGCGACGGCGCGGCGTACGGACTGCTCGTCCAGCGGCGACATCACCGCCACCTCGGCGCCAGCCTCCTTCAGCGCGGCCGCCTTCGCGTCGGTCCGGGTGGACCCGGTGACCTGATGTCCGGCCTCGACCAGCATCGGCACCAGCCGCTGTCCCAGGGCGCCGGTCGCTCCTGCCAGGAAGATTCTCATCGTGCTTTCCCTTCGTCCGTTTCCCCCTCCGACGGGGCAGCCCTCCCGGTTGTGACAGAGTCGTTGACATGACCCAGGTGGCGAACCTGTACGACGACCTGCGGCCGCTGATGTTCTCGATCGCCTACCGGATGCTGGGCAGCGTGGCCGAGGCGGAGGACGTCGTACAAGAGGCGTTTCTGCGGATGCACCGCAGCGAGCTCGACGGCACGACGTTCAACTCGCCGGACGCCTACGCCACCACCGTCACCACCCGGCTGGCCATCGACGCGCTGCGGTCGGCGCGCCATCGCCGCGAGGAGTACGTCGGCCCGTGGCTGCCCGAGCCGCTGCTGGCCAGTGCCGACGCGGACCCGGCTCGGGTCGTCGACCTGGACGAGACCGTGTCGGTCGCGTTTCTGGCGGTGCTCGAGCGGCTGTCGCCGACCGAGCGGGCGGTGTTCCTGCTGCGCGAGGTGTTCGGCTACGGCTACGACGAGATCGCCCGGGTGGTGGGCAAGACCGAGGAGAACTGC
>DASXRJ010000299.1:0-21413 GCA_036506675.1 Nocardioides sp. | reverse complement strand
TACGACGTCCGCATCCTCGCCCCAGAACTCGGTGTCCCGGTTGGCCGAGCCGAGGCTCGCCATCACGAACGTCCCGGCCGGGATCGTCCGCCCCGCGACGTCGTACTCCTCGAGCGTGATCCGGCGGCTGAACTGGACCGGGGAGTCGTAGCGCAGCAGCTCCTCGACCGCGTTGCCGGCCAGGTCCGGTCGCTCCCGCAGCAGCGCGAGCTGGTCGGGGTGACCCAGCAGCGCCAGGGTGCCGTTGGCGATCAGGTTGACGGTGGTCTCGTGACCGGCGATGTAGAGCAGCACGACCTGGGCGACCAGCTCGTCGTCGTCGAGTACGTCGCCGTCCTCCTCGGCGTGGACCAGCGCGGTCAGCAGGTCGTCGCCGGGGTGCTCGCGCTTCCACCTGACCATCTCCAGGCCGAGCCCGGAGAGCTCCTCGTCAGCGACCATGATCGCGGCCGCCAGGTCGGGGTCGACCACGGGCTCGAGCGAGCGGACCAGGGTGCCCGCCAGCTCGCGCATCCGGAGGTGGTCGATGCCCGGCGGGACCCCCATCATCTGCGAGATCACCGCGAACGGCAGCGGGAAGGCCAGCGCCTCGACCAGGTCGACCGACCCGGCGTCGGCCATCCGGTCGAGCATCTCGTCGACCAGGCGCTCGATCTCCGGCTGCAGCGCGGCCACCGAGCGCGGCGTGAACGCCTTCGACACCAGCCTGCGCAGCCGGGTGTGGTCGGGCGGGTCCTGGTCGAGCATCGAGAGCCCGCCGGAGCGCTCCTCGCGCTCGCCGTAGATCTCGGCGTTGAGATCGGCCAGCGCGCCCCTGACGTGGCGCTCCTCCACCGAGAGAGAACCGCGCAGCAGCGCCGACACGTGCTCGTGGTGGGAGACCACCCAGAACCCGAGCGGGTGTTCGTGGACGGGCCCGGCCGCGCGCAGCCGCGCGTACTCCGGGTAGGGATCGTCGGTGTAGCCGGGAGCGAACGGGTCGAAGACGTACGGCGCGGTCTCGGTCATGCCAACCAGAGTGCCGGGTGGCCGGCCCCGACAAAAGGGCCGGCCACCGGATCGGTGTGGATCAGTCGTCGTGGACCAGGATCGTCTGCTCGCGGCCCGGCCCGACGCCGACTCCCCACACCCGGGTGCCGGACATCTCCTCGAGCGCCTTGACGTAACGCTGGGCGTTCACCGGGAGCTCCTCGAAGGTGCGGCACTCGGAGATGTCCTCCCACCAGCCGTCGAGGTACTCGTAGACCGGCTTCGCGTGGTGGAACTCCGACTGGGTCATCGGCATCTCGTCGTACCGCTTGCCGTCGATCTCGTAGGCGACGCACACCGGCACCCGCTCCCAGCTCGAGAGCACGTCGAGCTTGGTGAGGAACAGGTCGGTCAGGCCGTTGACCCGGGTGGCGTAGCGGGCGATGACCGCGTCGTACCAGCCGCAGCGGCGGTCCCGGCCGGTCGAGACGCCGACCTCGCCGCCGACCTTCCAGAGCTTCTCGCCGTCCTCGTCGAAGAGCTCGGTCGGGAACGGTCCGGAGCCGACGCGGGTGGTGTAGGCCTTGATCACGCCGATCACCCGGTCGATCCGGGTCGGGCCGACGCCGGAGCCGGTGCAGACGCCGCCGGAGACCGCGTTGCTGGAGGTCACGAACGGGTAGGTGCCGTGGTCGACGTCGAGCATGGTGGCCTGGGCGCCCTCGAAGAGCACCGTCTTGCCCTCGTCGAGCGCGTTGTTGAGCAGCAGCGAGGTGTCGACGACCATCGGCTGCAACCGGTCGACGTACGACAGGAGCTCCTCGACGACCTCGTCGACGCCGATCGCGCGACGGTTGTAGACCTTGGCGAGCAGGTGGTTCTTGACGTCGAGCGCGCCCTCGACCTTCTCGGTGAGGATCTTCTCGTCGAAGAGGTCGGCGATGCGGATGCCGATCCGGTTGATCTTGTCGGCGTACGCCGGCCCGATGCCGCGACCCGTCGTACCGATCTTGTTCTTGCCGAGGAAGCGCTCGGTGACCTTGTCGACGGTCGAGTGGTACGACGCGATGACGTGCGCGTTGGCGCTCACCACCAGGTTGGTCGTGTCGACCCCGCGGGCGGTCAGCGCGTCGAGCTCACGGAACAGCGCCTCCGGCGAGACCACCACGCCGTTGGCGATCACCGACGTGGCGCCGGGGGTGAGGATGCCGCTGGGCAGCAGGTGGGTCGCGAACTTCTCCCCGTTGATCACGATCGTGTGGCCGGCGTTGTGGCCACCGCTGGTGCGGACGACGTAGTCGATGGTGGTGCGAGTGGCAAGTAGGTCGGTCGCCTTGCCCTTACCCTCATCGCCCCACTGGGCGCCGAGAACGACGATTGCTGGCATGTCGTGTTGCTCCTTGTGCTTCTGACGGAGTCCCTCCGTCGTCGCTACGACGGCTGCTCGACGCACTGGTTTCGGTCAGATGAACGCAAAAGCCCCGGCAAGGACCGGGGCTCTTGCGGCCATACGTTACCAAAACCGGTCCGAGTAGGGTCCAAGTCATGGATCCGCTGCTCGTGATCAGCAACCGCGACGCCGGCCCCTCCGAACAGGACCAGCTCGAGCTGGCCCTGCGCGTGCTTCGGTCGCGGGCTTCGGTTGAGGTGGCCACCACGTCGAACCCCGGCGAGCTCGACGGCGTACTCCATCGGGCGGGGTCGCGCCGGATCGTGGTCGCCGGCGGCGACGGGTCGATGCACGCCGTGGTCGCCGCGCTGCACAAACGCAACGAGCTCAAGAACAAGGTGCTGGGCCTGATCCCGCTCGGCACCGGCAACGACTTCGCGCGCGGTACCGGCATCCCGCTCGAGCCGGACGCCGCCGCCGCGCTGGTCGTGGACGGCGAGGTGCGGCCGGTCGACCTGATCGTCGACGAGCTGGGCGAGGTGGTCGTCAACAACGTGCACGCCGGGATCGGCGCGCAGGCCAGCCGGCGTGGCGCCGGCTGGAAGGACCGGCTCGGCGGCGTGGGGCTCGGCCGGCTGGGCTACCCGATCGGCGCGGCGCTGGCCTCCCTCCGGCCGCCGACGGTGCGGCTGCACATCGAGGTCGACGGCACCTGCGTGGTCGGCGTCGACGAGCCGGTGCTGCAGATCGCGGTCGGCAACGGCTCGCACGTCGGCGGCGGCACCGAGCTCACTCCAGAGGCCGATCCGTATGACGGTCGCCTCGACGTGATGATCGCCCGCCCGGTCGGCCCCCTGGCCCGCGCCGGGTACGCCGTACGCCTCCGCCGCGGCGAGCACCACCATCGCGACGACGTGCTGTATCTGCGCGGTCGTGAGGTCTCGATCTCGGGCGCCGAGTTCTGGTGCAGTGCCGACGGAGAGATCTACGGTCCCGAACGTCAGCGCACCTGGCATCTCGAGACCGCGGCGTACTCGATGACGCTGCCGTAGTTGTCGCTAGCGCCGGGGTAGTCCGTGACGTTCTTGTCATCGACACGCCCAGGGGACTGACAGGAAGGTCACGGACTACCCCGGCGGTCGCGTCACAGCAGGCCGCGGCGGACCGCCTCGACGCCGGCTTGAAACCGGGTCTCCACGTGGAACTCGTCCATCAGCTCGGCGACCCGGCGGCGTACCGTCCGCAGGCTCCAGCCGAGGGTGCGGGCGATGCGCTCGTCCTTGGCGCCGTCGGCGAGCAGCTGCAGAAGCAGGGTGCGGGCGACCCGGCGGCGTTCACCCGTCGGGTTGTCGAGGCCGGGAACCTCGATCGCGCGCTCCCAGTACAGCTCGAACAACGCGTGTACGGCGTCGAGCATCCCCGGCTCCCGCACCACCAGCCGCCGGCTGCTGGCCAGCCCGAACGACTCCTGCAACAGCGCCACCCCGTCGCCGATGATCGCCAGCCGGGTCGGCACCACCGCCGCGATCCGGACCTGCTCCCCCGCCTCGGCCCGAGCGCGGAGGTTCTCCGGCGCGTCCTCGAGCGCCCGCACCGGGTAGATCGCCCGACAGGTCCGCCCGGCCGCGATCGCCTCGGCCACGGCGCGCGTGAGCATGCCCTCGTGCGACATGGCGTACTGGTCGGGCCGCATCCAGCACAGGTCCCCGTCGGAGCCCTCGATCCAGTCGACGAGCATCGAGGGGATGTCGCCGCCGAGCTTGGACTCCCCGTCCAGCGGCCGGTCGCCCACGCTCAGCGAGCTCGGGAACGCCTGCCGGACCGAGGGCAGAGCGTCTCGCACCGCCTCCAGCCGGTCGGCCGCCTCGCGGATCGCGCGCACCTCGGCGAACGCCAGGTCCGCGATCGCGTCCATCGGAGCGCGCGCGAAGACCTTGCCGTCGGCGAACTCGACCAACCCCAGCTGCTCACACGTCGCAAGCCGCCGGCGTACGTCGTCGGGGTCGATGCCCACGACACCCGCGGTCATCGTCACCGACTTGCCGGACATCGACATCACCGCCCGGAACAGCCGTTCCTCGTCCGCGGGAACTCCGAGCGCCGCCATCGTGTTGTCGAGGGCGCCGGGCATTCTGGCATGTTAATGCCACTGGCACGATCAGGGGCGATCGTGGCCGGACGAGATGTCAGGATGTCCGTTCACGACGTCGGGGAGCAGGCTCGCACGACGGGGGATGTGAGCACACACCCGGGCGCCGTGTTCGCGCGAGGCGCTGGAATCGTGTTCGACGGCCGACTCCGGCGCCTTCCGCCATTTCGGCGCCGGGATGAACGCGTTTTCCGACCGCCACCCGCCGCCGGTAGCGTTGCCGCCCGGGGCCAATTTCTTCGGCAACGATCGGCAGGAGCGGCGTACACATGGCACGAGGCGGACAGCAGGGCGACCCGACCGACTGGGTCACCCGAGCGGCGGACGACGCGATCCGGCACGCCGGCGAGGCGCCTGCGTCCATCGTCGCCTCCGGCAAGCTGGTCACCGTCGCCTCCGGCGCCAGCCCGTCGGGACCGATCCACCTCGGCAACCTGCGCGAGTTCCTGACTCCCCACTTCGTGGCCGAGGAGCTGCGGCGACGCGGCGTCAACGTGCGCCACCTGCACAGCTGGGACGACTACGACCGGTTCCGGAAGGTTCCGGCCGGCGTCGACCCGTCGTACGCCGAGCACATCGGCCGGCCGCTGTCCGGCGTACCCGACCCGGAGGGCTGCCATGCGTCCTGGGCCGAGCACTTCAAGGCGCCGCTGCGGGCCGCGCTGGCCGAGATGGGCGTCGAGATGGACGAGGTCAGCCAGACCGAGATGTACCGCGCCGGGACCTACCGCGAGCAGATCCTGACCGCGATCCGGCGCCGCGACGAGATCGAGCACGTCCTGTCCCGCTACCGGACCAAGGCGATCGCCGAGGGCGCCGGTGACACCCCCGAGGAGGCCGCCGAGCTCGCCGACTCGGTGGCGGCCGAGGACGAGACCTCCGGCATCGGCGACCTGGCCCGGTTTCCCTACAAGCCGTGGTGCGGCAACTGCGGCCGCGACACCACCGCGATCACGTCGTACGACGACGAGTCGACCGACCTGGCCTACACGTGCTCGGTGTGCGGGTTCGAGGGCGTCACCAATGTCGCGACCCAGGACGAGGGCAAGCTGGTCTGGAAGGTCGACTGGCCGATGCGCTGGGCCTGGGAGGGCGTCGACTTCGAGCCGGGTGGGCTCGACCACGCGACGCCCGGGTCGTCGTACACGGTGGGCAAGGACGTCGTGAAGATCTTCGGCGGCCGGGCGCCGTCGTTCGTGTCCTACGCGTTCGTCGGCATCGCGGGGATGCCCAAGATGTCGTCGAGCGCCGGCGGCGTGCCGATCCCCGCCGACGCGCTGAAGGTGCTCGAGGCGCCGATGGTGCGGTGGCTCTACGTGCGGCGCCAGCCCAAGCAGGCGTTCAACATCGACTTCGGGCCCGAGGTGGTCCGCCTGTACGACGAGTGGGACGCGCTCGGCCGGAAGGCGGCCGACCCCGCGAAGCGGGACGCCCAGGTGCTCGCCTTCGAGCGGGCCTCGTCGACGGCCGCCGCGGGGAGGCTGCCGACGCCCGAGGTCGTCGTACCCTTCCGGGTGCTGTCGTCGGTCGCCGACGTCACCGCCGGCTCCGCCGAGCAGATCAGCCGGATCGTCTCCCACGTCGGCCACGCCCACGACTCGGTCGAGCAGCTCGAGCCGCGGCTGGGCAGGGCGATGGGCTGGACGGCGGAGTTCGTGCCGGCCGAGGACCGGACCGTCGTACTCGAGAAGCCGGATGCCGACCGCCTCGGCGCGCTCACCGAGGACGAGCGGCTCTGGCTGGCCCAGCTCCTCGACCGGCTGCCCGACGACCCGGAGCTCGACGAGGTGACCTCGCTCGTGTACGGCGTGCCGAAGCTGACCCTCGGCCTGGGTCTCGACGACGACCCCACCGAGCAGGTGAAGGCGGACCAGAAGGCGTTCTTCAAGCTGCTCTACAACCTGCTGGTCGGCAAGGACCGCGGCCCGCGGCTGCCCACGCTGATCGTCGCGCTCGGCTCCGAGAAGGTGCGCGCGCTGCTGACGCCCGCCTGACGGCCGGCTGGGGACCCCAGCGGAACTCGCGCGGAGCGGGCCGGTCGGGCACTCGGGGCGCCGGTCGCAGCAGGAACGTCGGGTGGCGACGACGGGTTCGCGCGGACCCAAGCGTGGGTGCTGCCCGGATCGACCGAACCTGTCGTCATCACACGAGGGCCGGACCCATCATCGGCATCGCGCTCGCCGACTCCCCGCCCAGCGAAGAGTGTCAGCCAGCAAGGGAGTGGAGCGCTTGCTCAACGGGACGGCAGGACGCGTGATCATGGTCGACAGCTCCTCAGCGGCCGATCCGTTCAACCAGCGGGCACCCGATCGGCCGCACTGTCATCACCACACCCAGGTGCGGGCAGCCCGTCGTCACAGCTGGCTTCCGCCGTCGGGAACCCCGAGTCTCCGCGTGGGCCCGGGCTGGCAGTCGAGTCGGAGGCCTGGCCGAGCGGGCATAACCCAGCCAGCACGGGACGCTCACGCTCGACGATGCATGACGCGAGGCCGTTGTGCCCGTCCGGCTCCTATGCCTGGAGTGTCAGAAGAGCCTGATATCCGGGGAAACCGACACCCCTCGGGTCAGCCGAGCAGGGCGGCGTACCCCTCGGGGCTGGAGTCGCGCAGGAACTCCGAGCAGCGGGTCCACTCGTCGTCCTCGCCGATGGCCTTGGCCGCCTTGGCGAGCATGGCCAGCGAGCGCAGGAAGCCGCGGTTGGGCTCGTGCTCCCACGGGACCGGGCCGTGGCCCTTCCAGCCGTTGCGGCGAAGCAGGTCGAGGCTGCGGTGGTAGCCGACCCGCGCGTAGGCGTAGACGGTGACGTCGTCGGCCCCGTCGGCGGCGGCCTGCTCGGCGAGCGCGGCCCAGGCGAAGGGCGAGGCCGGGAAGCGGCGTACGGCGTCCGCGGGCAGAGCGCCCTCATCGAGCAGGGTGGCGGCCGGGTCCTCCGGCAGCTCGGTGGGGGGCGGTCCGGCCATCAGGTCCAGGTGACTCATGGGGCCAACCCTACGCATCGCGGAATGACTGTCCCCGGCACGGTGTTGACTACGACCATGGTCGACACCACGAAGTCCGGCAGCACCGACGTCGTACCGCAGAAGGACCCCTGGCCGGCGCTCTGGGCGCTCGTGCTCGGCTTCTTCATGATCATGGTCGACACCACGATCGTCTCGGTGGCGACACCGGCGATCATCGAGGACCTGCATGCCGAGGTCAACGACGTGATCTGGGTGACCAGCGCCTACCTGCTGGCGTACGCCGTCCCCGTCCTGATCACCGGCCGGCTGGGTGACCGCTACGGCCCCAAGAACCTCTACCTGATCGGCCTCACCGTCTTCACCCTGGCCAGCCTCGCCTGTGGCCTCACCACCACCGTCGAGGGGCTGATCTTCGCCCGCGTCGTCCAGGGTCTCGGGGCAAGCATGATCACGCCGCAGACGATGGCGATCATCACCCGGATCTTCCCGGCCGAGCGCCGCGGCCAGGCGACCGCCCTGTGGGGTGCGACCGCGGGTGTCGCCATCCTGGTCGGTCCGCTGCTCGGCGGCATCCTGGTCGACTGGCTCGGCTGGCAGTGGATCTTCTTCGTCAACGTGCCGGTCGGCCTGGTCGGCTTCGCGCTGGCCTGGTCGCTGGTCCCGTCGCTGCCGACCCACAGCCACAGGTTCGACTGGCTAGGCGTCGCGCTGAGCGGGGTCGGCATGTTCTTGCTGGTGTTCGGGATCCAGGAGGGCCATCAGTACGACTGGGGCGACGTCCTCGGCAGGATCACGGTGTGGGAGATCATCATCGGCGGGCTCGTCGTACTCGCCGGGTTCGTGTGGTGGCAACACTCCAACTCTGCCGAGCCGCTGGTGCCGCTCCGGCTGTTCCGTGATCGGAACTACTCCCTGGCCAACGTCGGCATCACCACGGTGAGCTTCGCGTTCACCGCCTTCGGCTTCCCGTTCATGCTCTACGCCCAGCTGGTGCGCGACCTGTCGCCGACGCGGTCGGCGCTGCTGCTGGTGCCGATGGCGGTGATGTCGATCGTGCTCGCCCCGGGGATCGGCAGGCTCACCGACCGGATCCATCCACGCACGATCACTGTGGTTGGCTTCGTCGGGCTGGCCGTCAGCCTGGTCTGGCTGTCCATGGTGATGACGCCGGACTCTCACGTATGGGAGCTCCTGTTGCCGATGACCCTGATGGGATCCAGTAGCGCGAGCATCTGGGCCCCGCTCACCGCGACGGCCACGCGCAACCTGCCGATGGCGCTGGCCGGCGCGGGGGCGGGCGTCTACAACGCGACCCGCCAGGTGGGTGCGGTGCTCGGGTCGGCCGGGATCGCCGTACTCATGGACAGCCGGCTGTCCGCGAACGGCCTGCACTTCGACCCGTCGAAATCGACCCCCGGGGCCGGACTGCCGGGTCCGGCCCAGGAGCCATTCAGTACGGCGATGGCCGATTCGATCCTGCTGCCGGCGGCTGTGCTGCTGCTCGGACTGGCCGCGGTGCTGTTCTTCGTGGCGCCGAAGCACGCCGGCTGGTCCACCAAGGAGTAGAAGGCGCTCGGGACGTCATCCACACCGAGCCATAGACGGCTCCGTCCGGATGACGTCCCGCGTCGACCGACCGGCCGGCTGGTCTGCCCAGGGTCAGGCGGACAGCGTCGTACCGGCCGAGCGGAGGTTCTCACACGCCTCGACGACCCGGGCGGCCATGCCGGCCTCGGCGGCCTTGCCCCACGAGCGGGGGTCGTAGACCTTCTTGTTGCCGACCTCACCGTCGACCTTGAGTACGCCGTCGTAGCTGCGGAACATGTGGTCGGCCACCGGGCGGGTGAAGGCGTACTGGGTGTCGGTGTCGACGTTCATCTTGACCACGCCGTAGTCGACCGCGGCCGCGATCTCCGACGGCAGCGACCCGGAGCCGCCGTGGAAGACCAGGTCGAACGGCTTCGAGCCCGCGGCCAGGCCGAGCTTCTCGACCACGGCCTCCTGGGCGAGCTGCAGGATCTCGGGCCGGAGCTTGACGTTGCCCGGCTTGTAGACGCCGTGCACGTTGCCGAAGGTCAGCGCGGTCAGGTAGCGGCCCTTCTCACCGGTGCCGAGCGCGGCCACGGTGGCCAGCGCGTCCTCGGGAGTCGTGTAGAGCTTCTCGTCGATCGCGCCGACGATGCCGTCCTCCTCGCCGCCGACCACACCGACCTCGATCTCGAGGATCACGTTGGCGGCCGCGCACAGGTCGAGCAGCTCGGCCGCGATCAGCAGGTTCTCGTCGAGAGGTACGGCGGACCCGTCCCACATGTGCGACTGGAACAGCGGCTGCTCCCCGCGCGCCACCCGCTCCGCCGACAGCTCGAGCAGCGGCCGGACGAAGCCGTCCAGCTTGTCCTTGGGGCAGTGGTCGGTGTGCAGCGCGATGTTGACCGGGTAGTTCTTGGCCACCTCGGCGGCGTACGCCGCGAACGCCGCGGAGCCGGTGACCATGCTCTTGACCGACGGGCCGGAGAGGTACTCGGCGCCACCGGTGGAGACCTGGATGATGCCGTCGGAGCCCGCGTCGGCGAAGCCCTTCAGGGCCGCGTTGAGCGTCTGCGACGACGAGACGTTGATGGCCGGGTAGGCGAACGCGCGGGACTTGGCCGCGTCGAGCATCTCGGCGTAGATCTCGGGGGTGGCGATGGGCATGCTGATCTCTCCTGGAGCGAGCCGGGTGCGATGCTGCCCACCCTAATCCTTATCCGCAGGTGGCCGGGCCCTGGTCCAACCCAGCGGAGTCAGGGCTGGTCGCGGGTGCGGTGCAGCAGCCAGTCGCGGCCGGTGTCGATCAGGGCGTAGCGCGCCGAGCCGGTCCGGCCGTGCAGCACGAACAGCAGCCGCCGGTCGGTGCTCCCGACGTCCTCCCACCAGCCGATGTCGGCGATCGCCTTGTGCTCGTCGGCGTAGGTCAGGTCCTCGAGAGAGTGATCGGGTACGGCGATCGCCAGCCGATCCTCCGCGGGGTCGGTCGGGAGCCCGCGCGGCACCGCCCACGACCGGAGTACGCCGTCCTGCTCCAGCCGCAGGTCGAAATGCGGCCGAGGCCGGCGGTGGTCGTTGACCACGAACGCCGGCCCCGGCCGCTTCTCGGACGTCACCCGATCAGGCTGCCACGGACTTCCCCGCGGCGGGAGCGGGCTCGAGAGCCAGCGCCAGGATCTCCTGTACGTCGGACACCAGGCGCACGGTCACCGCGTCGAGCACCTCGGCAGGTACGTCGTCGAGGTCCGGCTCGTTACGCGCCGGCAGGAACACCTCGGTCAGACCGGCCCGCTGCGCCGCGAGCAGCTTCTGCTTCACGCCGCCGATCGGCAGCACCCGCCCGGTCAGCGAGACCTCCCCGGTCATGCCGACCGTCGAGCGCACCGGCCGTCCGGTGGCCAGCGACACCAGAGCGGTCGTCATGGTGACGCCCGCCGACGGCCCGTCCTTGGGTACGGCGCCCGCGGGCACGTGCACGTGGACCGGCACGTCCAGCGCCGCAGCGTCCACCCCCAGCTGAGAGGCGTGCGACCGCACATAGGTCAGCGCGATCTGCGCGGACTCCTTCATCACGTCGCCCAGCTGGCCGGTCAGGGTCAGCCCCGACGACTCGCCCGGCAGGGCGGACGCCTCGATGTAGAGCACGTCGCCACCCATCCCGGTCACGGCCAGCCCGGACGCGACGCCCGGGACCGCCGTACGCTCCGGCGCCTCCGGCGTGAACCGCGGCCGCCCGATCAGGTCCTTCAGCGACTCCACGTCGATCGCCACCGAAGTCGAGCCGGTCGCCAGCGACGTGGCCGCCTTGCGGAACGCCTTGGCCAGCAGCCGCTCCAGCCCGCGTACGCCGGCCTCACGGGTGTAGTTGGCCGCGATCTCGCGCAGCGCACCCTCGGTGATGCTGACCTCGTCGGCCGTCAGCGCCGCCCGCGAGAGCTGCCGCGGCACCAGGAAGTCGCGCGCGATGGCCACCTTGTCGTCCTCGGTGTAGCCGTCGATCGAGACCAGCTCCATCCGGTCCAGCAGGGCCGGCGGGATGGTCTCCAGCACGTTCGCGGTCGCGATGAACAGCACGTCGGACAGGTCCAGGTCGAGCTCGAGGTAGTGGTCGCGGAAGGTGTGGTTCTGCGCCGGGTCGAGCACCTCGAGCAGCGCGGCCGCCGGGTCGCCCCGGAAGTCGGAGCCGACCTTGTCGACCTCGTCGAGCAGCACCACCGGGTTCATCGAACCGGCCTCCTTGATGGCCCGCACGATCCGGCCCGACTGCGCGCCGACGTACGTCCGCCGGTGCCCGCGGATCTCCGCCTCGTCGCGTACGCCGCCGAGCGAGACCCGCACGAACTTGCGACCGAGCGCCCGGGCCACCGACTCGCCCAGCGAGGTCTTGCCGACTCCCGGAGGCCCGGCCAGCAGTACGACGGCCCCGCTGCCGCGACCACCGATCACCGACAGCCCGCGCGAGGCGCGACGGGCGCGGACCGCGAGGTACTCCACGATCCGCTCCTTGACCTCGTCGAGCCCGTGGTGGTCCTCGTCGAGCACCGTCCGCGCGGCCGCGATGTCGGTGGAGTCCTCGGTCGTGACGTTCCAGGGCAGCTCGAGCACGGTGTCGAGCCAGGTGCGGATCCAGCCGGTCTCCGGGCTCTGCTCGCTCGACCGCTCGAGCTTGTCGACCTCCCGCAGCGCGGCCTCGCGGACGTGCTCGGGCAGGTCGGCGGCCTCGACCCGGCCGCGGTAGTCGTCGGCCCCGTCGGGCTCGCCCTCGCCGAGCTCCTTGCGGATCGCGGCCAGCTGCTGACGCAGCAGGAACTCCCGCTGCCCCTTCTCGACCGACTCCCGCACGTCCTCGCTGATCTTCTCGCTGACGTCGGCCTCGGCCAGGTAGTCGCGGGTCCACTCGATCAGCAGCGTCAGCCGCTGCTCCACCTCGGGAGTCTCGAGCAGCTGCCGCTTGCGGTCCGTCGAGAGGTACGGCGCCCAACCGGCGGTGTCCGCCAGCGTCGACGGGTCGTCGATGGCGTTGACGGTGTCGATGATCTGCCAAGCCTCGCGCTTCTGCAGCACCGCGACGACCAGCTTCTTGTAGTCGGCGGCCAGCTCGACGTCACGCTCGGTGACGGCCGGCGCCTCGACCGGCTCGGCCTCGACCCACAGGGCCGCGCCGGGGCCGGTGACGCCGGTGCCGATCCGGGCGCGCTCGCCCGTGCGGAGTACGGCGGCCGGCTCGCCGCCGCGGGAACGGCCGACCTTCTCGACGGTCGCCACCACGCCGTACGACGCGTAGCGGTCGTCGAGTCGTGGTGCGACGAGCAGCTCCTGCTCGGAGCCGGCCGCGGCGGCGTCGACGGCGGCGCGGGCCGACTCGTCGAGCTCGATCGGCACGATCATCCCGGGCAGCAGCACGACGTCATCGAGGAAGAGAACAGGGAGACGCTTGGTGGTCATCGGAGCCCCTCACGAAGAAGTTGAGTGTTGAAGGCTCAACTATCCGGAGGGGGCCGGTGTTCCCCCGCGCTCGGATGTTCACCCAAGGCGAACGGCCGCCCCGCTTCATCAGGCGTGACAACCGAATGCCTCCGGATCGCGTATCCCGAGCGAGGCCTCCTGACCGCGATACTTCGACACCGTAGGGAGAGTTGCGATGGACATCAGCGAGGAGATCGCCGCGTCGTTCGGCGACGGGCCGGCACATCGGCCGATCGGGGACCGGCTGCTGGCCGGCCGGCGCGTCGTACGACGTCGGCGGGTGGCTGGCGCGACCGCCGCGGCCGCCGTACTGGTGGTCGTCGGTACGACGTTCGCCGCCGCCGGCCCGGGCGGAGACAAGGCCGACCCGGGACCCGCCGGCCACCCCGGAGGCACCGCGACCAACGCCGCCGACCCGCCGACGGCGAGCAGCACGGAGATCCCGGTCGACCCGTACGGCTCTCATGACTGCCGCAAGGTGGCCGAGAAGCTTCGCCAGAACTGCCGTGACTTTCCGGGCGAGTACGCGGTCTATTACAACCGCGACGGCCAACTGGTGCGCCGGGACATGCACGTCCGGGTGTTCAAACGGGTCGACGACCCGGTCGATCTCGACGGCAACAGTGCGGCCGTCGAGTTCGACGGTGGCGATGGCATGCGGAGGTGGGTGTTCGTCTACCGGCTCCGCACTGGCGCCATAGGGAGCCAGGCCGGTCTTCCCGGGAAGGACGCGGAGACCTTCGACGACTGGGTCCGGCACCTCGAGCTTGATGCGCTTGTGGCGGCGGGCTACGGCCCTAGCGACACCCCGGACGACGACCCGGCCCTGGTCTCGTACGACGCCCAGGGCGAGCTGGTCCTGGACGACGGCGTGACCATCACCGAGCAGGTGATCAACCCGCTCCGCCTGCAGGCACCGGAGAAGTCGGTCGGACTCGAGGTGCAGCACGACGGCCAGACGTTCTGGTACCTCCTGCAGTGGTCACCCGACCAGAGCTCGACCTCGTCGGACCCGGCGGACAAGGCCTTCCCCTCGCTGCGCGACTGGCTCGATGACCAGGTGGCGCTCCAGCAGGGCGGTGAGACGCTGCAGCTGGTCGAGTTCGCCGCGGACGGCTCGCTGACGCCGCTCGCCGGAGTCACCCTGGTCCGGCAGCAGGCCGGCGTGGACGTCGGCGAGGAGTTCGCGCCGGCCGACGCCCGCACAGCGGTGGCAGAGGTGAGCTACCAGGCCAAGACCTGGTTCGTGCTGGCTCGCGACCTGAACGTCGGCCCGCCGGAGTACTTCCCCACCGCCGCCTCGGTGTCCGGGTCGACGCTCGAGGAGTTCCTCGGCTACGCCCGGCAGCAGTACGCCGGCGGGGAGGGGCTCCGATGACGTCGAGGGAGGAGCGGGAGGCGTCGTACACCCAGTTCGTCAGCTCCCGCCAGACGCACCTGCGCCGGGTCGCCTACGCGATCTGCGGCGACTGGCACCGCGCCGACGACCTGCTGCAGACCGCGCTGGTCAAGCTGTACGCCGCCTGGCCGCGGGTGCATCGCGACGGGCGCGAGGAGGCGTATGTGCGCACGATCATCGTCCGCGCCAACATCGACGAGCACCGGCGGCCGTGGCGGCGCGAGCGGGCCGGCCTGGACGGCCACGACCGGCCGGCCCGCGTCGAGCTGGAGGTGGAGGAGCGGTCCGCGCTGTTCGACGCGCTCCAGGCGCTGCCGGTGATGCAGCGCAAGACCGTCGTACTCCGGCACTGGCTGGGGCTCTCGGTCGAGGAGACCGCCACCGAGCTCGGCATCTCGACCGGCACCGTGAAGAGCCACACCTCGCGCGGGATCGAGAAGCTGCAGGCGGTGTTGAGCCGGGACGGATGACGTACGCCGTGTCGCGTCGGTCGAGAAGTTCTACTCCGCGTTGGGGGTGGCGGCGGTTAGCCTTCCGTCGTCCACTCGGGGAAGGGAACCCACATGCACGTCACCACCGGCCGCGTCGGCCGACTCGTCACCAGCCTCGCCGCCGTCGCGGCCCTCGGCGTCGGCCTGGTCTCCGGACCGGGTACGGCGTCCGCGGCCGACTCATCGCGGTCCATGCAGCTCAACGGCCCGCACTACCAGCAGCCGTCCGTCGGGCAGTGCCGCAACTACACCTGGGACGCGGGGCTGAAGGACTCCAACAGCAGTCCGGTGGTCTCCTGCTCCAAGACCCACACGGCACGTGTGATCGCCGTGCCGATGCTGCCGGCGGGGATGACGTGGAGTGCGTCTGCCGACAGCCTGGAGCGGGTGATGATGAAGGCCTGCTACCCGAAGTTCGAGAAGGCGCTGGGCCGGACCGCGAAGATCCGGCACCGGTCGGCGTACGGGATCATGTGGTTCATCCCGACGCGGACACAGCGCAGCCACGGCGCCCGCTGGATCCGCTGTGACATCGCGCTCCGGGGAGGTCAGCAGCTGCGGCCGATCCCCAAGGACACGGCGCCGATGTTGCCCGCCGGCTCCCTGCCCGACAGGATCGCCCGCTGCCTCAGCGGCGACCAACACCTCATGACCGTGTGCGTGAAGTCGCACAACTACCGGGCCACCGGCGCCACTGTCGTCGACCGGACCAGGTACCCGGGCTCGAACACCCTGTTTTCGATCGCCAAGAAGCGCTGCCCGGGCCTGGTCAACACGCGCCGCTACTACGCGACCTGGCCGACCAAGAACTCCTGGCGTGCGGGCGACCACGTGATCGTCTGCTACAGCCACACCAGCAACTGACCCGCGTCCGAGGCGCCGGCCGGCGGCAGAACCGGCCCGCACCACGAGCGTGCAGATGCAAGCTGGTGGTCGGCCGAGCACGGTAGTCGGAAGGTTGGCGACGGATCAGCCGCGCCACGCGGCATCGCCGGACAGGTCGGCGTACTCGCGGATCCAGGCGTGCATGGCGATCGCGGCCGCGGCGGAGGCGTTGATCGAGCGGGTCGAGCCGAACTGCGCGATCGAGAAGGTGCCGTCGCAGACCTCGCGGGCGGCCTCCGACAGCCCCGGTCCCTCCTGGCCGAACAGGAAGCAGACCCGCCGCGGCACGGTCATCGTCTCCAGATGCTCCGAGCCGGGCAGGTTGTCGATGCCGAGCAGCCGGACGCCGATCGAGTGCAGGTACGCCGCCAGGTCGGCCGGGGTCTCGTGATGCCGCACATGCTGGTAGCGGTCGGTGACCATCGCCCCGCGGCGGTTCCAGCGGCGCCGCCCGACGATGTGCACCTCGGCGGCCAGGAACGCGTTGGCCGAGCGGACGATGGTGCCGATGTTGAAGTCGTGCTGCCAGTTCTCGATCGCCACATGGAAGTCGTGCCGCCGCCGGTCGAGGTCGGCGATGATCGCCTCCATCGTCCAGTAGCGGTAGCGGTCGACGACGTTGCGCCGGTCGCCCTCAGCGAGCAACCCCGCGTCGTACTCGGGACCGGTCGGCCAGGTGCCCTCCCACGGGCCGACGCCCACCTCCTGCGGGCCGTGCGGCATCGGGTCGTACGGCGCCCGCGGCTCCTCGACCCGCCCCTCCTCCAAGTCCGCCATGGTGGCCCAGGTTACTTGTCCTCACGGCTAGGGTTTGCCCGTGACCGCTCTCGTCGAAATGCCACCGATGTTGCTCGGTATGGACTGGATGGATCCGGCCTGGCTGCTCGACCGGTTCGGTCAGCAGCTGTTCTGGATCAGCCTGGTCATCATCTTCGTCGAATGCGGGCTGTTCTTCCCGTTCCTGCCCGGTGACACCTTGCTGTTCGCGCTGGGCCTTTTCATCTCCGGCGAGAAGATCGACATCGTCCCGGGCAGTCACGTGCTCGACCTGTTCGCGGCGCTGGTGCTCTGCGGGCTGGCCGGGTTCCTGGGCAACGTGGCCGGCTACGAGATCGGCCATGCGATCGGCCCACCGCTCTACGAGCGCGACGGCCGGCTGCTGAAGCGGTCCTACTTCGACAAGACGCACAGGTTCTTCGACAAGCACGGCAACAAGGCGCTGGTGATCGGCCGGTTCGTGCCGTTCGTGCGCACCTTCATCACCGTCGTCGCCGGCGTGACCCGGATGCAGCGCCACCGCTTCTTCCTCTGGAGCGCGGTCGGCGCGGCCCTGTGGGTACTGACGATCACGCTGCTCGGCTACTTCCTCGGCTCGGCGTTCCCGACCCTCGGCGAGAACATCGACCTCGCCATGATCGCGATCCTCGCCTTCTCCGTCATCCCGGTCGCCTGGGAGTGGCGACGGCACCGCCGGCACGGCGCGCAGGTGCCCGACTAACGGCGCTCCTTCTGCACCAGGTGGCCGAAGGCGACCATCCGGTTGTCGGTGTGGAACAGCTCCGAGCAGGTGGTCAGCGTGATCAGCCGCCCGCCCTTCGTCTGCGGCGGCTCGACCCCGCCGTCCGGGTTGTGCGGCAGCGGTTCGAGCACCCACCCGTCCGTGAACGGTACGACGAGGTCGTCGCCCCCGGTGTCGAGCACGTAGGTGTAGACCCAGAGACGGGTCTCGACGATCACCGCGTCACCTGGCTGCAGGTCCGGCATGTCGCGGAGGGGCTGGCCGTGGGTGACCCGGTGCGCGGCGAGCGCGTAGTTGCCGACCTTGCCGGCGTCGGCGGTGTCCTCGAAGTGGCCGAACCCGGCCGCGAGCTCGCTGTCGCCGACCCCCTCCAGCACGGGTACGACGTAGTCCTTGCCGAACCGCGGGATCCGGATCAGCGCGTCGGCCGTCATCTGCTCGTCCTCGACCGAGGCGAAGTCGTGACCCTTCTTCCACTGCTGGCGCAGGTCGGAGGTGATCTCGCGGTGCTTGTGCTGGGCGACGATGTTGGTCCCGTAGAACTCCCAGACGACGTACCCGATCATCGCGAGGCCCGCCAGGACCAGCAGCCATCCGATCGGTCGGCGCCAGCCCCCGCGTCGTCCCCGTTCCTTCGCCATGCCGCGATTGTCGCCCACTACTGTCGGAGGCATGCCGCATTTGTCTCAACGCCTGCAGGGCATTCCGCCGACCGTGTTCACCGAGATGTCCGCGCTGGCGATCCGGACCGGGTCGGTCAACCTGGGCCAGGGCTTCCCCGACTCCGACGGGCCGCGGCCGACGATCGAGCGGGCTCGGCGGGCGCTGGCCGAGGGTGAGAACCAGTACGCCCCCGGTCCCGGCCGCCCCGAGCTCCGCGAGGCGATCGCGCGGCACCAGAAGCGACACTACGGCCTCGGTCTCGACCCGGCGACCGACGTGGTGGTGACGACGGGGGCCACGGAGGCGATCGCGGCCGCCGTACTCGGGCTGGTCGACCCCGGCGACGAGGTCATCCTGCTCGAGCCGTTCTACGACTCCTACGTGGCCGTGCTGCAGATGACAGGCGCCGTACGACGTCCGGTGACGCTGCGGGCCCCCGCCTTCCGGCTCGATGTCGAGGCGATGCGGGCGGCCGTCACCGAGCGGACCCGGTTCGTGCTGCTCAACTCGCCGCACAACCCGACCGGCACCGTGCTGCACCCCGACGAGCTGCGGGCGGTCGCCGACCTCGCGATCGAGCACGACCTGGTGGTGATCACCGACGAGGTCTACGAGCACCTGACGTACGGCGTCGAGCACGTGCCGATCGCCACCCTGCCCGGCATGGCGGAGCGCACGCTCACCATCTCCAGCGTGGGGAAGTCGTGGTCGTTCACCGGCTGGAAGGTCGGCTGGGCGACCGGGCCGGCCGAGCTGGCGGGCGCCGTACTCGCGGCGAAGCAGTGGCTCACCTTCACCTCCGCGGGACCGCTGCAGTCCGCGGTCGCCGAGGCGCTGGACGCCGAGGACGCCTGGCCGGCCGGGCTGGCCGCCGACCTGCGGGTACGCCGCGACCTGCTCTGCGACGGACTGGCCGAGGTCGGCCTCGCGCCGACCGTGCCGGAGGGCACCTACTTCGTGACCACCGATGTCGAGCATCTCGGCCACGAGGACGGCCGGGCCTTCTGCCTCGACCTCCCGCGCCGGGCCGGTGTGGTGGCGATCCCGCTCCAGGGCTTCCACGACGACATCGAGGCGGGCCGGCACCTGGTGCGGTGGGCGTTCTGCAAGGACCGGTCGGTGATCGAGGACGGGCTGCGCCGGCTCAAGGCCGCCGAGCTGCGGGCCTAGGACCGCGCGGCCCGGCCGCGGCACCAGGCCGTGCTGTCAGGCGTCAGCAGCATCCGCGCGACGACCCCGCAGGCGATCAACAGCGGCAGTGGGAACACCAGCGAGAAGACCGCGATCAGCGCGAACACGCCCGCGGTCGCCGCCGAGCAGATCAGCGTGATCCGGGCCCATTCGTGGCCGGACCACACCAGCCAGGCAAGTGCTATCGCGGCGACCGCCCAGAGCAGCAGGCCCGCGATGACGACCCACATCATCGTCAGGAGCAGGCCGTCGGACATCGTGACCAGGTCGGGGTTCTGGCGACGCGCCTCGGCAAGCACCTCCTGGCCCTTGGCCGGCACCAGCGCGGCCGTGATCAGCATGAACACCGCGGTCACGGCCGAGAAGGTCCAGGTCAGCACGCAGGCCCAGAGCACGACGTCCGGTCGGCGGCGCACGATCGGCAGTGGCGGGGTGAGGCCGGCGTACGGCGGGCCGGCGGGTGGAGCGCCGAGCTCGACGGGTGGCGGGCTGGTCGACGGCGGGGTGGTCGGCGGCGCGGACGTCGTACCGGGCTCGAGCGTTGAGCGGGCCTCCGGCGTACCGGACTCGGCCGCACTCGACGAGTGCCGCACCGGCCGCTGGACCGGCCGGCTCACGCCGTCGAACCAGTCGCGCGCGGGCCGCGACCACAGCATCAGCGCCGACGCCGCGACCACCGAGGAGAAGAAGCCGCCGGCGACGATGCCGGTGAAGAACAGGGGTACGGCGACGATCGTGAGCGCCATCCGCGACGCCCGGTGCCGGTGCAGCACGTGCCAGCCCAGGATCAGCGCGGCCGTGGCGAGGCCGGCCGTCACCATCGCCATCGAACGGAGGATGACGATCGCCCCGTCGACGTCGAGCCCGAGCCCCTCCGCCGGCGGCTCCGAGAGGAACTTCGCGATCGCCTCGCGACTGTCCACCGTCTGAAAACCGCTCACCTGGTCGAAGCAGGTGAGTACGACGATCGCCGACCCGATCATGACCATCCATCCGGCCAGGGTCACCTGGCCGGGCCGGATCAGCTTCGTCTCGCTCACCTCTCTATTGGATCACCCACGCCGAAGTGGCGAAAATTGCCCCCCGAGGTGGCGAGTTTGGCCCCGCGAGGTGGCGGGTTTGGCCCCGCGAGCTGGCGAAAATCGCCCTGTACGACGTGGGCCAAGATCGCCACCTCGAGGGGCGATTCTTGCCGCCTGGAAGGGCCAAACCCGCCACCTCGGCGGGCCAACCCCACACCTCGGCGGGCCAAACTCGCCACTTCGCGGGCTTAGGTGAGGGTGAGACCGTCGGGTCCGACATCGACGGTGACTGAGCCGCCGTCGGTGACCTGGCCGGCGATCAGCAGCTTGGCGAGCGGGTCGCCGATCGCGGTCTGGATCAGCCGACGCAGCGGGCGCGCGCCGTACGCCGGGTCGAAGCCGGTCTCGGCCAGCCAGCGTTCGGCCGCGTCGGTGACGTCGATCGTGATCCGACGAACCGCCAGCCGCTTCTCGAGCAGCGCCAGCTGCAGGTCGACGATGTGGGTGAGGTCGTCCCTGGTGAGCGCGTCGAACATGACGACCTCGTCGAGACGGTTCAGGAACTCCGGCTTGAAGCGCGACCGCACCACCTCCATCACCAGCTCGCGCTTGTCCTCCTCCTTCAGCGCCGGGTCGACCAGGTACGTCGAGCCGAGGTTGCTGGTCAGGACCAGCAGCGTGTTGCGGAAGTCGACCGTGCGCCCCTGGCCGTCCGTGAGCCGCCCGTCGTCGAGCACCTGCAGCAGGATGTCGAAGACCTCGGGGTGGGCCTTCTCCACCTCGTCCAGGAGTACGACGGAGTACGGCCGGCGTCGTACCGCCTCGGTCAGCTGGCCACCCTCCTCGTAGCCGACGTACCCCGGAGGCGCGCCGACCAGGCGGGCCACCGAGTGCTTCTCGGAGTACTCGCTCATGTCGATCCGCACGATCGCCCGCTCGTCGTCGAAGAGGAACTCCGCCAGCGCCCGCGCCAGCTCGGTCTTGCCGACGCCGGTCGGGCCGAGGAACAGGAACGAGCCGGTCGGCCGGTTGGGGTCGGAGATGCCCGCGCGCGAGCGTCGTACGGCGTCGGACACGGCCGCGACCGCGGACTTCTGCCCGATCAGCCGCTCCCCCAGCACCGACTCCATCTCAAGCAGCTTGGCGGTCTCGCCCTGCAGCAGCCGGCCGGTCGGGATGCCGGTCCAGGCCTCGACGACGTCCGCGACCTGCTCGGCCCCGACCTCCTCACCGACCAGCGGCTCGAGGTCTACCTCCTCGGCGCCCTGGACCTCCTTGATCT
>DASXRJ010000298.1:0-16849 GCA_036506675.1 Nocardioides sp. | reverse complement strand
GCGTCCCGTTCATCACCGGCACCACCCTGGCCAACGTCGAGTACGGCGCCGGATACGCCGCCGTACAGGACCGGATGTTCCTCATGGACGCACTGCGTCACGCCGGCCAGGCCCGGCTGGCCGAGTTCGCGGGAGGAACGGCGGGCAACCTGGCGATGGACCGGGCCCAGCTGCGCAGCGCCTACTACACCCCGGCCGAGGCGGCCGCCCAGATCGCCAAGGCCGCCAAGCGCGCCGGCGCCGACGGACCGAAGCTGCTGACCGCGGTCGACTCCTTCATCGAGGGCATCAACACCGCCCAGTCCGCGCTCTGCCCCGTGATCGCGGCCCTAACCTGCCCGGCGGAGTACGCCGCCCTCCAGAAGTCCCCGCAGCCCTGGACCCGCGCCGACGTCGTGTACGTCGCTTCCCTGGTCGGTGGCATCTTCGGCAAGGGCGGCGGCGGGGAGTACGACAATGCGCTGTGGCTCCAGCGCCTCACCAGCAAGTACGGCGCCACCGCCGGCAGGCGCATCTACGACGACCTGCGCGAGAAGAACGACGGCGAGGCGCCGGTCACCTCCACGGTCCGCAGGCCGTACGGCGGCGGCCGGGTCGACCCGGCGAAGCCCGGTGTCGCGCTGCCCGATCTCGGCGCGACGACCGCGCCCGGCACCGGTGAGCGGCTCGCGGGCTCCTCGCCGCTGCCGACCGCGACGCCGACCGCGACGCCGTCCCTCGACCTGCCCAGCGGCAGCATCGAGCTGCCGCTGGTCAACCACGGCATGAGCAACGCGGTGCTGGTGGGGGCCAACGGCTCGGCGACCGGGAAGCCGGTGGCCGTGATGGGGCCGCAGACCGGCTACTACGCCCCGCAGCTGCTGACCGAGCAGGTGCTGGTGGGCCCGGGGATCAAGGCGCGGGGTGTCGCGTTCGCCGGCACCAACCTCTTCGTGCAGCTCGGCCGCGGCGTCGACTACGCGTGGTCGGCCACCAGCGCGAGCAGCGACAACGTGGACACCGTCGTGGAGCGGCTCTGCAACGTCGACGGCAGCAGGCCGACGGTCCGGTCGACGGCGTACCGCGTCGGGAGCGGCTGCAAGCCGATGGCGACGGCCACGCACACCGAGTCGACGTTGCCGAACGCCTCGTCGCCCGACGTGCCGGCGACGTACCACTTCTCGGTGCTGCGGACCCGGCACGGCATCGTCCAGCTCCGGACCACGGTCAAGGGTCGGCCGGTCGCGATCGTGTCGCAGCGCTCGACGTACGGCCATGAGGTCGACTCGGTGATCGGGTTCGCGCAGCTCAACGACCCGGGCTACGTCACGGGCGCGGCGAGCTTCCAGAGGGCCGCGAGTCACATCGACTACACCTTCAACTGGTTCTACGCGGACAACCGCGACATCTCCTACTACTCCTCCGGGCTGTTGCCGGTGCGCGCGAGCGGCGTCGACTTCGACCTGCCGCGCTGGGGGACCTCGGCGTACGAGTGGCAGGGCTGGCTGCCGTTCGGCGGACATCCGCACGAGACCAACCCGGCCCGCGGCTACCTGGTCAGCTGGAACAACAAGCCGGCTCCCGGGTTCGCGGCCGCCGACAACAACTGGGGCTACGGCTCCGTCTACCGCTCGCTGGCTCTCGAACGGCGGCTGCGGTCGGCGCTTGCTCGCGGTCCGGTCTCCGCGCCGGACGTCGTGGGCGTGATGTCCGCGGCGGCGACGGCCGACTCGCGGGCGGCGTACACACTCCCGGTGCTGCTCAAGGTGATCGGCGCCGACCCCGCGACCGCCGGAGCCCGCCGGCTCCTGGCCACGTGGCTCTCGCACGGCGCCCCGCGGGTCGACCGCAACCGCGACGGGGCGTACGCCGACCAGGCCGCGATCGCGCTCTTCGACGACTGGTGGCAGCACGGCTCGGGCTCGGTCGCGTACGACGTGCTCCGGGGCCGGCTGGGCACGCTGACCGGGAAGCTGCCGCAGCCGCTCGACGACCACCCCAGGCACGGCATCGGGTCGGCGTGGAACGACGTCGCCTTCTACGGCTACGTCGACAAGGACCTGCGCCGGGTGCTGGGCGCGCCCGTCGGCTCGCCGTACCACTTCGGCTACTGCGGCCGGGGTCGCCTGGCGGCCTGCCGGACCACCCTGCGCGCCTCCTTGCTGGCCTCCGTCAACCGGGTGCTGAAGGCGCAGGGCGTGACCTCGGTGTCGCAGCTGACCTACGACAAGCACCAGGACGACATCCGCAGCAACACCGCCGGCGTCGTGGGCGTGCGGGCCATCGACTGGCAGAACCGGCCGACCTTCCAGCAGGTGGTGACGTTCACCGGGCACCGGCCGCGCTGAGGTCTCGGTGTCAGGCCAGGTCGGTCGCCAGGATCTGCTCTAGGTTGCTCGGCCGGCGCGTCCGAGTGGCTCGACGGCCGCACGACGTCGCGACGACGACCGGCTGCGTCAGTGGCCGTCGGACTCGAGGATGCAGGCGGTGCCGACCCGTTCGAAGCCGACGGAGCGGTAGATCGAGGCCGCGTCGTCGGACCCGGCGGAAAGGAAGAGCGTCGTGACGCCGCGCTGGGTGAGCTCGGTGACGAGTGCCCGGGTGACCGCCGCGCCGTACCCCCGGCGGCGGGCCGACGGGATCGTCGAGATTCCCATCAGCTCGGCGGTGTTCCCGCGCGGAGCGGCCGACCCGCCACCGACGATCCGCCCGTCTTCGTCGTACGCCGCCGCCACGATGAGGGTCCCCGCCTCGATCAGGTCCGGCCGGTGTGCGGCGTCCGTCGGCTCCACCTCGTCGTGTCCGCCGAACCCCGCACTCACCGCCCCCAGCGCCATCGCCAGATCCGGATCGTCTGCGGCCAGGATCCGGCACGTCGGGGTCGTCGTCGGGGTAGTCCGTGACGTTTCTGTCATGTCTGGGCGGTCAGGGGTGACAAGAACGTCACGGACTACCCCGGCGTTGGCGACCCCGGTCATCGCGAGCAGGGGGCACTCGGCGACCTCGGCGTTGGGGAGGGTGTCGGGGAGGGCGGCGCGGACGGCGGGCAGCAGTGACGGGGTGACCTCGTGGATCCATTCGATCGCGTGGGGGAGTTCGAGCTCGGTCTGGCGCGCCAGCAGCCGTCGTACGTCGTCGGGGGTGACGTCGTCGGCGAGCCCGAGGCGGGGGCGGGCGTAGAAGTTCCAGCCGGTGCCCTCGACCGCGCGGAAGAGCGTGAACGGGCCGACGTCCTCGGTGGTTGCGGAGACCCGCGGGATGGCGTCGTAGCAGCGTTCGATCTCGAGGAGGTCCATGCGCGCAGTCTCGTCGTCCGCCACCCGCCAGCGCATCCGGATATCTAGAAGTTCCCCGCCACGATCCACGCGCGGGTCTCGGGGTCCTCGAGTGGCGCGACACCCGCCACCCCATCGAGTCGGGAGGCGGGCTTGGGGCCACTCGCCGCTCCCGGCCCGAGCACCTCGCTGGCCCTCAGGGCCGCGGGCGTCGGTCTGAGCTGATCGAGTTCACCCGAACAATGCGGTTGATTGGTTCAGCGACTCTTCAACAGATCAACCGCGTTGTCGGGCTGAAGGGTCCGCCCCGCGTCCACGAGTACGCCGCCCCTGCGACAGCCAGCGGCTCGGCCCCGATGGCGTCGAATCCCGGCTCTTCACCTGCACGATTCGCTGCAGTTCGCCGAGCCAAAAAGCGGCGACCAGGCGGGTAACGCAGCGGGTGGATCGCGAACTGCAGCGAATCGTGTCGTCGATCTCGCCGATTCTGGCCGGCGCAGCGGCCAGGGCGGCCTCCCGACGCTGGAGGTTCGCCGGCCCGTGGTGCCGGAAAACCGTCACCGTCGACCCAGACCAGTGCCCGGTCCGCCCTTGATGACCGGGTGCGTGCCGGGGCCGCTGGAATGTCAGGCGCTCGCGACCACCGACCCTAGGGACGCCAGCGGCGGTGCCGGGTGACCGGCTCGCCTTCGCGGATCAGCTCCAGCCGCGGACGCGGTCCGTCGGTGCGGCCGGTCTGGGGCTTGCGGCTGCCGGCCTGCCAGGGGAGCGGCCAGGTGGCGCCCGGGCCGGCGTACTCCTGGTCGGCGGCGGCGTGCAGCGTCCACGACGGGTCGTAGAGGTGCGCGCGGCCGATCGCGCACAGGTCGGCCCGGCCGGCGAGAAGGATCGAGTTGACGTCGTCGGCGGAGGAGATGGCGCCGACGGCGATGGTGGGTACGCCGAGTCGGTTGCGGATCGCGTCGGCGTACGGGGTCTGGAAGGACCGCCCGTACGCCGGCCGCTCGCGCGAGGTCACCTGGCCCGTCGACACGTCGACCGCGGCCGCCCCCGCGTCGACGAAGGCCCGCGCGACGGCGAGCGCGTCCTCGAGCGTCTGCCCGTCGGTGACCCAGTCGGTCGCCGAGATGCGCACCGTCATCGGCCGGTCGGCCGGCCACACCGAGCGGATCCCGTCCCACACCTCCAGCGGGAAGCGCAGTCGGCCGGCCACGTCACCGCCGTACTCGTCGGTGCGGTGGTTGGTGACCGGCGAAAGGAAGGCGGAGAGCAGGTAGCCGTGCGCGCAGTGCAGCTCCAGCAGGTCGAAGCCGGCGTCGACGCCGCGCCGCGCGGCGGCGACGAACTCGTCCCGGATGACGTCCAGCTCGGCCCGAGTGAGCTCGCGCGGGACCTGGTTGACGC
Source organism: Nocardioides sp. (assembly GCA_036506675.1). Lineage (GTDB taxonomy): Bacteria > Actinomycetota > Actinomycetes > Propionibacteriales > Nocardioidaceae > Nocardioides. The sequence continues at coordinate 12,191 of DASXRJ010000298.1, read as the reverse complement.
CCGGCCGGTAGGCCACCGGCGACGGCGCGACGACCTCCCAGTTGCCGGACTCGAGCGGCTGGTCGATGCCCTCCCACATCAGCTTGGTCGAGCCCTTCGCGCCCGAGTGGCCGAGCTGCAGGCCGATCCGGGCTGCGGAGTGCGCGTGCACGAAGTCGGCGATCCGGCCCCAGGCCGCGCCCTGCTCGTCGGTCCACAGCCCGCCGCAGCCGGGCGTGATCCGGCCGCTGGGCGAGACGCAGACCATCTCCGTCATCACGAGTCCCGCACCGCCCAGCGCCTTGCCGCCGAGGTGGACGAGATGGAAGTCGGAGGGTACGCCGTCGCTCGCGACGTACATGTCCATCGGCGAGACCACGACCCGGTTGACCAGCTCCAGCCCCGGCCCGCTGCGGGCCGCGAGAGTCGCCGGCTGGAACATCGGCGGACGCAGGTCGGTCGAGCCCGCCGACTCGGCGTACCAACGGTCACAGCGGGCCACGAACTCCGGGTCGCGCACCCGCAGGTTGTCGTAGGTGACCCGCCGGCTGCGGGTCAGGATGTTGAAGGCGAGCTGGAGCGGCTCCTGGTGGGTGTACTGGCCGAGGTTCTCGAACCACTCCAGGCTGGCCTGCGCCGCGCGCTGGGTGGACAGCACGACCGCCCGGCGCTCCTCCTCGTACGCCGCCAGCCCGGTCGGCACGTCCCGGTGCTCGTGCAGGCAGGCCGCGAGGGCGAGCGCGTCCTCCATCGCGAGCTTGGTGCCGGACCCGATCGAGAAGTGCGCGGTGTGCGCCGCATCGCCGAGGAGTACGACGTTGTCGCGCACCCAGGTCTCGTTGCGCACGGTCGTGAAGGAGATCCAGCGGGAGTTGTTGGCCATCACCTCGTGGCCGTCGAGCAGGTCGGCGAACAGGTCGCGGATCCGCTTGATCGAGCGCTCGTCGGACTGCCCGGGCGCCAGCGGTGTGGCGGCGTACTCCTCGAAGCCGGCGCGCCGCCACACCGCCGAGGTCATCTCGACGATCAGCGTCGACCCGGTGGCGTCGTACGGATAGCCGTGCACCTGCATCACGCCGTACGGCGTATCGGCGACCACGAAGGTGAACGCGTCGAAGACCCGGTCGGTGCCGAGCCAGATGTAGCGGCAGTCGCGGGTCTCCAGGGTCGGCCGGAAGGTGTCGGCGTACCGCGTGCGGGTGGCCGAGCCGAGCCCGTCGGCCGCGACCACCAGGTCGTACGACGCCGCCAGCTCCTCGACGTCCGGCGCGACCGTGCGGAAGCGCAGGTCCACCCCGAGATCTCGGCAGCGCTCCTGCAGGATCTCCAGCAGGCGCCGCCGCGACATGGCCGCGAACGCGTGCCCGCCGCTGGTCACGACCTCGTCCCGGAAGTGCACGTCGATGTCGTCCCAGACCGCGAACTCGCGCTGCATGGCGGCGAAGACGCCCGGGTCGGCGTGCTCGATGCCGCCGAGCGTCTCGTCGCTGAAGACGACGCCGAAGCCGAACGTGTCGTCGGCCGCGTTGCGCTCCCAGACGGTGATCTCGTGCGGCCGGCCGGCCTCGGTGGCGAGCTGCTGGGCGAGCGCGGCGAAGTAGAGGCCGCCCGGCCCGCCGCCCACGACCCCGATCCTCACCGCGCCGACCCCTTTCGCGCTGTCCTCATAGCTGTCGCCTCATGAGGCGAACATATTGCGTTCTTGACGGAAGTTGTCAAGGCGCAATACCGTCGCGAGCATGGGCGTGAGCACGGAGCCGGCCACGGAGCGGGCCTTCGCACTGACCTCCGCACAGGCGGCGTACGTCGCTGAGGTCCGCCGGATCGCGCTCGACCACCTCGTCGCGATCGAGCCGACACCGACCTCCGTCAACCGCCCGCTGCTGCGGGCGCTCGGCGACCACGGCCTGCTGCGCGGGCTGTTCGGGGGCGAGCCCGACCAGCCGCCGCGCGACGCGGCCGCGATGCAGCTGTGCCTGCTGCGCGAGACGCTCGCCGGCGTCGACACCGAGGCGGAGACCGCGTTGGCGCTGCAGGGGCTGGGCAGCTACCCGATCCTGCAGTCCGGCCGTCCGGCCGCCGTCGAGCGGTGGCTGCCGGGGGTGGTGAGTGGCGAGACGGTGGCGGCGTTCGCGCTCTCCGAGCCGGGCGCCGGCTCCGACGCCGCCGCCCTCGAGCTGGCCGCCGAGCCGGACGGCGACGGCTGGCGGCTGACCGGCGAGAAGGCCTGGATCTCGAACGCTCCGGACGCCGACGTCTACTCCGTCTTCGCCCGCACCACGCCCGGGGCGGGGTCGCGTGGCGTGACCGCCTTCGTGGTGGCGGGTGACGCCGCCGGACTGTCGGGCGAGCCGCTCGACCTGCTCGCCCCGCACGCGATCGGCCGGCTGGTCTTCGACGGGGTCCGGGTCGAGCGCGACGACGTACTCGGCGAGGTGGACGGCGGCTTCGCCGTCGCGATGCGCACCCTCGACCTGTTCCGGCCCAGCGTCGGCGCGTTCGCGGTCGGGATGGCCCAGTCGGCTCTGGACGCGACGGTGGACTGGGTGACCACCCGCCGCGCGTACGGCGACCTCCTCGTCGGCCAGCAGTCGGTCGAGCACACGCTGGCCGAGATGGCGACCCGCACCCAGGCCGCCCGCCTCCTCGTGTACGCCGCCGCGTCGGCGTACGACGCTGGGGCGCCCCGCGCCGAGATCACCAGCAGCGCCGCGATGGCCAAGCTGCTGGCCACCGAGTCGGCCCAGTGGGTGGTCGACCAGGCGGTCCAGCTGCACGGCGCTCGCGGGCTGCAGCGTGGCCACCTGCTCGAACGGCTCTATCGTGAGGTCCGGGCGCCGCGCATCTACGAGGGCGCCTCGGAGGTGCAGCGCACGATCATCGGCCGCGGCCTGGTCCGTGCTCATCAGGAACGTGCCCACCAGGAACGTGCCCACCAGGAAGGACAGCTGTGACCCGCTACCGCGGTTCCGTACCCCTCACCGACGACTGGCGACACTTCCGCTTCGAGGTCGCCGACGGCGTCGCCACGGTGACGCTCGACCGCCCCGAACGGCTCAACGCGCTGACCTTCGAGGCGTACGCCGACCTGCGCGACCTGCTCCACGAGCTGCCCCATCGCGACGACGTCCGGGTGCTGGTGCTCCGCGGGGCCGGGCGCGGCTTCTGCGGCGGCGGCGACGTCGAGGAGATCATCGGCGAGCTGCTTAAGATGGACGCCCGCGACCTGCTCGGCTTCACCCGGATGACCGGCGAGGCGATCCGGGCGATGCGCGAGTGCCCGCTGCCGATCGTGGCCGGCATCCAGGGCATCGCGGCCGGCGCCGGGGCGGTAATCGCGGCCGCGGCCGACTTCCGGGTCTGCTCGCGGGCGGCCCGGTTCGCGTTCCTGTTCACCAAGGTCGGGCTGTCCGGCGGCGACATGGGGGCGGCGTACCTGCTGCCTCGGCTCGTCGGCGCCGGCCGGGCGACCGAGCTGCTGATGCTGGGCGACACCATCGACGCCGAGACCGCGGACGCTTATGGTCTGGTCAGCCAGCTCGTCGACGGCGACGCCGAGCTCGACGCCGCGGTCGCCACCCTGGCCCGGCGGCTGGCCGACGGCCCCACCCTGGCCTACGCCTCGACCAAGTCGCTGATCACCCGCGAGCTCGACATGCCGCTGGGGCCGGCTCTCGAGCTGGACGCGATGACGCAGGCTCTGCTGATGACCACCGACGACCACGCGGAGTTCCACGCCGCCTTCACCGAGAAGCGGCCGCCGCACTGGAAGGGACGTTGATGCACGACTACCTGGAGGTCGACGCCCTCCTCACCGACGAGGACCGCGCGATCCGCGACACGGTCCGCGACTTCGCCGCCCGCGAGCTGGCTCCGCACGTCGCCGGCTGGTACGACGAGGGCGGGCTCCCCAACGGGCTCGCCCTCACCTTCGCCAAGCTCGGGCTCTTCGGGATGCATCTCGAGGGGTACGGCTGCGCGGGCCTCTCCGCGACGGCGTACGGCGTGGCCTGCCGCGAGCTCGAAGCGGTCGACTCGGGGCTGCGGTCGTTCGTGTCGGTGCAGGGCTCGCTGGCGATGTACGCGATCCACCGCTGGGGCAGCGAGGACCACAAGCAGACCTGGCTGCCGCGGATGGCCGCCGGCGAGGCGATCGGCTGCTTCGGGCTGACCGAGCCCGACGCGGGCAGCGACCCCGGCTCGATGCGCACCCGGGCCAGGCGCGACGGGAGCGACTGGGTCCTCGACGGCTCCAAGATGTGGATCACCAACGGCACCCTGGCCGACGTGGCCGTGGTGTGGGCGCAGACCGATGACGGGATCCGCGGCTTCGTCGTACCCACGGACACGCCGGGCTTCACCGCCACCAAGATCGGGCGGAAGCTCTCGCTGCGGGCGTCGGTGACGGCCGAGCTGTCGTTCAGCGGGCTGCGGCTGCCGGCCGACGCGGTCTTCCCCGAGGTGCGGGGGCTCAAGGGGCCGCTGTCGTGCCTCAACGAGGCCCGCTTCGGCATCATCTGGGGCGCGGTCGGCGCGGCCCGCGCATGTCTGGAGGAGTCGCTGGCGTACACCTCGGCTCGTTCGCAGTTCGGCCGGCCGCTCGCGTCGTACCAGCTCACCCAGCGCAAGCTCGCGCTGATGACGGTCGGGGTCAACAACGCCTCCCTGCTGGCGTGGCGGCTCGGCCGGCTCAAGGACGCCGGCACGCTGACGCCGGCGCAGGTCTCCTACGGCAAGTACGCCAACGTCCGGGCCGCGCTCGACGTGGCCCGCGAGGCGCGTACGACGCTCGGCGGCGCCGGCATCACGCTCGACCACACGGTGATGCGGCACATGAACAACCTCGAGACCGTGATGACCTACGAAGGCACCGAGGAGATGCATCTGCTCTCCATCGGGGCCGACCTCACCGGACTGCCCGCCTTCCGATGAGTCCGCACCGCGCACAACGTCATACACAGGGAGCCATCTACGGCTCGCACCGTATGACGTCCCGAGAGGTGGCCGAGTGAGCGTCGCGCTGGTCACCGGGGCGGGCCGCGGCATCGGCCGGGCCTGCGCCCTCGCGCTGTCGGCGGCGGGCCATCGGGTCGCCCTCGCCGCGCGCTCGGAGGCCGAGCTGCGTGCGGTGGCCGCGGAGATACCCGGCGAGTCGCTGGTGGTGCCCACCGACGTGACCGACCCGGCCGCGGTCGAGGCGATGTACGCCGCCGTCGAGTCGGCCTGGTCGCCGGTGTCGGTGCTGGTGCTGGCCGCCGGGGCCGGCGCCTCGTCGCCGCTGGTCGAGACCTCCGACGAGGAGTGGCAGCGGATGCTCGACCTCAACCTGACCGCGCCGTTCCGGTGCCTGCGCCGGGCGCTGCCGGCGATGACGTCGGCCGGACACGGCCGGGTCGTCGTGGTCGCCTCGGTGGCCGGCAAGCGAGGCGAGCCGCGGATCGCGGCGTACTCCGCGGCGAAGCACGGCGTGCTCGGCCTGGTCCGTTCGGCCGCCGCCGAGCTCGCGCGCACGGGCGTGACCGTTAACGCCGTCTGCCCCGGGTACGTCGACACCCCGATGACCGACGACTCGGTGGCCCGGATCGCCTCGCGCACCGGCCGCAGCGAGGACGAGGCCCGCGCCGTACTCGCCCAGCGGCAGCCGATCGGCCGGCTGGTCACCCCCGACGAGGTGGCCGACGCCGTGATGCTCTGCGTCGCCAACGGAGCCGTCAACGGACAGGGCATCAACGTCGATGGGGGAGCGGTGCAGTCGTGAGACGCGTCAACCCGCCCTCGCTGGCGGCTCCGTCCGGCTTCTCCCACGCGGTCGTCGCCACCGGTACGACGGTCTTCCTCGCCGGCCAGACCGGCATGGCGGCCGATGGCTCGATCGTGCCTGGGGGAGTGGTGCCGCAGTTCGAGCAGGCGCTCGGCAACCTGCTCGCCGCTCTCGAGGCGGCCGGCGGCGCGCCCGCCGACCTGGCCTCGGTGACGATCTACATCGTCGACGTCGACGGCTACCGTGCCCACGCCCGCGAGATCGGCGCGGTCTGGCGACGCCTTGCCGGCACCGACTACCCGGCCATGGCCGGCATCGGCGTCGCCCGGCTCTGGGATACCGAGGCCGTGGTGGAGCTCCAGGGCTTCGCGGTCCTGCCGGGGTAGCGAACGCCGGAAGTCCGTCACGCGCTCCAGCGGGGCGAGTCGAGGCCGGCCTGGATGCGGACGGGAAGGTCGGCCAGGAACTGTTCGATCTTTCGCCGCATCAGGGGCTGGAGCAACAGCATCGGCCCGTGTGGCCGTAGCTTCATTCGTAGCTCGACCTGGGTCCGCTCGCCGTGCGGCGTCAGGACGAACTCGAAGTCGCCGGTGGCCATGCGTGACCGCTCCCGAGTGGCGAACCGTCGGGGTCGTTCGTGGGCGGTGAGCTCCACCATCACCTGTCCCATTCCGCGGAAGTGGCCGCGATAGGTCGATCCCCTCCGAGCGGGCTCTGGCGAGAGCATCTCTACGGAGCTGCAGTCGGGATTCCATGCCGGCTCGTTGGGGAGGTCGGTAAGGAATTCGAAGACTCGCTCACGGGGTTGGTCCAGCGTCAAGGTGATCGCGTTCTCGATCATGGTGGCCTCCATCGGTGTTGGACCGCTGCTCGGTCCGTGACGCGAAGGTAGACCTTGAACCCGGGTTCAAGGTCAAGTCTTGACCCTGAACCCGGGTGCAAGGTCTACCGTGAAGGGGTGCGAATCTCCGAGCTTGCCGACCGGGTAGGGGTGCCCACCTCGACCGTGCGCTACTACGAGCGCATCGGGCTGCTCGGCGCCCCGCCTCGCACAGGTTCGGGCTACCGTACCTACGACGAGGAGTCGGCCACGCGTCTGCTGTTCGTGACGCGGGCCCGCCGGCTCGGCCTGACGTGTGACCAGATCACGGCGCTGCTGCCGGTCTGGGACGGCACCAACTGCGCGGCTGCCAGCGAGAGGGTCGGACGCCTGATCGACGACAAGCAGGCCGAGATCGCCACCCGGATCACCGAACTCCGGTCGTTCGCCGCTCAACTCGACGACGTACGGGCCACGCTGGAGGCCTCGCCGTCGCTCGACGCCTGCCGGACCGACCTGTCCTGTTGCGTGCCGGCCGGCCCCACTGAGTTCGTCGCGCTCGAGCTGATCAGCACCCGCCAGCGACGGCGACAGGCGACCTCGAGCTGAGCGCAGCTCGCGGTACAGCCTCAGCCGGTGATGAGGGTGTGGGCGTAGGTGTGCGCGTCCAGGCGGAGGCGGGCGTCGAGGTCGGCGAAGAGCGCTCCGGCCTCGATTCCGGGCCATTCGGCGGGCAGGTGAGCCGGTCGCGCCAACCCCGGGTTGCCCTGACGGCACGGCCCGTTCAGGAGCTCGTCCGCCGGCGCTGCAGAAGGTTGAGCGCCAGCAGCAGGCCGACCGCAGCGGGTACGCCGATGGCGAGCGGAAGGATGCCGCTCGCGTCGATCGACGGCTGCCTCCTGACCGCGAGCTCGATCGCCGGGCTGGCGGTGACGGTCCCGTGAGTGCTGTCGATGACGGCGACGTACAGGACCAGTGGACCGCTGTTGACCGCCTGCCCGCGCCAGGTCAGGGTCGCGGACTCGTGCGGGGCGAGCGGGTCGAGGTACTGGGTACGGCGCGACGACCAGTCCTCGGGGTCGACGTAGGTCCCGGGATCGGAGCTGAGCACGTTGAGGTGCGCGATGAGCCCGCTGATCGTCTCACCGCTCTCGTTGCGGACGGTCGAGGTGAAGGTGAACCGTCCGCCGAGCTGGGTGTCGATGCTGGTCCGGTCGACCTGGACCGACACCCCGTCCGGGTCGCTCGAGGCGGCCCGGGCGTCCTGCATCGGGGACGTGGCGCTCAGCGACAGCAGCAGCACCGCGGCCGCGGTGAGGCGTCTCATGATCGCTCCCAGGGGGACAGCGCGATCCTCGACGACGCAACGAGTGCGAGCGCCGAGAAGACGACCGCGGCGATCACCGGACTGATCATCAGTCCGAGGTCCTGGCCCGGCGAATGTCCGTCGATGATCACCTTGTCGAGGTAGCTCAACCCACTGGTGAACGGGTCGATCCGTTGCAGCACGTCGCCCACCGACGGCTGCAGCCCGACGGTGGCCAGCTGGGCGGGCGCGTAGAGCGCCACCAGCAGGAACAGGCTGACCGACACGCTGACCCGGTTGCTGACCGAGAAGATGCTGACCAGCATCCCGAGGCCGGCCAGGAACAGCGCCAGCAGCGCGCCCACGACCAGCCCGCCGACGACGGCCTTCCCGACGACCGCGACACCTCGACCCAGGAACCACAGGTAGGGGCAGGACAGCGCCATCGCCGCCAGCCACAGGGACAGGGCTGCGGCGCCCTTGCCCACGACCAGGGCGCTGCGGCCCACGGGGGAGAGCAGGAGCGACTCAAGGGTCTCCCGCTCGCGTTCACCGCTGATGGCGTCGGCCGATGCGAGCACGACCAGGAGCACGCTCACCGCCACGGCCACCTTGAGCGTCAGGCTGACCGACTCCCGCACCTCGAGGAAGTTCATCGCCTGGTTGGTGGCCACGAGGTACGACGTGAAGGAGAGCATCAACGTGTAGGCCAGCATCAGCGGGAGTCCTCGGCCGCTCACCCAGATATCGCGCAGCTCCCGGTCGAGCACCACCAGCCAGGCGGGAGTGGTGGAGCGCCCGGGCCGTTTGTCGAGCTCAGTCATCGGGGCTCCTCGTCGAGGCCCCTGGTCACGGCCAGGAAGGCGTCGCTCAGGCGGCCGCTCTCGAGCGTGAAGCTCACCACCGGCACGCCGGAGGCCAGCAGGCCGCCCAGCGCCTCGGCGGCCGCTTCGGTCGGCTCGGCCTCACCGGACAGCGTGAGCTCGAGCTCTCCCCGGGCGCCGTCCAGCGTGGAGACCGCGTGAACGCCGCGCCGCCTCAGCGCAGTCAGGGCGCGCTCGAGATGCTCGCGGGGTACCTGCACCCGCGCGCTTCGCGGCGCCGCGGCCCGCTGTGCCACCTCGGCGACGGTGCCCTCGGCCACCACCCGCCCGCGGTTGAGGATCAGGACCCGGTCGCACACCTGCTCCACCTCCGCGAGCAGGTGGGTGCTGAGGACGACGGTGACGCCGTGCTCACGGGCGATCCTGCTGACCAGGTCGAGCACCTGGAGCTGACCCGCCGGATCCAGTCCCAGGGTCGGCTCGTCCAGAAAGACCACCTGCGGGTCGTTGACCAGGGCCCGGGCGATGCCGAGCCGCTGCCGCATCCCTCTGCTGTACGCCGCAATCCGCGCCCGGCCGCGGCCCCCGAGGCCGACCTCGTCGAGGAGCCGCCGGGCGGTGGCGTGCGCATCGGCCGCGGTCCGCCCGAAGAGCCGGGCGTGGAAGGTCAGCCACTCCTCGCCGGTCTGGGCGGTGGGGTAGCCGGCGCTCTCCGGAAGTACGCCGAGGCGCCTCCGGATCTCGAGCGGTCGGGTGTGCGGCACGCCGGCGACCGAGAAGGTGCCCGCGTCCGGCGCCAGCACCGTGGAGAGCATCCGGATCACGGTCGTCTTGCCTGCTCCGTTGGGACCGAGGAACCCCACCACGCTCCCGGAATCGACCTGGAGGCTCAGCGACTCGACGGCGACCACGTCGCCGTACGACTTGCGCAGACCCTGGGTCTGCAGAGCGACATCGCTGGCCATCTCCACCTCGTCCGTCGTTCCGGCCCGACCACGCTACTCAGCCGGACCTGAAGCCCCGCTGAAGGAGGAGAACGGCGTGCGCGTGCTCGCCGGCGGACTCGCGCAACCGGGCGTCGAGGTCGGAGAACAGGGCGCCCGCCTCGATGCCGGGCCAGTCCGCGGGCAGGTGGGCCAGGGGCAAGCCCGGGTCGAGATAGGGCAGCCGGCGCCAGGAGGTCAGCATCGGGACGTACGTCGCGAACGCCTCGGCCGGAGACATCCGAGACCGCCCGGCCGCCACCGGCCCATACGCGGCGCAGAACTCTGAGTAGAGCGCACTGATCGCGGAGAGGTCCCACCACTCCGCCATCCGGGTCGCCACGTCGCCGGAGCCGAGGTAGTCGCCCGCGAAGAGCTCCGTGTACGACGCCAGCCCCTCCCGGTCGAGCGCCCGGACCGCCTCGTCGTACAAGGTGACGGGCGCGACCCAGACGCCCGGGGCCGCCGTACCGAAGCCGAGAGACGAGAGCAGCGATCGCAGAGCGTGGCGGCGTTCGCGCTGGGACTCGGGCACCGAGAACACCAGCACCAGCCAGCCGTCGTCGGCGGTCGCCCGCGGGCGCTTCCAGATCCGGGTGTCGCCCTCGCGCAGGATCTCCAGCGTGGCCGGCGAGAGCGCGTAGCCGGCGAGGTCGGCACGCCGCTCGGCCATCAGTACGCCGCGCTTCTTCAGCCGGGACACCGACGACCGCACCGACGCTGAGTCGACGCCCAGGTCGGCCATCAGCGCCACGACCGAGGCGACCGAGAGCCAGTCGCCCTCCTCGCGCGCGTAGAGGCCGTAGAGCGACAGGATGAGCTGGCGGGGAGCGGCGTCCACGCGGTGTCCTTCCTCAGCGGCCCTCGTGCGCGGTCTCGCGCAACCTGAAGCGCTGCAGCTTGCCGGTCGCGGTACGGGGCAGTGAGTCAACGAACTCGACCGCGCGTGGATACTTGTACGGCGCGATCTCGGCCTTGGCGAAGTCCTGGAGCTCACGCACCTTCTCCGGGCCGGCACTCGCCCGCGCTGACTCGGTCAACACCACGAAAGCCTTCACGATCGCCCCGCGGGCCTCGTCGGGTACGCCGATCACCCCGACCTCCGCGACCTCGGGATGCCGCAGCAGCGCCTCCTCGACCTCCGGCGCGGCGATGTTGTAGCCCGAGGAGACGATCATGTCGTCGCTGCGGGCCTGGTACCAGAAGTAGCCCTCCTCGTCTCGCACGAAGGTGTCGCCGGTGATGTTCCAGCCGTCCCGCACGTAGCCCCGCTGCCGGATGTCGGCCAGGTAGCGGCAGCCGGTCGGCCCCTTCACCGCAAGCCGGCCGGGCTCACCGGGCTTCGCGTCGTTGCCGTCCTCGTCGAGCACCGTCACGGTGAAGCCGGGCACCGCCCGCCCCGTCGAACCCGGCCGGATGTCGTCGCCCGCGGCCGAGACGAAGATGTGCAGCATCTCGGTGGCGCCGATCCCGTCGATCAGCCGCACACCGGTGGCGTCGAGGAAGGCCTGCCAGGTCGCCGCGGGCAGGTGCTCGCCGGCCGAGACGCCGGTGCGCAGGGAGGGCAGGGTCGCGCCGCCCGCCAGCATCGCCTTGTACGCCGTCGGCGCCGTGAAGCAGGTCGTCACCTGATGGGCGTCGATCAGCGCGGCCAGCTCGGCCGGGGTGGCCCGCTCGATCAGGAGGGTCGAGGCGCCGGCGTACAAGGGGAAGAGCAGCACGCCGCCGAGCCCGAAGGTGAACGCGAACGGCGGCGTACCGGTGAACAGGTCGTCCTTGGTCGGGCGCAGCACGTGCCGCGAGAAGGTGTCGCAGATCGCGAGCACGTCGCGGTGGAAGTGCATGGTGGCCTTGGGGCGGCCGGTCGTGCCGGAGGTGAAGGCGAGCAGCGCGACGTCGTCGGCCGAGGTGGCCACGTCGTCGAACTCGATCGGCACGTCTTCGATCAGGGCGGTGAGCCCGCCCTCGCCGCCGTACTCGATCACCTTGGCGCCGAGCTTGGTCGTGTCGTCGAGGAACCGGTAGTCCACCAGGGCCAGGTCGATCGCGGCGATCTCGCGGATGGTGGCCAGCTCGCCCGCGCGCAGCAGCGGCATCGTGGTCACCGCGACCGCGCCGGCCTTGAGGCAGCCGAACCAGCACGCCGCCAGCCACGGGTTGTTGGGGCCGCGGAGCAGCACGCGGTTGCCGGGTACGACGCCGAGGTTCTGCAGCGCGTGGGCGATCCGGTTGGCGGTGGCGAGCAGGTCGCCGTACGTCCAGGTCGGGCCGTCGGGGGTGAGCAGGCAGGGCCGGTCGGCGCCGTACTCGGCGATCACGTCGTCAAGGAGCGCGGTGGCGCAGTTGAGGCGATCCGGGTAGTGCAGCTCGGGCAGGTCGAAGCGGAACTCGGGCCACTGGTCCGCCGGTGGCAGGCGGTCTCGGCAGAAGGAGTCGACGTGTGCGGAGGGCATCAGCTCCATGCCTCGAAACGTATTGCCCGATCGCAACGACCGTCAAGGGCGCGCGATATGTCGTC
>DASXRJ010000297.1:0-2853 GCA_036506675.1 Nocardioides sp. | reverse complement strand
TCACGTCGTCGTCGGTGTCCGCGTCCTCGAACTGCAAGGTGTGTCCGCGGGCCGTCTTGAGGATCTTGCGGGTCGGGGGGGACTGCGGCTCGTCCGCCTCACTGGCGTCGGCGGGCACGTTCGGTTTCGGAGCCTGGCTGCCGTCGTCCGGCCGCGTCCAGAACGTGCCGACCCAGATCGGGAACTCGAGGTCGCCCTCCTCGAACTCAACCCACACGCCGGACTCGCGCTCGGGAACGAGGAACAGGCCACGGTCGGCGGCGCCGCCGTACGGCGCGCACGGGCTGGCCCAGCCGGTCACCACGTCCTTGCCGAGCACACTGGGCACGGAGAGTTTGAGCCGGCCGAGCCGGGCCGGGTCTTCGGTGTCGACCACCCAGCCGCGGTACTTGCCCCAGTACCGGCGCTCGGCCTGTTCGACGAGGCCGGCGACGACCCGCTCGAGGCGTTCCGGGGTGGCGTCTTCGCGCATCACAGCAGTCCCGCCAGCGGGTTGCCGTCGTCGGCCACGAACGGTTCGGTGCCGAGCGCGGTCAACGCGTTGCGCTTGACCTTGAAGTGCTGCTGGTAGCCGTCCGGCGTGAACCGGTGGGTGACGTGGGTGACGTAGTAGAAGCCGCTGTGCGTGGCCCCGATCCCCTTCACGGTCACCACGGCCCGCGGCTTGAGCACGGCGCCGTACTCGTTGGCGATCACGTCGCCCTCGCCGGTGACGAACCACGATCCGTCGTCGTACAGCCCCTGGGTCAAGGTGGCCATCTCGGCCGCGCCGGTGGTGGCCGTCTGGGCGACCACGACCCGGGCGCCGTCGCCGGGCCCGGCGGTCACGGTCGCGGCCGGCTGCGCGCCCAGCGGGGACTCGCTGCTCGCCTCGGTGGTCACCTCGATCAGGTCGCCGCTGAGGTGATCGTGCTGGTAGGCGACGACCGCGGCCGGCGTCAGCGCGTTGGCCTCGAGCCGGAACGTGCTGACGGTGGTCTCCTCGCCGAACTGCACGGCCAGCACCGGCTGGGGGTCGCCGGTCAGCCCGGACGGCCCGAAGTAGCCGTTGCCGCCGTCGATCCAGCACTCGAAGCCGTTGCGCCGGGCGAGGCGGCGCAGCAGCTGCATGTCGGTCTCGCGCTGGATGATGGTCGACAGCTGCTCGTCGTGCACCACCGCGGTGTCGGTGACCTGCGGCGTCAGCCCGTACGTGCGGAACAGCTCGGTGGCGATGTCGCTGTCCCGTTTGTTCGGCCATGCGCGCAGCTGGTCGGCCCGGTCGAGCAGGACTCCGGCGTCCATACCCCAGACCTCGAGCACGCACTGCTCGAGGCCGACCCCGAACTCGGGCCGCACGTGGGTGATGTACCCCGAGATGAGCTGCGGGCTGTCGTCCTCGACACCGGCCGTGATGACGACCTTGCGCCACAGCGAGAAACGCGGGTCGTCGAGGTACGTCCAGTCACCGTCGGTGTCGAGCAGCAGCCCGATCTTCATCCGGAACATGCCGGTGAGCTGGTCGTCGAGCTCGATCTCGAGGCCGATCAGGTCGTCGTACAGCTCCGGCACCTCGGCGCCGTCGATCTCGATGAGCAGGTCGTCGTTCTTCATGCCGGGTCGTGCCCTCCTGGCGCGACCGGCACCACGATCGGCCGGCCGATCCGGCCAACTTCGCCCGGAGAGCCCAGGCTGGTCAGGCCGGCGCCCTTGAGGGCGACGGTGAGCTCGGCCACGGTGACGTTGAGCCGGTTGTAGGTGACGACCACGGCCGGCGGGTCCTCGACCGTGACGTCCTCGACGCCGACGAGCGCGGTCAGCGCGGCCCGGGCCGCGGCCCACGGCGGCGAGCCGGTCCCCGGCGTCACCGGGAACCGGGTGACGACGATCGGTTCCTGGCCGAGCAGGGCCAGCGGCGACAGGAAGTCCGGATTGGCGTCGCAGATCCGCCAGTACTGCAGCGGCTGGTTGTAGTACGTCCAGGCGAGCTGGTCGAGCCGGTCGCCTGCCGTGACGGTGTGCTGGTAGGTCGCGGTGACGTCCGGCAGTGGCCGGATGTCGGTCGCCGGTACAAGGGTGCCGTGCGCGTCCGGCGCGGTAATGGCCGGAACGCGGCGGTAGCGGGAGCTCGCGCTGTACATCGCGGTCACCCGGGCACGACGACGTTGGCGACGTCGGCCGCGTTGGCCAGGTTCAGCACCGACATCGCCTCGGTCATGGCTTTCGAGTACAGGTACGGCACGCTCTTGCCCTCGATGACTGTGAGGTTGACGCCCACGGTGGCCCGGACCGGGTTGAGGTCGGCGCTGAACTCGGTCTCGGTGATGTTCATCGAGTTGATGTTCACCGGCAGCACCCGCTTGCGACCGAAGATGAACAGGATCATCGGCGGGTTGGCGCCGCGGGTGAAGCTGAACCCGCGCTTCTTGCCGAGCAGGGCACCGACGGCGGCGCCGAGCAGGCTCTCCCCCTTGGGGTAGACCATCAGTTCCAAGGTGGACAGGTGCGGGGCGATGCCGAACTGCTCGGTGATCGTGTCGCCGTCGTCGAGGCGGTCCGTGGCGTCCAGCCGGATGTCGAACGCGATCGTCTGTTCCTGCACGGTGACCAGTTGCTGCTTCTGCAGGTCGAGCAGATTGGACGTGCGGCCGTGGATCTGGCGCAGCGTGCGTGGGGGGACGACCGGGGCGTCCGTGCCCGGCGGATTGGTGCTGCCCGGCGGGGCGAAGGTCAGGCCGCGATTGCGGGTCAGCTGAACCGGGTTGAACTGGAAGACGACGAAGAGCGGAGGCAGGCTGAGACCGAATTCCACGAATGCGCCTCGCAGAATCCGCGGTTTGCCAGGAAAGCCGTCGCCCACGAAATTCACCGTAC
>DASXRJ010000296.1:0-5020 GCA_036506675.1 Nocardioides sp. | reverse complement strand
GAACTCGTCATCGGAGACATCGCTGGAGGGTCCGAGGCGGTACGGGGTGTCGCGGTGGGGCACCACTCCCGCACTCACGGCCAGCTCGACGCGGCGCCAGTTCGTGTCCTCCTCCTGGCGGAAGCCGGCACGGTCGAAGGGCCGGGGGCCGCCGGTGAGGTCGACCATGATGCGTTCGAACTGGTCTCGGCGGACCGGGTCTCGCAGCGCCGGGCGGATCCGATCGCGGATCAGCGCGCCGATGTCGGTGCTGGCGTCGAGGTCGGCCTGGCTGACGCCGGCGCTGTAGGCGGCCGCGACGAACATGTTGGCGTTGTCGGTGAGCGCCGGCGTTGCGCCCGCCGAGCCACACAGCGAGAGCACACCGTCGAAGCGGTCCGGGTAGCGCTCGGCGGCGACGTAGCCGGCGGCGCCGCCCATCGACGCGCCCATCGCATACGTGCGGTCGGGGCGACCGTAGGTCTGGGCGAAGTGGTCCCAGAGAGCTGCGGTCTCGTCGGCCGAGCGCCCGGGGATCCACGACGTGCTGCTGAAGCTCGATGCGCCCCAGGCGTAGCCCTGGTCGATCAGGTAGCTCCGGATGTCGGGAGCCGACACCGAGACCTCGGACAAGAACTCGTCGAACCCGTGCATCCACACCACCAGCTTCCCGTTCCAGCGGTTCGGGACCTCGATCTGGTACTCCGATCCGCCCAATCGGCCGAAGTCGGCCCGAGCTCCGGGCAGAGCCTCGAACGTCGGGTCGGCGAACGACGCACCCTGCGGTTCCTGAGGGACCTCGACCGGGCGGGGCAGCGGGCGGTCGGTGCGGTTCGCGGCCGACGGCGATCCGCCGCTGTCGTCGTCGCCGGTGTCGCCGGTGCACCCCGCCGCCACCAGGCCGGCCACGAGCGCCACCGCGACCACGACCCGCCGAGTCACGTGCACTCCGCACCCCCTCAGGCCGGCGCCCCCTCGGGCTGAACATCTGTTCAGCCCTGAACGTACGCTTCGGGCCAGCGGCCCGTCAATGCGTTCAGTAAGCTGGCCAGTTGTTCAGCCGCAAAGGGAAGGGGGCGATGAGCGCATGACCGCCGTGCCCGCCCGCGATGCCGACCTGACCGCCCGGGCCCGGATCCGCGACCGTGCGTTCGCGCTCTTCGCCGAGCGGGGCATCGCCGCCACGCCGGTCCGCGCCATCGCCGGCGCAGCCGGCGTCTCCCCAGCGCTGGTGTTGCACCACTTCGGCTCCAAGGACGGCCTCGTGCAGGCGGTCGAAGACGTGCTCCTGGAGACCTTGACCGAGCAGTTCGAGCAGATCGAGCGGACCGCGACGCCCGACGTCTTCTCGGCCCGGGCCAGCGAGACGATCGCCGAGGTCCTGGGCTCCAACCCGGTCCTGCGTCAGTACCTGCGCCGGTCGCTGCTCGAGGAGCACCCGACCGGTGCCACCCTCGTCGATCAGCTGTTCGCCTGGACCGAGCGCGGCATCGACATCATGGGGCAGGCCGGCGCACTCCGGGCCGTCGCCGACCCCACCTGGCGGCCGTACCAGGTGCTCTACGTCGTGCTCGGGCCGCTGTTGCTCGAGACGCTCCTCGAGCGGCATCTCGGCACCGACGCCTTCGATCCCGACGTCATCGCCGCCCGCAGCCGAGCCAACCACGACTTCTTCGCCCACGGCCTCCTGGCCTGAGCCGATCGTCAATCCGTAATGACGGATACCGGCTCTCCCCGGGCGCTGCCCGACCGGTCGGACCGGGGGAGGGCCGCTCACGCAGGCGGCCCTCCCCACCGGTCGAGTGTCAGGTTGAGCTCGCGGCGAGCGCGTTCACCATCCCGGCGCCGAAGAACGACGTGTTGCCCCCCTGGCCCTGGCAGGTGCGGGGGTCGTCGGCCGGCCAGTCGGCCGGGCAGGATTGCGGCGTCGCGGTGCGGCGCACCGCCGCGGCGACCGCTCCCGGCGCCCAGCCCGGATGACGCTCGCGGACCAGGGCGGCCACACCCGCGGCGTGCGGCGACGCCATGGAGGTGCCGCTGATCCAGACGTAGCGGTTCGGGCCGTCGACCACCGCCCGGCCCGCGTCGACGAAGGCCTCCCACGAGCCGGTCTGGTCGGTGCTCGACCAGCCGGAGAGGATCCGGCCGAAGGTGGTCCCCGGCGTCTGCGCGGCGTCGCCGCCCGGTGCCGTCACGTCGACGGGGCTGCCGACGTTCGAGTAGCTCGCGAGGGTCGTCGGACCGACGGCCGACACGGTGATCACGCCCGGTATCTCGGCCGGCGCCACGCGGCAGTTGTTGCCGACCTCGCGCTCGACGGCCGCGTCCGGCGGCCAGTCGGGGCTGATGTCGTCGATCGTCGGGTGGCCGAGATCGTCGGACTCGTTGCCAGCGGCCGCGACGATGACGACGCCTTGCTGCTGGGCGTAGCGCGCGGCGTCCTCGAGGTCCTGCAGCATGGCTCGCTGATCCGCTTCGCTGTTGCAGAAGTAGAGCCACGGGTCGGCGAACAAGCTGAGGTTCACCACGTCGAGGCGCTGGTCGCCCGCGTAGCGCAAGGCGGCGGCCACCGAGTCGGCGAAGCAGAAGCCTTCGACGGTGCAGGCCTTCAGCGCGACGATCGTGGCCTCCGGGGCCACGCCGACGACACCGATGCCGTTGTCGGCTCCGGCGATGATCGACGCCACGTGGGTCCCGTGGCCCTGGAGGTCCTGGACGGCCGACTTGTTGGAGCAGTCGCCGTTCGCCACCTCGGCCGGGTCGGCGGTGGGGGTGTCGGAGAAGATGAACGAGCACGAGCGGTCGAGGTCGAGGTTGGGAGCGACGTCAGCGTGCGTGATGTCGACCCCGCCGTCGATCACGCCGACGCTCACGCCGGCGCCGGTTGCGTTGGCGTACGACGCCGGCCCGGCCTGGATGGCCCGCATTCCCCATTGGCACCCCGACAGGGGCTCGACGCCCGGCCCCACGCCGAAGAAGGCCTCGCACGCCGCCTCCGCCGAGCCGGCATCCAGCACCGCGTCGGTCCCGGCGGTCGCGGCCGAGACCGGCGAGGCCACGCCGAGAACAAGTGCGCTCACGGCGATCACGATCACCATGCGCATCCTCATAGGACTCCCCCCATCTTTCACGGCCAGAGGCCGAGCTGATCGGGCCGTGACGCTACGTCGTCGGCTGCGTGACCGCAACGACCTGGCCATCTGTCTCGGGACCGGCGAAGCCGGCTTCGCCGAGCGGCCTCGCAGACTCCGGCTTCACGGCAGGCGCCGTTCCCACGGGATCCGGACGCCGGCATACCCTTCAGCGAGGTCGGGGCTATCCGCCGAACCACGAGGAGCCGGGATGAACGTCGGCGTCCAGATGATCTTCCAGTCCTACGGCTACGGCCCCCAGGTCACAGACGGGCAGGTCGTCGCCGAGGAGGTGCGCCTCGGGGTGCTCGCCGACGAGCTGGGGTTCGATGCCCTGTGGCCCGTGGAGCACCACTTCGAGGACTACGCGTTCTGCCCGGACAACACAGTCTTCCTCGCCAACATGGCGGCGAGGACCCCGCGCATCCTGCTCGGGACCGGCGCCGTGATCCTGCCCTGGAACGACCCCCTGCGGGTGGCCGAGAAGATCTCGCTGCTCGACCACCTCGCCGGGGGGCGAGTGCTCTTCGGCGTCGGGCGCGGGCTGGCCCGGAGGGAGTACCACGGGTTCGGCATCCCCATGGACGAGTCGCGCGACCGCTTCGACGAGGCCGCCCGCATGGTGATGGACGCGCTGGAGACCGGATGGATCGAGGGAGACGGTCCCTACTATCCCCAGCCCCGCACGCCGATCCGCCCGGCGCCGGCCCACAGCTTCCGTGACCGGTTCTACTGCGTCGCCATGTCGCCCGACTCGGTCCTGGCGGCCGCCGATCTCGGGGCCCGGATGGTCACCTTCAGCCAGCGGCCCTGGGAGGACCAGGCCGTCGCCATCGCGACCTACCGCGAGCGGTTCGAGGCGGCGCACGGGCGGGCGCCCGCGCCTCCGATGACGTGCGACTTCGTCTACTGCGACAGCGACCCCGCCCGGGCCGAGGACAAGGCCCGCGCCCACATCGCCGGCTACCTCACGAGCGTCATGCAGCACTACGAGCTGGCGTCGGACCACTTCAAGGAGGCCAAGGGCTACGAGTCCTACGGCAACGCGGTCGACCTGCTCAGGGCGATCGGGCTCGAGCGGATGTGCGACATGTACCTCGGCGTCCAGGCCTGGGGGACACCGGAGCAGGTGCTCGAGCGCCTGCGCGCCCGCCGTGAGATCATCGGCGACTTCGATCTCACCGCCTGCTTCCGCTACGCCGGGCTCCCGCTGGAGGACGCCGAGCGCAGCATGCGGACCTTCGCCCGGGAGGTGCTCCCCGCGCTCCACGCCGACAGGGCCGCGGCGCCTCGCTGAGCGGGCGAGCGGACGGCGGACGCGGACACAGCTCACCCATCCGAGCCAAGGCCAAAGACGGAGGACACGTGGCCCAGCCCACCCTCGAAGAGCGCTACGACCAGAAGATCGCCGACCGCATCCTGGAGACGACGGCCGGTGCCGGTGGCCTGCCCGGCTACTTCGGCATCGAGCACGTCCGCTTCGCGCCCGGCAGGCTCTGGTGCCGGGCGACGATCCGGGAGGAGCTGCTCACCCCGTTCGGCAACGCGCACGGGGGCGCGCTCGCGGCCATCGCCGACCACATCACGGGCATGGTCGTCTACCCGCTGATGAAGCCGCGCCAGTGGGCGGCGACGACCGAGGTGAAGCTCAACTACATCGCGCCGGTCCAGGCCGGAGTCGTCGAGACCGAGTCGTCGGTGCTCGCGATGACCAACCGCAGCGCGGTCGTCCGGGGCGAGATCTACTTCCAGGGCCGGCTCGCGTGCGCCGCCCAGGGCACGCTGACGATCGTCGACCCGAGGTGACGGGCGGCGCGGTCGACGCGCTGGTGCTGGAGGCGCCGCGCACGCTGCGGCGGCGCGAGCTGCCGATGCCCGCCGCCCGCGACGACGACGGCGTCCTGCGCGTC
>DASXRJ010000295.1:0-5160 GCA_036506675.1 Nocardioides sp. | reverse complement strand
CCGTCGGCACTGTCGGCGGCCGTGTGGTCGGCGCTGTCTGTGGCGGGCACGATGCTGGCAGCAGCGGTGTCGTGGTCGGTCGGGTCCGGTTGGTCCATCGGTGGTCACCTCCCCCGTGACGGACGATTCAGGAGACATGGCAATCGTACACCTGTTCGAAACCAGGCCGCAAGACCGGAGAGCCGAATGCCGGAACGAAGTCTGAAACCGCAACCCAAGCCGGACGACCGGAAGCGACCGCACGCCAGCAGCGGACCGCAAGCGGCCGCCGTACCCAAGCGAACCGCAACCACGTATCCGGTAAATCCCAGAAAGAGACGGCCGCCAGGGCCGCCAGGGCCGCCAGGGCCGGCATGGTCGGCAGGGCCGGCCGGGCCGGGAGAGCCCCTACTCCAACAGCTCGGCGGCCTCGAGCCACTCGAGCTCGACATCCGCCTTCTCCGCATGCAGTACGTCGAGCTCGCGGCTCAGCTCATCGAGCCGCTCGTAGTCCTGAGCGTGCTCGGCGATCTCGGCGTTGAGGGCCGTCTCGCGCTCGGCGATCCGCTCCAGGGCCTTGTCGAGCCGGGCGATCGTCTTGCGCGCGGCCCGCTCCTCGGCGCTGCCGGGCTTCGGCTTGGCTACCGGCGCAGGCGCCGCCACGGGCGCCGCCACGGGCGCCGCCACAGGTGCCGCCACAGCCGCCGCGGCCTGCGCGGCCGGCGACATCTCCCCGCCCGGCTCGTCGGGTACGACGGTCGCCGGGACGGCAGGAACCTGCTGGTGCCGGCGTTCGAGGTACTCGTCTACCCCTCGCGGCAGCATCGAGATCTGCCCGTCACCGAGCAGCGCCCAGACAGAGTCACAGACCCGCTCCAGGAAGTAGCGGTCGTGCGAGACCACGACCAGCGTGCCGGGCCAGCCGTCGAGGAAGTCCTCGAGCACGTTGAGGGTGTCGATGTCGAGGTCGTTGGTGGGTTCGTCGAGGAGCAGCACGTTGGGCTCGGTAAGCAGCAGCCGGAGCAGCTGGAAGCGGCGGCGTTCGCCACCGGACAGGTCGCCGAGTCGAGCGGTGAGCCGGTCGCCGGTGAAGCCGAACCGCTCCAGCAGCGAGGTGGCGGTGATCTCGCCGTCCACAGTCCGGCTGACCCGGCGGATCGACTCGACGGTGGCCAGCACGCGGGCCTGCGGGTCGAGGTCGTCGAGCTGCTGGGTGAGGTGCTGCAGGGCGACGGTGCGACCCTGCTTGACCCGGCCGGCGTCCGGGGGCAGCGTGCCGTCGAGCAGGGACAGCACGGAGGTCTTGCCGGCGCCGTTGACACCGACGATGCCGACCCGGTCGCCGGGACCGATCCGCCAGGTGGCGTGCGAGAGGAGTTGCCGCGGCCCGCGCGTCAGGTCGACGTCCTCCATGTCGATGACGTCCTTGCCGAGCCGCTGGGTGGCGAACCGCTGCAGCTCGAGCCGGTCGCGTGGCGCCGGCACGTCCTCGATCAGGGCGTTGGCGGCGTCGATCCGGAACTTCGGCTTGGAGGTCCGGGCGGGAGCGCCCCGGCGCAGCCAGGCCAGCTCCTTGCGGACCAGGTTCTGGCGGCGTACCTCGGAGGCGGCGGCCTGGCGCTGGCGCTCGGCCTTGGCCAGCACGAAGGCGGCGTACCCGCCCTCGTAAGCGTCTACCACGCCGTCGTGCACCTCCCACGTGGACTGGCAGACCGCGTCGAGGAACCACCGGTCGTGGGTGACCACCACCAGCGCGGACGGGCTCTTGACCAGGTGGTCGGCCAGCCAGGCGACCGCCTCGACGTCGAGGTGGTTGGTGGGCTCGTCGAGGATCACCAGGTCGTGGTGGTCGAGCAGCAGGGCGGCCAGCGAGCAGCGGCGGCGTTCGCCACCCGAGAGCCCGAGTACGGCGCGGTCCAGCGACACTCCCGCCAGCAGCACCTCGACCACCTCGCGGGTGCCCGGGTCGGCCGCCCACTCGTGGTCGGACTTGCCACCGAGCACCGCCTCGCGGACGGTGTGGGTGTCGACCAGCGCGTCGCCCTGGTGGAGGTAGCCGATCAGCAGCCCGCGGGCCTTCGACACCCGGCCCGCGTCCGGCGGCTCCAGCCCGCTCAGGATCTCCAGCAGGGTGGTCTTGCCGTCGCCGTTGCGGCCGACGATGCCGATCCGCTCACCGGCCGCGATCCCGAGCGAGACGTCGGAGAGCAGCGGGCGGACGCCGTACGCCTTGGAGACGCGCTCCAGGTTGACCAGGTTGGCCATCAGTAGGTCACCACGGTCGCGCCGGAGACGGGGGCCGGGGCGGCGAGCGCCACCTCGTGGCCGGCGACACGCAGGTCGACGGCGAGCTCGCGAGCCTGGTCGGCACCGGTGGTCAGGAAGACGCAGGTCGGCCCGGAGCCGGACACGATCCCGCGCAGCGCGCCCGCGGCCTCGCCGACGGCGATCAGCTCGGCCAGGTCGGGGCGCAGGTCGAGGGCGGCGACCTGGAGGTCGTTGTGCAGCGCCCGGGCGAGTACGCCGGGGTCGCCGGTGGCCAGCGCGGTCAGCACCGCCTCGGCCCCCTTCGGGCGTGGCGACGCGTCGGGGAAGAGCCGGTCGTAGTGCCGGTAGACCTCGGGGGTGGACAGCCCGTCCGTGGAGGGTACGGCGACCCACCACCAGGTCCCGGGGTCGTCGACCGGAGAGACCCGCTCACCGCGGCCGGTGCCGATCGCCGTACCGCCGATGAGCGCGAAGGGTACGTCGCTGCCGAGCGCCGCCGCGATCCGCAGCAGCTCGTCGTCGGGGGTGTCGAGCTCCCATAGCCGGTCGAGGGCGACCAGCGCGGCGGCCGCGTCGGCCGACCCGCCCGCCATACCGCCGGCGACCGGGATCGCCTTGGTGATCACGACCTCGGCGGCGATGTCGGAGCGCCCGTGGAAGTCTGCCAGCGCCCGGGCCGCGGCCTCGGCGATGTTGCCCTCGATGGGTACGCCGGCCCGGTCGACGTGGTCGGCCGGGAACAGCCGCAGCGACCACTCGTCGGCGGCCCGCACACTCAGGTCGTCGTAGATGCCGACCGCCTGGTAGACGGTGACCAGCGGATGGAAGCCGTCCTTGCGAGGCGCGCCGACGCCGAGGTGCAGGTTGATCTTGGCGGCGGCCCGGACGATCGTGTCAGCCATCGTGCCCTTCCGAGGCGGGGTCTCCCGCCGCGTCTTCCATCACGGTGCCCATCACAGTGTCGAGCCCGGTGCCCATCACAGTGTCGAGTCCTTCGGCGATCCGCGCGTACGCCGCGATGTCGAGAACCTCGCCGCGGGCCATCGGGTCGACGCCGGCGAGTCTGAGAGCCGCCTCGGCGGCCGCGGCCGAGCCGGCCAGCTCCTTCAGGGTCGAGCGCAGGGTCTTGCGGCGGTGTGCGAACGCGGCGTCGATGACCCGGAACACCTGCTCGCGGCTGGCCGTCGTCGGGGGCGGCTCGCGGTGGGTCCAGGCAACCAGGCCGGAGTCGACGTTGGGCGCCGGCCAGAACACGTTGCGGCCGATCGCACCCGCGCGGCGTACGTCGGCGTACCAGGCGGCCTTGACGGACGGGACGCCGTACACCTTGGAGCCGGGGCGGGCCGCCAGCCGGTCGGCGACCTCGGACTGCACCATCACCAGGCCGTGCCGCAGCGACGGCAGCAGCGCCATCAGGTGCAGCAGCACCGGGACGGAGACGTTGTAGGGCAGGTTGGCGACCAGCGCGGTCGGAGGCGGTCCCGGGATCTCGGCGATCCGCAGCGCGTCGGCGTGCACCACCTCGAACCGGTCGACCTGCCCCGGCGCGTACGACGCGATGGTCGCCGGCAGCGCGCTGGCGAGGTGATCGTCGACCTCGATCGCGACCACCCGGGCGGCCACCTCGAGCAGCGCCAGGGTCAGCGACCCGAGCCCCGGCCCCACCTCGAGTACGACGTCACCGCCGCCGACGCCCGACTCGCGCACGATCCGCCGGACCGTGTTGGCGTCGATCACGAAGTTCTGGCCGCGCTGCTTGGTGGGCCGCAGGTCGAGCGCGGCGGCCAGCGAACGCACCTCCGCCGGACCGAGGAGCCTCGGTCCGGCGGAGGTGTTGTCTGCTGCCATGAGGGCCACCCTAGTGGCCGCCATGATTCGGCCGGCGTCGGTCGGAACTGCGCCGGTCGGAACTACATCGGCAGGCCGAGCGACGACGCGCAGGCCGGCCAGGCGCCGTACCCACCGTTCGCGGCGCGGACCTTCTCGGCGATCCGGATCTGCTCCTCGCGAGAGTTCTCGTTCGGGTAGCCGGAGCCGCCGTAGGCCTGCCAGGTCGAGAGGTTGAACTGGAGGCCGCCGTAGTAGCCGTTGCCGGTGTTGATGGCCCAGTTGCCGCCCGACTCGCACTGCGCCAGCTGGTCCCACACGGTGTCGCCCGAGGCGTAGTTGGTGGTGACCGGACGCTCCTTGGTGCCGACCGTCACGATCGCGTCGACCGGCTGCTTGAGCACCTTGGCCCACACGACCTTCTGCGCGAACAGCTTGCCGTTGCGGTAGATCAGTCGGTAGGTCACCTTGCGGAGACCGTCGACGCCGGCGCGCTGGACGTCCTCCTCGTCGGTGTACATCGTCGAGTCGGTGTGCTCGATGGTGCCGAAGTCGATGGCCTCGGTGCCACGCTTGGTGACGATCCGGATCCGGGTGACCACGACCTTGTCGCCGTCGCTGACCAGAGTGTCCAGCGCGGGCTTGACCTTGTCGTCCTTGTCGAACTTGACGCCCAGCTCGTGCAGGACGTCCTCGACGGTGAGAGCGGTCAGCTGACGCTTGATGGTCTTGCCGTTGGCGACCTTGATGAGCACCTGCTTGGGGGTGACCACCGAGAGGACCAGGCCCTCGCGGCTGATCTCGGTGCCGCGGCTCGTGGAGAGCTCGGCGCCGACGAACCGGCGGCCGATCTCGGCCAGCGCGCCGTTCACGTTGGTGGAGGTGACCCAGTAGTTCTGGGCCTTGCCGTCGACCTTCAGCTCGAGCTCGCGGCCGAACCGGACGGTGATCCGGTCCCCGTCGTGCACCGGCTCGTCGAGGCCGGGGGCGACCACGTCGTGGTCGCTGACTTCGATGCCCTCGGAGTCGAGGACGTCACCCACGGTGTCTCCGAGGGAGTGGACCTGCTCGGCCTGTCCGTCGAGG
>DASXRJ010000294.1:0-8071 GCA_036506675.1 Nocardioides sp. | reverse complement strand
GATGCGACGGTCGGCGACCGCCTCGCGCCCGTCCAGCAGACCGGCCTCCGCCAGGGCCAGCACCGAGGCGCCCATGGCCGCGATCAGCGCACCGCCCGCGTGCTGACGAGCGATCCAGGGCAGCACCGCGTCCCAGCCGGGCGGGTGGGGCACGTCGCCTTCCGGCCCGAGGCTGGTGCCGAAGGCGGGCAGGACGACGGCCTTGGCCGTCGTTTCGCCGCCGACTCGCCCGTCGGCGATCAGGCGCGGCCCGGCCGCGGCGCGCACCGGCTCACCGGTCGGGGTCAGCACGCGGACGTGGAGTCCGAGGACCTCTCCGCTCGACGGGTAGAACGCGTGGCCGCCGTAGACCCGCCCGCGAAACCGGTCGCTCAACGCCATCGCGTCCGAGACCATCCCGAGGCTCCCGAGCCGGACGCCCTCGAACGCCACGATGACGACCAGCTGGCGAGTCCCCGGTGCCGTTCCTGGCATACGTCGACGCCTCCTGTCCGAACCATAGACGGTCGTGTCCGCTTCGCCGATGGTTTCGGCGCCAGCGGAGCGGGAGCCTGGCCCGGAAGCCGACGCGACACCGCGTGCACAATCCAGGGAGGCTCCCGATGGACCAGGCAAGCCACACACTGATCGAGATGGGGCAGGGCGAGGACCCCTATCGGTTCGGCCAGAAGGAGCTGTTACCGATACAACTCGACGCGGCCGATGCCGTGGTCGGCGAGCGTAGGCAACAGGTGCCACTGCTGGAGCGGCGGGTGCGGGACGCCGGCCGCGAACGGATCACGCGGAAGGCCGATCTCGTGCCGCTGCTGTTTCCGCACACGACGTACAAGTCCTACCCGGCCGCCTTCGTCGAGAAGAAGCGCTGGACGCAGCTGGCCCGCTGGCTGAGCACGCTCTCCGCCGCCGATCTCACGACCGTCGACTTCGACGGCGTCGCCGACGAGGACGAATGGGTGGACCGGTTGCGCGCGAACGGCCATTTCGTCCTGGCCACCAGCGGAACCACCGGAAAGTGCTCGTTCCTGTCGCACAGCGCGGAGGACCGCGTGAGGAAGGTACGGACCTTCGACCGGCTGCTCGGCTGGCCCTACGCCCGCGCGGACCGGACCCGCGGCTACTTCTGGCTGGGGCCGCACGTCGGCGTCAACAGCGCGACCGACGCAGCGAACATCGGCGCCGAGCTGTGGTCGACACCGGACAACAGCTTCTTCCTCACCGACGAGCGGCTGCGCCTGACGGATGTCAGCCGCATGGCGGCCATGCGACACCGGATGGCGGACGGCAGCGCGACACCCGGCGAGATCGCTTGCTTCGAGCGGGACCAGCGGGCCCGCGGCGACGAGCTGAGCCCGCGCGTCGAGGCGTTCGTCGACCTGCTGCTCGACCGGCGACACGAGAAGCTCGCCATCTCCGGGCTCTGGGCCCAGCACCTCCTGATCCGCGACCGGGCCCGCGCCCGCGGCATCTCGGACGGCGACTTCCACCCCGAGACGATCGTGAGCGCCGGTGGCGGGGTCAAGAACGTCGCGCTGCCGCCCGACTACAAGCAACGGGTGGCGAGCTTCTACGGCGACGTGATCCGGCCGGGCAACTACGGGATGACCGAGACGTTCCAGCTGATGCAGCGCTGCGAGCAGCTGCGCTATCACATCCCGCCCGCCCTGCTGCCGCTGGTCCTCGACCGGACCGGCGAGACGTTGCTGAACACCGAGGACGTGACCGGCGAGGTGATCGAGGGCCGGTTTGCGTTCGTGGACTTCTCGATCACCGGCCGGTGGACCGGGACGATCACCAGCGACAAGGTCGAGTTCGACACCCATCCGCACTGCCCGTGCGGCCGACCCGGCCCGACCATTCTGGACACCATCACCCGGTACCGGACCGATGACGACTCCATCGGTTGCGCCGGGACCATCGACGGCTACCTCAGGGGAGCGCTGGCATCATGACCATCACCGCGCCCGACCGAGCTCGGGACTGGATCGGCGGCGAGCCCGCCAGGGTCGACCACTTCGCCCGGGGAGTACCGGTCAGCGGGGACGAGCGGTCCTTCGGCACCGGCCCGAACCGCTTCGTCGCGCCGGCCCTCGCCCTCGACGCCCTGGTCTGGCCACGGAACGAGCCCGGCCCGGCATTCGACACCCCGGTCGACGAGATCATGGACGTGCTGGTGCAGCTGGGCGACTGGATCGGATGTGATCCGGACGGACTCGTCGCGAAGGCGCTCGAGGCGAGCCTGCGGACGAACCCGCTGCCGGCCGGCGTCCTGCGCGAGGCCTTCGCCCTGCTCGGCGGCTCGTTCACCCGGCGAGGCATGGAGTTCATGATCGAGCAGGAGTTCGGCGGCGCCGACGTCCTCGACGGTTGGCGGACCGTTCCCGGTGCGCCGTCGGGGCGCCCGGTCCGGATCCGTGCGTTCCCGGCGCGCGTCGTCCATGTCCTGGCCGGCAACGCGCCCGGGGTCGCCGCCATGTCGGTGCTGCGCGGCGCGCTGACCAAGGGCGTCAACCTCTTCAAGATGCCGTCCAACGACCTCTACTCGACCACCGTCCTGCTCGCCGGCCTGCACGCGGTCGCCCCGGGCCACCCGACCACGCGCTCCTTCTCCGCCGCCTACTGGCGCGGCGGCGACGAGGCGGTCGAGTCCGTGCTGTTCCGGCCGCAGTTCTTCGACAAGCTCGCCGCCTGGGGCGGCGATGCGGCGCTGCGCAGCGCCAAATCCTATGTCGGTCCGGGTTTCGAGCTCGTCTCCTTCGATCCGAAGACCTCGATCTCCCTGATCGGGCGGGAGACGTTCGCCTCGCCCGAGGCGTTGGAGGAGGCCGCCGAGGCCGCGGCGCGCGACATCATGCTCATGGATCAGCAGGCCTGCGCGGCCAGCCGCTTCCAGTACGTCGAGGGTGGCACCGAGGAGGCCGACCGGTTCGCCGCGGCCCTGCTGCCGCGGCTGGGCGTCGCGCGGCGGCTGGGGTCGGCGGTCGGCAACCCCGTGCCCGCCCACATCCGCAGCGAGGTCGAGGCGCTGCGCGATCTCGAGCCCTACGCGCGGGTGTTCGGCGAGTACACGGGTCGTGGCCTCGTGGTGCGCAGCGAGGATCCGGTCGACTTCCACCCGGAGAACAAGGTGGCCAACGTCGTGCCGGTCGAGAGCCTCGAACACGCAATCGGCCGGATCAACGTCGCGACCCAGAGCGTCGGGGTCTACCCGGCCGCCCGCAAGGCCGCCCTGCGCGACCGCCTCGCCTCTGCCGGCGCCGTGCGGATCTGCATGCTCGGCGACGTGCCGGTCGTCGAGTCCGGCCTGCCGCACGATGGGTTCTACCCGATGCAGCGCCTGGTGCGCTGGGTCTCCGACGAAGGGTGACGTGCGGTATGCGAACCGGGCTGTACTTCGACATGCGCAACCCCGAGCGCTGGCGGCGCGATCCGGTCAAGCTCTACGGCGAGTTCCTCGAGCTCTGCGAGGAGGCCGAGCGGCTGGGCATCGACTCGGTGTGGGTCACCGAGCACCACGGGTTCGACGACGACTACCTGCCCGCTCCGCTGACGCTGCTGGCCGCGGTGGCCGCGCGCACGTCGCGCATCCGCCTCGGCACGGGGGTCGTCGTGGCGCCGCTGCACCGGGCGGCGGCGATCGCCGAGCAGGCGGCCGTGGTCGACATCATCAGCGGCGGCCGGCTCGACCTTGGCCTGGGCGCCGGGTACCGACCCACCGAGTTCGCGCTGTACGAGACGTCGATGCGCAACCGGTACGCCGAGAACGACGCCAGGGCCCGCCAGGTCCGCGAGCTGTGGCGCAGCGGCACGGTCACCCCGGCGCCGGTGCAGGACCAGCTGCCGATCTGGATGGGCTATCTGGGCCCAAAGGGTGCCCGGCGCGCCGGCCTGCTGGGTGAGAACCTGCTTTCGGCGGACGCCCGCAACTGGGAGCCGTACCGCGAGGCGCTCGCCGAGGCGGGCCACGATCCAGCGGCGGGGCGGATGGCCGGCGGCGTGCAGGCCTGGGTGACCGACGACCCGGAGCGCGACTGGCCGGTGGTCGCCGAGCACCTCGCCGCCCAGGTCGACTCATACCGGCGGCATGCACGGGTCGGTACCGACCTGCCGCCGGCGCGGCCGGTGGACCCGAACCGGCTGCGGTCCCGGGAGCCGCAGTCGTCGCTCGACTACTTCTTCCACGGCACGCCCGAGGAGGTGGCGCCCCGGATACTGCGGTACACGGCGGGCGCGCCGGTCGACACGGTGTACCTGTGGGCTGGCCTGTCGGGCATGGGGTCGGACATGATCGGCCGGCACATCCACACGATCGCGACGGGGCTGGCCCCGCTGCTGCGTGCGGCGGACAACGGCAGACCGCCGGCAGCGGCCGGTTGATGGCCGGGTTCAAGAGCACCGGAACCCGGTTCCCTCATCGCCACCCGCACAGCGCTCACCTGCGGGGATACCGTCGGTTCATGGCCACTCAGGTACCCGTTGCGGATGGCTTGTTCACCTGGCCGAGCGACGAACCGAGGCTCATCGCCTCGGAACGCGACGGCGTGCTCTCGTTCCCGGCCCGGCCCGGCGAGACCACGCGCCTGCTCGGGCGGCGCGGCAGGCTGTGGAGCTTCACCACCCAGCAGTTCCGCCCGCCGTCACCGCCGTATGACGGTGACGACGACGCGTCGAGCTTCGTGCCCTACGCGCTCGGCTACGTCGAACTGCCCGGCGAGCTGCTGGTGCAGGCGCGGTTCACCGAGCCGGACCCGGCAAAGCTGCGGATCGGCCAGGAGATGGAGCTGCGGATCGTCCCCTACACCAAACGCAGCGACGGCACCGAGGTGCTGACGTACGCGTTCGCGCCGGTCGAGGAGGGCTGAGCTATGGGAACACCCGAGGTCGCGATCGTCGGGGTCGGGCTGCACCCCTTCGGTCGGTACGGCGACAAGCCGTGCCTGGAGATGGGCGCGGAGGCCGCCCGCGCGGCATTGGCCGACGCCGGCACCGACTGGGCGCGGGTGCAGTCGGCGTTCGTGGGCAGTTATGAGGTCGCCAACCCGGACGCGATCGTTGGCTGGCTCGGCCTGACCGGCATCCCGGTGCGCGGGGTGTTCAACGGCTGCGCAACCGGCGGGACATCGCTGCAAATGGCGGTGAAGGCGGTGCAGTACGGCGAGGCCGACGTCGCGATGGCCATCGGGATGGACAAGCACCCGCGCGGGGCGTTCGCGGCCGACCCGTCGGTGGCCGGGCTCCCCGCCTGGTACGGCCGGACGGGCATGTTCCTCACCACCCACTTCTTCGGTACGAAGATCAACCGCTACATGCACGACCACGGGATCAGCCGGGACAGCCTGGCCCGGATCGCCGCCAAGAACCTCTACAACGGTTCGATCAACCCGCTGGCCTGGCGCCGCAAGCCCATCTCGGCGCAGGAGATCCTCGACTCCGAGGTCGTGAACTACCCGCTCACCCGGTACATGTACTGCAACCCCGACGAGGGGGCGGCCGCGGTGGTCGTGTGCCGCGCCGACATCGCCAGACAGTTCAGCCCTGCCCCAGTGTACGTGCGGGCCGCAGAGCTGCGCAGCCGCCGCTACGGCGCGTTCGAGCTGCAAAGCCCGTCGCTGCCGCTGGAGAGCGCGCCGAGCCCCACCGTCGACGCCTCGCGGGCGGCGTACGAGATCGCGGGGATCGGGCCGGAGGACGTCGACCTCGCCCAGCTACAGGACACCGACGCCGGCTCCGAGCTGATCCACATGGCGGAGAACGGCTTCTGCGCCGACGGCGAGCAGGAGAAGTGGATCGCCGAGGGCGCCACCGAGCTCGGCGGCAAGCTGCCGGTGAACACCGACGGCGGGCTGATCGCGAACGGGGAGCCGATCGGTGCCTCTGGCCTGCGGCAGACCTACGAGGTGGTGCTCCAGTTGCAGGGGCGGGCGGGAGAGCGCCAGGTCGGCGGGAACCCGAGGGTCGGCTACACCCACCTCTACGGCGCACCCGGCGCGTCGGCCGTCAGCATCCTGTCGCGCTGAGGGTGCCAACTGGGAGTTGAAGCCCATCCGGCCTCGGCCGGATGGGCTTCAACATGCGCGAACCGCTGCGCGCCGGGGGCCACAACGTCATCGGCTACGCCGGGGGGTCGCCGCCGCTGCCATCTGGCGCGCGGCCGTTACGCCGCGGCGGTGGCGGCTGTGTGGTCCCTGGCCCATTGCAGGCCTTCGGCGCGCGACGGTGCGATGACCTCCCACCGCCCGCATGAGCAGGCGCACCGGTAGCCGCCCGCGGGTAGGGGGATCACCGACTGGGCCACGCACCGGCCCGCGTGCTCCGCCACCTCGTGCAGGAACTCGGTCGGGGAGTCGTACATGACGTTGTCGCTCATGCGGCCGGAGCCTCGGGTACGCCGGGGAACAACTCCCGGAAGGCCCCCACGGTGACGCGCTCCCGGACGGCCGGATCGGCGCCGTCGAAGAGCTCGTGCAGGGTCTCCTGGGTGTGCCCGAAGGTGCCTTCCATGTGCGGGTAGTCGCTGCCCCACATGACCTTGTCGTAACCCATGTGGGTGGCGGCGGCCACCGCGGAGCCGTCGTGCTGGAACGACGCGTAAACCTGCGAGTAGATGATCTCGCGCGGCGAGCGCTTGAGCTTCGGCCGCACGGCCATCGCGTGCTGCCGGTAGCCCTCCTCCATCCGGTCGGCGATGAACGGCACCCAGGTGGCGCCGCCCTCGGACACGAGGACCTTCAGGTCGGGGTGGCGGTCCAGCGCTCCGGAGGCGACCATCTTCATGACGGCACGCTGGCCGCCGAAGCTGGTCTCGGTGTAGTTCAGGACCGCCCCGCCCGGCCCGCGGTACTTGACCTCGCCGTGGTTGCCCTTGGACAGGTCGACCGGGTCGGTGCCGATGTGGAAGGCGAGCACCATGTTCGCCCGCTCCGCCGCGGTCCAGAAGGGCTCCCAGACGTCCTGGTTGTAATCCTTCTGCTGCGGGTGCGGTGCGACCGGCAGGAACACCGCCCGGTAGCCCATCTCCGCGATCCGCTCGAGCTCGGCGACGGCGTCGCCGACGTCAAGGGTCGACACCTGTCCGGCAGTGACGAATCTGGGCGAGGCCTTCTCCAACGTTTCGTACGCCCAGTCGTTGCTGACCCGCAGTGCCTCGCGGAGCACCTCCGGGGTTCGGAACGAGGAGCTCCACATACCGAGCGACGGGAAGGTGAGCTCGCACCAGACGCCCTCGTTGTCGAGGTCCTTCAGGCGCAGCGCGACGTCCCGGGCACCCGGCGCGCGGTTCACGGCTTCGAAGAACTCGGCGGCCTTGCCGGTCGGGAGCTTGCGCCGGAAGGACATCCCGTCGATGTGCACCGTCTCCCACTCGCCGTCCGGATCCTTCTCGGCGCGGGGGACCAGCTCGGCCAGCCGTGGCGGAAGGTTCTCGCGCCACAGGTCCTCTGGCTCGAGGAAGTGCGAGTCGCCGGAGTTCGCCCAGATCTTGTCCATGTTGCTTCCCTCGTCGTGGGCCCTGGTGCGGGCCGGGTGTGCCGCTTCTCGACCATCGGCGCAGAACCGGTGGGGTGTCAATCGCGCGCCCACCAAACGTCGACCTCGGGGGCCCGAACCGGGTTCCCGGAGTGCCGTCGCCTCGGCCCCTTCCGCGTGGGCGGCCGATCGGTCACGGTTGGGCGGGGCGCCGGGCCGGTGCCGGCCCGTGCGCGCCGTACCCGTGCGACAACC
This sequence comes from Nocardioides sp., assembly GCA_036506675.1. Taxonomy (GTDB): domain Bacteria; phylum Actinomycetota; class Actinomycetes; order Propionibacteriales; family Nocardioidaceae; genus Nocardioides. The sequence goes on along the minus strand of DASXRJ010000294.1, from coordinate 355 downwards.
GGAGGACGCGACATGCCGCAGCAGCCGCCGACCTGGTCTCGGCCAACGACCCGGCTGGCCGGGAGGGTCGTACTGGTCACCGGGGCCGGTCAGGGCGTGGGTCGCGGTGTGGCGCTGGCGCTGGCGCGGGAGGGCGCCTGCGTCGCCCTCGCCGGGCGCACGGTCGCGAAATGCGAGGCGGTGGTGGCCGAGATCGGCTCCTTCGGCGGCTCGGCCGTCGCGCTGGCCTGCGACGTCACGGACCGGGCACAGGTGGACGCGATCGTCGCCGCCACCGCGGAGCGGTTCGGCGGGCTCGACGCACTGGTCAACAACGCCCAGACGTCCGTGCAACGGCTGCTCGCCGACACCACGC
>DASXRJ010000293.1:0-2589 GCA_036506675.1 Nocardioides sp. | reverse complement strand
CGAGGACGTGTTCAAGGCCCGCGGCGACCTCGAGCACCCCGCGCTGTCCGACGACCCCGCGTGGGAGCCCGGCTCGGCGACGGTGACCGAGCCGATCCCGGTCGGGCTGACCGAGACCGGCACCCAGGCCACCCTGGTGGTGTTCGACGACACCGGCGCCCGGCACACCCTGATCGGCGGCATGAAAGGCTCGGGTAAGTCCGGGTTCGAGTCCGACATGATCGCCGGGCTGGCCCGCTGCCGCGACGTGGTGATCTGGGCCATCGACGTCCAGAAGGGCGCGCAGTTCGCCACGCACTGGGGCGTCGGCGATGGCGGCTGCATCGACCGGGTTGCCACCAGTCGCGCCCAGGCCACCCGGATGTTCGCTGCGGCCCGCGAGATCATCCGCGACCGCGCCACCGAGCGCGCCAACGACCCGCACGCCACCAGCGACAAGCACATCCCGACCCCGGACCGGCCTGCGCTGGCGATCATCGTCGACGAGGCCGCCGACCTGCTCAACGTCGGCGACGTCGACGCGGTGGAGTCCGCGCGCAGCACCACCACCAGCGGCCGCAGCGAGGCCGTCTCGGTCACCCTGGCCACCCAGCGGCCCACCGTGCCGTCCGTGGGTGACGGCGACCTGAAGGCACAGCTGGACAACGCGGTCGGGCTGAAGATGCGCAAGAGCTCCGACGTGCGGTTCGTGTTCCCCGACGACGCCGAGTCGTTCGACACGTCGCTGTTCCGGCGGCCAGGCATGTGCTTCATCGGCGACGGCGAGGCCGCGCCGATCCCGGCCCGGACCTGGGCGCTGTACCGGCCGCCCGTCGTACGCCGGATCGCGGCCAAGCTCGCCCCAGGCCGACCCAAGCTCGACGCCCACGCCGAGGCGATCGCCGCCAAATGGCTGGACGGTCCGACCGCTCCCCCGCTCCACAGCGCCACGACCGGCGCCAGTGACCAGGTCGACACCGGCAACAACCGCCGGCCCGGCAAGCCCGACGTCGACCAGCTGCGCGCCAAGCTTCAGCAGCAGGAGGCCGCCGCGATCGAGGCCGCCGAGACCGACCCGCCGCTGCCCGAGACGCCGATGTCCGAGCTCGCCCGCCCGGCCGAAGTGCCCGAGGACCTGGTCGACCAGGCCGCCGCGGTGCTCGCCGAGCTGAGCGCCGCCGGTATCAAGTCCGACGACACCAACGCCCGGATCCTGGCCCGCGTCCGCGCTGCCGGCACCGGCCGCGTCCAGACCCGGGACCTGGTCGCCGCCGCCGGCCTGCACCGCTCCCGTGTCCAGGACCGCATCAACGCTCTCGTCGCGGCCGGGCTGATCCGGGCCGCCGGCCGGGGTCACTGGACCGCCGTACCGGCCGCTCCGACCGACGAGGCGGCCGCACAGTGACCCACAGACGCGTCGTACGCGCGCTGCTCGCCTGCGGTGTCGCTGCCGCCCTCGCGCTGGCTGTGCTGCTCGTCGACCACAGCCAGCCCGGCGGCGCGGTCGGCAACGACGTCGGCGAGCCGCCGGCCGGGCCGCTCGCGCAGCTACTCGCCCAGGTCCGCACGACCCCCACGCGGCTGGCCATGCTCGGGTACGACCGCAGTTGCCAGCGCGGGCACGCCTGCTCGTTCGGCTCGCGCTGGACCGACAACCACACCGGCCGCGGCGGTCACAACAGCTGCGACACCCGAGACGACGTTCTCCGGGCGCAGCTGGTCGACGTCGTACTCAAGCCCGGAACCCACGGCTGTGTCGTGCTCTCCGGGACGCTCAACGACCCGTACACCGGCCGCCAGCTGACCTGGTCGCGCCGCGACCCCAGCCGCGTCCAGATCGACCACATCTACCCGCTCGCGCTGGCCTGGGACATGGGCGCCGCCAGCTGGCCGGCCCAGCGCCGGATCGACTTCGCCAACGACCAGACGCACGAGCTCGTCGCCGTCGACGGGCACGCCAACCAAGCCAAGGGAGACGCCGGTCCCGGCAGCTGGCTCCCCCTCAACCGCGGCTACCGATGCACCTACCTGCGCCAGTTCCTGGTCGTCGCGATCACGTACGACCTGCCCATCACCACGGCCGACGCGGCCGCGATCAAGCACACCGCCGGAGGTTGCCAGTGAAGCGGAATCGGATTACCCGGCGCGCCTCCCTCGCGGCGATTCGGATTCTGGATAGAACCGATGGCATGGCTACCAAGGGACGACGGCCGAAGGGCCAGCGGACGCAGGTCAGCGGTCGCCTGCCCTCGGCCCATGTGGAGATCTACATGCGCGAGGCGGCCCGGATGGATCTGCCGCTGACCGACTACATGGCGCTGAAGCTCGCTGAGATTCACGGGCTCGACGTGCCCGACTACATCCCGGCGGAGCAGGAGCGTCTGCGCCGACTGCGCCGTGAGCGCGAAGCACAGGAAGGTCAGATGGCTCTGAGCGCCTGACAACTCCAGAACGCACGAGGCCCGCCCCGTAGGGCGGGCCTCCAGAAAGCCAGATCCTCGCGCACTGCTTGCCGGCTACCGCGCGAGGGCCAGACCGCTACGCCCCCTCGAAGGAGGTTTCGCGTTGTCTACGGTACGACGACGTACCCCCGTCCGCGCAACCGCCCGG
>DASXRJ010000292.1:0-3440 GCA_036506675.1 Nocardioides sp. | reverse complement strand
GCTGGGGACCCGCCCGCAGCGGGTCCCCAGCAGTGTTCAGTCGAGCAGCGCGCTGACCGTGCCGGCGGCGACCGTGCGACCACCCTCACGGACGGCGAAGCCGAGCCCGACCTCCATCGCGACCGGCTTGCCGAGCTCGACGGTCACCTCGACCGTGTCGCCGGGCATGACCAGGGTCGTGCCCTGCAGCTCCAGGCCGCCGGAGACGTCGGTCGTCCGGAAGTAGAACTGCGGGCGGTAGTCCGACGCGAACGGCGTGTGCCGGCCACCCTCCGCCGCGCTCAACGCATGGAGGTGAGCGGTGAAGCGCCGGTGCGGTCGCACCGACCCGGGAAGGGCGAGCACCTGGCCGCGGCGTACCTCCTCACGGCGTACGCCGCGCAGCAGCACCGCCGCGTTGTCGCCGGCCTCGACCGTCTCCAGGGTCTTCCCGAACGTCTCGAGACCGGTGGCCACCGAGGTGACCGTCGGCCCGAGCCCGACCACTTCGACGGCGTCGCCCGCCCGCAGCGAGCCCCGCTCGACCGCGCCGGTGACGACCGTCCCGCGCCCGCTGATGGTGAGCACGTTCTCGATCGGCATCAGGAACGGCTCGCCGAGCTCACGCTCGGGCACGGGCACGTAGTCGTCCACGGCCGCCAGCAGCTCGGTCACCGACGCCACCCAGCGCGGGTGGCCGTCGAGCGCGCCCAGGCCCGAGACCCGGATGACCGGGACCTCGTCGCCGGGGAAGCCGTACTCGCTCAGCAGGTCCCGGACCTCCAGCTCGACCAGGTCGAGCAGCTCGTCGTCCTCGACGGTGTCGGCCTTGTTGAGCGCCACCACGAGGTACGGCACGCCGACCCGGCGCGCGAGCAACACGTGCTCACGCGTCTGCGGCATGGCGCCGTCCTGCGCGGAGACGACCAGGATCGCGGCGTCGACCTGGGCCGCGCCGGTGATCATGTTCTTCACGTAGTCGGCGTGGCCGGGCATGTCGACGTGGGCGTAGTGACGGGTGGCCGTCTCGTACTCCACGTGCGCGATGTTGATCGTGATCCCGCGCTGGACCTCCTCCGGCGCGCGGTCGATGCCGTCGAACCCCACGAAGCGGTTGACGGTCGGGTCGGCCTCCGCGAGCACCTTGGTGATCGCCGCGGTCAGGGTCGTCTTGCCGTGGTCGACGTGACCCATCGTCCCGATGTTGAGGTGCGGCTTGGTCCGCACGAACTGGCTCTTGGCCATGAGAGTTGCTTTCTGCTGGATGCGTGTCGGCGTACGACGTGCGCGACCGGTTGCCAGGCCGGGTGCGCGCCAGGACCGCGCAGTCCCTCGCCGATGGAGGGAGGACCACCCTCCTCCGTCGGTCCTATTGGTGCAGGAGAAGGGTCAGCTTCGCGCGCCGGCGCAGACGTCCAGCGCGTGGGCAGCATCGACTGCCGGGACGTACCCGGTCAGGAGCTGCAGCGCGGACATGACGATCACGGTAGGCATCAACACCGCCCTGGCCAACCGAATTCCTCACGGCATCGATGGCCGGCCCGGCCCGCGTCAATGTGGGCGGGTCGCCCTAGAACCAGGCGTCCTTCATGTCCAGCGTGGTGGTGTCGGCGGACGCGAGCAGGTCTAGCATCGGCCCCACCTTGGGCAGCTCCCAGTGCCAGAAGTAACGAGCCGCCTGGCGCTTGCCGTCGTAGAAGTCGCCCTCCTTGCCGTCGCACGCGACCAGCTGCTCGAGCCACATCCACGCGATGACCAGGTGGCCGGCGGCCTCGAGGTAGACCGACGCGTTGGCCATGATCTTCTCCGGGTCGCCGAGGCCGGCCAGGCCGAAGGTGACCTCGCCGAGGCGGTCGACGTACGACTTGAGAGTGGCCGCGTACGCCGCTGGGTCGCCGCCGAGCGCGTCGGCCGCGTCGACCGTCGCGTTGATCCGCCCGGCCAGCGCCAGCAGCGGCGCACCACCGCCGCCGAGCACCTTGCGGCCGAGCAGGTCGAGGCCCTGGATGCCGTGGCTGCCCTCGTGGATCGGGTTGAGCCGCTGGTCGCGCCAGTGCTGTTCGACGTCGTAGTCGCGGGTGTAGCCGGCGCCGCCGAGCACCTGGATCGCGAGCGACGTGCCCTCCTGGCACCACTGCGACGGCCACGACTTCACGATCGGGGTGAGGATGTCGAGCAGCTGGCCGGCGAGCTTGCGCTCCTCGTCGGTCTCGGCGGTCTGCTGGTCGTCGAGCAGCGTGGAGCAGTAGAGGTTGAGGGCGAGCGCACCCTCGGCGTACGACTTCTGCGCCAGCAGCATCCGGCGTACGTCGGCGTGCTCGACGATCGGCACCTGCGGCGTACTCGGGTCGCCCGCGGTGAGCGGCCGGCCCTGCGGGCGGGAGCGGGCGTAGTCGAGGGACTTGAGGTAGGCCGTGTAGCCGGTCGCCGTGGCCGCGATCCCGACCGCCAGCCGGGCGGCGTTCATCATGTGGAACATGTAGGGCAGCCCCCGGTGCGGCTCGCCCACGAGGTAGCCGACCGCGCCGGCCGCTCCGCCGGGCGTGAAGGCGCCGTCGCCGAAGACCGGCGCGGTGTTGACGGTGCCGCGGGAGCCGAGCTTGTGGTTGATGCCCGCGAGTACGACGTCGTTGCGCTCGCCGACCGACCCGTCGTCGTTGACCAGGAACTTCGGCACGATGAACAGGGAGATGCCCTTCGAGCCGGCCGGCGCGTCGGGGAGCTTGGCGAGGACCAGGTGGACGATGTTCTCGCCCATCTCGTGGTCACCGCCCGAGATCCACATCTTGCGGCCGAAGATCCGGTAGCTGCCGTCGTCCTGGGGTACGGCGCGCGTCGTGATGTCGGCGAGGCTGGACCCGGCGTGCGGCTCCGAGAGCGCCATGGTGCCGAAGAACCGGCCCTCGAGCATCGGCTTCACGAACCGCTCGACCTGCTCCGGCGTGCCGTGCTCGAGCAGCAGCCCGGCGTTGGCACCGGTCAGCACCGGGTAGGCCATGGTGCCGATGTTGGCGGCCGCGAACCAGGTCATGCAGGCGTTGACGACCACCCGCGGCACCTGCATGCCGCCGACCTCCTCGTCGAGGCTCAGGGTCAGCAGGTCCGCCTGTCTGAAGCGGGTGATGGCCTCCTCGATCTCCGGGATCAGGTGGACCGTGGTGCCGTCGAACGACGGCTCCTCGACGTCGCTCTTGCGGTAGTGCGGCGCGAAGTGCTCGGTCGCGAGCTGCGCACAGAGAGCGAGAAGGGCGTCGTACGACTCGCGGGAGTGCTCGGCGAACCGCTTGCGCTCGCTGAGCCTCTCGACGTCGAGCCACTCGTAGAGCAGAAACTCGAGGTCGCGGGTGGACATGATGGTCGAGGCCACGTCGTACTCCTTGGTCGGTCGGGCGGACGCGGGAGCCGATGGGCACCGCCTGACCTGAGAATACGACGTGGCGACCGGCGCGACTACCCGCGGG
>DASXRJ010000291.1:0-6058 GCA_036506675.1 Nocardioides sp. | reverse complement strand
GTCGAAAACTGCGCGTTGTTGCCGGGCGAAAAGTGCGCGGTGTAGTTGGTGTGGGAGTTTAGGTGTCGGGCTCGCTGGCGCTGGTGCGGATGCTTGGCAGGGTGTCGATGCCGCGGTTGCGGAGCCGGTAGCTGGCGCCTTTCAACGTGAGGACGTCGGCGTGGTGGACGATGCGGTCGATCATCGCGGCGGCGACGGCTTGGTCGCCGAACACGCCTCCCCAGCCTGAGAACGGCAGGTTCGAGGTGAGGATCAGCGAGGCGTGTTCGTAGCGGGAAGAGACGAGCTGGAAGAACAGGTTCGCGGCGTCTTGCTCGAACGGGAGGTAGCCGACCTCGTCGTGATCCGCGCTCATGCTTGATATGCGGACGTCGCCCGCGCGCCGTCCTGGGGACACTGACACGCCATACGCACCGCTGATGACCTGCTATTTCTGCCTGTGGGACGGCTGGGGTTCAAACATTGAGGGCGGAGACGGCGCGTATTTGTCGGCGACGGCTGATGAGTGGCCAGGTCACCCCCGTCTGCACATGCCCGACCCCGCGTTCATCTGGCCCGCGGACCACGCCTGGTGCGTCGCCAACGAAGTCGACCAACACTGGGCCGGGATAGGAGCCGATGTCTCGGCCATCGACCAGCTTCTGGCCGATCAAGGTCTCGACGTCGCACCCGCCGAACCAGGCCAGGCCCAGCCGTCCTACCGGTGATGACGAGCGCGCAGAAGCACGAAGGAACCCTGACGGCAGGTGCTCCTCGGACGATGAACGACGTCACCCCATTCGCGAACCACCCCGTCGGTGATAGCGGACGACGCAGCGGCGGTGTTGAATCGTCTTGAACGGAGAGGAGGGGGCCATGTCCCCCATTTCCAGATCGCTCATCCCGGCCCTGGCCGGACTCACTTGCTGTCTCGCACTCGCTGCGCCGGCGGGGGCCGCGGATCCCCCGGACAGCTGGACCAACCATCGTGTCTTGAACTGCGACGGCACGACGGTGGACACCTATCTGACTCCCGGAGGGTTCGGCACGCCGTTCCAGGTGGTCGGCAGCACCGACGTGATCACACCGAAGCACGTAGAAGTGGTGTTTCCGGGTGAGACGCAGCCGGTGACAACCCTGGATGTGCCCGGCTTCCAAGTCAACGACAAGTCCACAGTCCACTGCACGTACACCGATCCGGCGGGCCTGTTCGTCGATTTCATCGGCTTGCGCACCTGAGACGAACGCGCGCGCTACGGGCTGCCCGGCCGCACGGGCGAGCACCCGGTCCAGCAGCCAAGGTCTAGAACCGCAGATCTCGCAGCCCCGCGACGAGGTGGTCGGCAGAGGCAGTGGCGACGGCGTCGTACGACGACCGCACCCGTGCGTCGCGGATGCGGCGCTGCCGGCGATCACGGCGTCCCGGACGACAGCCACGCGGCGGCGTACCCGGCGTGCAGCTGCTGCGGGGCCGGTCCGAGGAGATGGACCCAGCGCCGGTCCTGCTGCCCGGGTCGCCGGTCGAGCTCGCGCACGAGTACTGAGGACGCCCCGCCATCCGGGCCTCGACGTGATCGACCCTCTCGCCCCAATGACGTGATCGTGGTCTCACGAGACCGCGTCGACACGACGACTGCCCTCGAGGGGCAATTTCTGCCACCTCGAGGGGCCAATTTCGCCACTTCGGCGGGCCGTTCTTGCCGCCTCGGCGGGGCTAGTCGCCGAGGGGGGCGAGCTGACCCTTCTTGCCTTCGAAGGCGAAGAAGAGCAGGTCGGCCATCCGGAACCGGCCGTCGACCTCGCCTAGGGTCGGGCGGAAGTCCTTGTTGCGGACGATCGAGAAGCTACTGCCCTCGATGGCCCGGTTGAAGGTCTCCGCGACGATCCGGGCACCCACGCCGGCGAGCCGGCCGTTGTTCAGCTCGGCCTCGCGCAGGATGTAGAACCACAGCGGCGTGTGGGTCAGGAACTCGTCGCGCTCCGCGTCGGTCAGCGAGCCGAGCCCGACGCCGCCCGCGCCGTCACGGATCTGGGCCCGGGTCAGCTTGGTGACCGCGACCCCCTTGCCGATCAGGAGGTCGGCCAGTTGCTGACCGCTGCCGAGCTTGACCATGGTGGCTCGGGTCAGGTTGCGGAAGGCCAGGTTGGCGTCGATCGTGCCCTCTTGGCTCTGGGTGCCTCCGAACGAACCGGCGCGCAGCCGTGCGAGCGGGTCGACCAGCTTCGTGTCGATCCGCTTGGCGTTGTTGACCGGGGCCGGCGGCTTGAGCTCGTCGTGGTCGATCTCGGAGAACCGGTAGAGCCGGCGGAAGTCCGCGATCCAGTTGCTCGGCAGGGTCGGGTTGCCGCCCAGGTTGCCGCTGGTCCGCGAGAACGTGAAGAGCAGGTCGAGCGAGCCCTGGTTGTCCGGGAAGCGGGCGTTCCAGTCGTAGGCGTCGCGCACCATCGAGTGGCCGAGCCGGAACGCCGCCACCGAGAACTCCACCGGCATGGTCGGCATCGAGAACGGGTCGGCGCCCACCTCGAAGACCTTCCGGCCGTGGCGGAAGACGTCCTCGACGACCTCCTTGTCACAGATCCGGGTGAGGTAGTCGGTGCGCAGCATCCACTGGTAGTGGAGTACGACGAGCTGCCGGGCCTTGCGGAACCGGTCGCTCACCGGCACCGAGTTCGGCAGCGTGTTGACCACCCGGTTGTGGAACCGGATGAACGCCGCGTGGTGCTGGGCGACGGCGAGGTTCTCGTCGTTGCGCAGGTCGGGGATGTTGGCCTTGCGCGGCGACGTCGAAGTGCCGACCCGCGGCACGTCGAAGCCGACCCGGGCCACGTCGGTGCCGACCTCGGTGGTGGTGCCCTTCTTGAGGTGCCGGCCGTCGTCGTCGTAGAACCTCGCGGAGACCGGGTCGCCGGGACCGGCGCCGTACAGGGAGTCGAGGTCGAGCGTCGGCGAGCGGCCCTGCAGCAGGTCGGCCGGGCTGACGTTGTCGCCGAGAGCGACCGTCGTCGCGTCGAAGGTCAGGTCGTGGTCGACGAACTGGCCGAGGTAGGTGAAGCCCGCCGGGATCACGCCGTCGCCGCGGTCGTCGGCGGTCATCGCGCGCGCGACCTTGACCCGGCTGTCGCGGTCGAGGCGCTGCCCGACCGGGCCGAGCCGCGAGAAGCGGAACGGCGGCACCTCCGCGGCCTCGGCCTCCGCCACCGCGGCGGTACGGCGCGCGCTCGGCGCCTTCTCGGACTCCTGGTCGAACGTGCCCTCGGAGCGCCCGACGAAGCCCTCACCCTCGATGAAGAACACGTCGCGTCCGTGGTGCGTCGGCCTGGTGCCCAGACTGGTTGCCGAAGTTTCTTCTGCCTGCATGGTCAATCCCCCCGAAGTGAATTTCGTCTGACGTCCTGATAGACGTGCCGGGGCGACGTTTAGTTGCCGACCTCCCCAAATACTGGAGGCGCGTTCCGGATTCGGGATACCTGCGGGGCGGAAACCACTGGCACCTAGAGCGTGAACTCGACCTTGCGGGCGACCGGGTCGGCCGTGCTCAGCGTCACCTGTACGTCGGCTCCGAGCGGGAGCTCCGACGTGCCCGTCACCGTGGCCTCGATGGCCGGGTCCTGGATGGTCACGTCGCCGCGCTTGGGATCCTTCTCGTCGAGCTCGACGACCACGGCCGCGAACTGCTCCCCCACCCGGTCCTTGAGCGCCGCCGCCTCGACCAGGTCGACGATCGCGTTCTCGTACTGGTTGGCGCGCTGCCCCGACTCACGCAGGGTGTTGGGCAGCTCGGGCAGCTTGTCGAGGACCCACTGCGGGACGTCCTGTCCCGCGCACAGCGCGAGGCAGATCTCGCCGGCGTACCGGTCGCCCAGCCGGCGCAGGGGCGCGGTGACGTGGGCGTACTCCGAGGCCAGCGCGGCCTGGGTCGCCTGCTCCGGCAGCTCGCCGTTGAAGCCGACGTACGACGCCCCGCGCAGCAGCCGGGTGCACGCCACCACCATCGCGGCGTGGTTGGGCTTGGTCGTGTCGAGGCTGCGGATGAAGTCGGGGTAGAGCTGTTCGGCAGGCCAGTCGATCCCGAGTGCGCGGGCGGTGCGGTGCAGCCGCTTGACGTCGCGCGGGTCCGGCGGCGGGAGGGTGCGCAGCAGGCCGGTGCGGGCGTAGACCATCAACGAGGCGGCGCCCATGCCGGTGAGCAGCGAGATCTGGGCGTTCCACCGCTCGACCGGCAGCTGGGAGCGGAACTCCAGGTGCCACGTCTCGCCCTGGACGTCGATCTCCTGCTCGGGCAGCGGCAGGCTGACCCCGCCGCGCTCGGCCTCGCGCCTGAGCCGCAGCTCGCCGACCTCCTTGAGCAGCGCGAAGATCTCGTCGGCGCTGCCGTCGTCGATCGACTTCTGGGCGTCGACGTACGACAGCTTGCGGCGCGACCTGACCAGCGCTCGCTCGACCTTGACGTCGGTGCCCTCGCCCGTGGAGTCGACGGAGATCTGCCACAGCAGCGCCGGCCGGACCTGGTCGGGCAGCAGCGAGGCGGCGCCCTCGGAGAGCACCTTGGGGTGCAGCGGGATCTTGGAGTCGGCGCCGTACAGCGTCTCGCCGCGGCGGTTGGCCTCCACGTCGACCGGGTCACCCGGCGCGACGAACGCGGCCAGGTCGGCGATGGCGTAGTAGACCGTGTAACCGTTGCCGGCGCGCTCGATGTGCATCGCCTGGTCGAGGTCCATCGCGGTCTCGGGGTCGATGGTGAGGAACGGCAGGTCGGTGCGGTCCAGCTCGGGGAGTCGCGGCTCGGCGGCGGCCTTCGCGGCGGCGGCCTCGACCTCGGCCGGGAACTCCGCGGTCACTTTCATCTCGGCCTGGATCGCGGCGATCCCGTCGCGGAGGCCGTGCGCGGCGACTCCATCGTCGGCGGATCGGAGGCTCAGCACTCTCTTCGGCATGGGGCTCACCATAACCACATGAGGTGCCGTCAACGAGAGGGTGCGACGCGCCCGTGGACGGGGATGGCGGCGAGCATTTCACAAGGCCGGTGAGGGGTCGCCGTAGGGTGTGGCCGTGCTGATCCTGCTGCCGCCCTCCGAGGGCAAGTCCGCCCCGGCGCGGGGCAACCCGCTCGACCTGGCCGGCCTCTCCTCACCCTCGCTGACCGACGCCCGAACGCGGATCATCGACGCGCTGGTCGCCGCCAGCGCGGCTCCGGACGCCCTCGCCACGCTGGGCCTCACCCCCGGCCTGGCCGACGAGGCCGACCGCAACACTCGACTGGGTACGGCGCCCGCCGCGCGCGCGGACCGGATCTACACCGGCGTGCTGTACGACGCACTCTCCTTCGCGACCCTCTCCCCCGCGGCCCGCCGACGCGCGACCGGCCGCGTCGCGATCACCTCGTCGGTGTTCGGGATGGTCCGGCCGACCGACCGGATCCCGGCGTACCGGCTGGCCGGTGCCGTCAGCCTGCCCGGCCTCGGCCCGGTCGCGGGCGTGTGGCGCGAGACCCTCGGCGACGCGGTGTCCGACGCCCTCGGGTCCGGCCTGCTGGTCGACCTCCGGTCCACGACGTACGCTGCGTTCTGGCGGCCGCCCCGGGAGCTGGCCTCGCGCGTGGCAACCGTGCGGGTGCTCCACGAGTCGGGCGGGCGTCGGACCGTCGTCAGCCACTTCAACAAGGCCACCAAGGGGCACCTGGTGCGGGCGTTGCTCGAGGACGGCGGTGCCCCGCGGACGCCGGCCGCCCTCGCCGACCTGCTGCGCCAGCTCGGCTGGAAGGTCGAGGAGGGCGAGCCGACCGCGAAGGGCACCCAGCTCGACGTGGTGGTGACCGAGGTCGGCGCAACCGGCGGCGGATTCACCACCGCCCGCATGTAGGCCCGTTTCCTTTGATCACTCGTTTGATCAAACCCGAGTGATCAACCCGAAGAACACCCCCGGTGACCGGCCTGCGCCTACCGCCGCTCGTTGGCCGCCCGGTCCCGCGCGGTGGCGACCCAGGCCGCGAACGCCTCGACCCCGTCGACGACCGCCTCGAAGCGGACCGAGCCGAAGAGGTCGAAGGTGTGCTGGGCACCTGGCAGCTCGGCGTACACC
>DASXRJ010000290.1:0-12868 GCA_036506675.1 Nocardioides sp. | reverse complement strand
ACCCGGTACGCCGGCGCGAGCTGGCCGCGCGGTTCTTCGCGGCGATCAAGGACGGCGACCTGGCCGGCCTGGAGAAGGTGCTGGCCGACGACGTGGTGTTCTACGGCGACGGTGGGGGCAAGGCGCCGGCGATCCGCCGGCCGATGGTCGGGCTGGTCGGGGTGGCCAGGTTCCTGCTCGGGCTGACCCGGGCCGGCGACCGGCTGGGCGTCGTACTCGAGGAGACGGAGGCGAACGGGCAGCCGGCCGCCCGGTTCGTCGGGCCGGACGGCGCCGTACTCGGCGTGCTCTCTCTCGAGACCGACGGCTCGCAGATCGTCGGGCTCCGCAACCAGATCAACCCCGACAAGCTCGGCCACCTCGGCGAGGTGGGCGACCTGGTCGCGCTGATGCGCTCGTAGTCGGACGTCCCAGCGGCGCCTTGGCGGGCTACGGGCTAGCGCGTCAGAAACGGTACGACGGCCGCGCGGAAGGCCTCCGGCTGCTCGACCCACGGGAAGTGCCCGCAGTCGTCGATCTCCTCGATCCGGCCGTTCTTGAAGAGGCCCGCCAGCGCCCGCACCGGCTCGAGCCCGGTCGCCAGGTCCTGCCGGCCGGCCACCACCAGTACCGGCGCCTCGGCCGTGCGCAAGCGGTCGGGGAGGTCGTCGGGCGGCTCGGCCGAGAAGAACGCCTTGATCGACTCCACGTGCTGGTCGCCGACGGCTGAGTGGGCCCGCTCGACCGGCCCCCAGGCGGCGTACCCGAGCGGGGCGACCGCGGCCCGGAACTCGGCCCAGGTCTCGTCGGTCGACATATCCGGCCCGGCGTCCCTTGCCGCGATGGCCGCGGCGAACTCCGGCTCGTGCATCCGGCGCGCGGCCAGCTCCTCGCGGTCGTCGGGCGCGTCGACCAGGTGCACCGAAGGGGGCGTGACGAGAGTCATGGTGCGGAGCCGGTCGGCGTACTGGGCGGCGTACGCCGTGGCGATCCGGGTGCCGGCCGAGTGGCCGAGCAGGTCGACGGTCTCGAGCTCGAGGTGCTCGCGCAGGGCCTCGACGTCGCGGGCCTGGTGCCACCAGGCGGCCGCCTCGGGCGGATCCGCGGGTGCGGTCCGGCCGACGCCACGCTGGTGGAGTACGACGAGCGGCCGGGTCCGGTCAAGCCCGGCCAGGTCACCCAGGTAGTCGGGATGCAGGGCCGCCCCTCCCGCCAGCACGATCACCGGGTCGCTGCCGGTCGGCGCCCGGTCGAGCACGTCGGCGTGGAGGGTGGTGTCGTCGTGCGAGGTGAAGCTGATTTCGGCCATGCGACTCCTTGGCGAGGTGTGGGATTCAGCTAAGCGTGACCTCTCACCCCGCTTTCGACCAGCCGTTTTCAGGCTGACAGCGCGTGGTCCGACATGTGCAGGACGTCAGCAGGACGTCATACGGGCGCAGCCTTCTATGGCTCGGCCCGTATGACGTCCGGGAGGGGGCGGGTGGCGAGTTCGCCGAAAGGCAGCGGGCAGCCGTCGGTCGAAGAGCAGGTGACCACGTCGTCGCAGCCGGCGTCGAGGCCGGCGACGAGGGTCTCGCGGATGAGCTCGAGGTCGGCGATCCGAGACTCCACCTCGGCCAGCTTCGCGGCGAGCTGGTCATGGAGCGACGACGGTCGGGCGTGCTTGTGCCGGCCGGCCTCGATCAGGTCCGCGATCTCGTGCAGCGAGAAGCCGAGCCGTTGCGCCGCCTTCACCACTCGCAGCACGGTCACCGCCTCGGGCGGGTAGAGCCGGTGTCCGCCCGGGGTTCGGTCGGGCGAGTCGAGCAGGCCGCGGCGTTCGTAGTAGCGCACGGTCTGCGGGTTGACGCCGGCCGCGGCGGCCAGGGCGCCCGACCGCAGGGCCCCGGTCACGGCCGTGCCTCGGCCCTGCTCACCAGCCCGTCCAGTACGTCGGTCCGCGCCGGCGGGACCGTGATGGCGAGAGTCACGGGTTCGCCCGCCTCCGGCTCGGTGACCTCGAAGCCGAAGAACGAGCAGCAGTCCGACTCCCGGTCGGCGAGCTCGCGGGCCCGGTCGGCGCTACCCGGCGCCAGGGTGAGTACGACGTGGGTCGGCGCGACACGTCGTACTCCTTGAAGGGCGTCGGCGAAGAGGCTGTCGAACTCGGCGACCCGGAACGGCTGCTCGGCGGTCGGGAGGGCGCAGGCGTCGACGGGGACCCAGGTGGTGTTCATGGTTCCACGGTAAACCTGTACCTAGGTACCGGATGCAAGTGCTCCACTACGGTGTTTTACGTGAAACTTTTCGAGTTCGAGGGCAAGCGCCCGAACGTCCATCCCGACGCGTTCGTCGCCCCCACCGCGACCCTGATCGGCGACGTGACCGTCGAGAAGGGCGCCAGCATCTGGTACGGCGCGGTCCTGCGGGCCGACATCTGCACGATCGTGGTCCGCGAGGGGGCCAACGTGCAGGACAACTCCGTGGTGCACGGCGGCCCGCACGTGACCGTCGAGATCGGGCCCGGCGCCACGGTCGCGCACAGCTGCGTGATGCACGGCGCCGAGCTCGGCGAGAAGGCGCTGCTCGGCAACGGGTCCGTCGTACTCGACGGCGGGCGGGTCGGCCCCGGGTCGCTGGTCGCGGCGGGGTCCGTGGTGGCCGCCAACACCGAGATCCCCGAGGGCGTGCTGGCCGCCGGAGCCCCTGCGCAGGCGAAGAAGCCGATCGCCGGCACCGGCGCGCAGTTCTGGGTCGACGCGAACCCGTCGTACTACGCCGAGCTCGCGCAGCGCCACGCCATGGGCGTCACCCCCGTCGAGCCGTGATCTGACCACACCCCACCCCCGCCGAAGTGGCGAAATTGGCCCCGCGAAGTGGCGAGAATTGCCCTTCCAGGTGGCGAGGTTGGCCGCTCCAAGTGGCGAAGTTGGCCCTCAGGTGGCCAACCCCTCCTCCCTACGAGAGCGACTCGAGCGCGCCGGTCGGCAGGTCGAACCAGCGCAGGTGCTCGAAGTCCGCGCTCATCGCCGCCGGGTGGTCGTCGAGATCCGGGCCGACCGCCTCGGCCAGGATCTTGGCGCCCTCGGCGAGCTGGCTGGCGAGCAGCTCCTCGCCACCGGTGAAGTCGGCCGCGGGCATGGTGACGGTGCCGTCGGGCGAGTAGTGGACGTCGTACAGGCTGATCGGCGGTTCGACCAGGCCGGCCCGGTGCCGCCAACGGCCGGTGACCGGGTCGAAGAGGTAGTCACCGAGCAGCCGCCACCCGTCGCGGGCGACGTGGCGGACCGCTTCGACGACGTACTCGGCGACGGTATCGGAGATGAAGTAGTTGAAGTTGACCCGCACCCATCCGGGTTTGATGCCCTCGCAGCCGTGCGCGATCTCGCGCTCGAACTCGTGGGAGCGGTCCAGGTCGATGCCGAGCAGCCGGTGGCCGTAGGGGCCGGCGCACGAACAGCCGCCGCGCGACTGGATTCCGAAGAGGTCATTGAGCAACGCCACCACGAAGTTGTGGTGCAGGTAGCGGCCGGACGGCGAGCGGACCACGAAGGAGATGATCGAGAGGCGTTCGTGGTCGAGGTTGCCGAGCAGCTCGATCGCCGGCTCGGCCCGCCAGGAGGTGATCGCGCGGGACAGAAGGCGTTCCTCGCAGGCCCGGATCGTCGCCGTACCGACGGCCTGCTTGAGCTGGAAGACCAGCCCGGCCCGGATCGCGCCGATGATCGCGGGCGTGCCGCCCTCCTCGCGCTGCTCGGGACTCTCGAGGTAGTCGTGCTCCGTCGGGTTGACGTACAGCACCGTGCCCCCGCCCGGCACGTCGGGTACCCGGTTGGCGAAGAGCTCGCGCCGCGCCACGAGTACGCCGGGCGTCTCCGGACCGCCGATGAACTTGTGCGGGGACACGAAGATCGCGTCCTTGTAGGCCAGGGGGCGGGCCGGTCCGGTGGAGTACATGTCGATGTCGACGTACGGCGCGGCCGCGGCACAGTCCCAGAAGCTCAGCGCACCGTGCTCGTGCAGCAGGGTCGAGATGCCGTCGGTGTCGGCGAGGATCCCGGTCACGTTGGAGGCGGCGGAGAACGAGCCGATCTTGACCGGCCGGGCGGCGTACTCCTCGAGGCGCTCGCGCAGGTCTGGCAGACAGACGCCGCCGTCGACGTCCTCGCGGATGGTGACGACGTCGGCGATCGACTCGCGCCACGGGAGCTCGTTCGAGTGGTGCTCGAACGGGCCGATGAACACCACCGGTCGCTGCTCGGGCGGGATGTGATCGGTCAGGTGGTGGCGGTCGTCGAGGACGGACGGGATGCGGAGGCCGAGTACGCCGATCAGCTTGTCGATCGCGCCGGTGCTGCCCGAGCCGGTGAAGATGACGACGGTCTCGTCGTCGCCCCCGACCGCGTCGCGGATGATCGCCCGGGCCTGCTCGCGGAGGCGGGTCGTCTGCAGGCCGGTGCCGCTCGACTCGGTGTGGGTGTTGGCGTAGCTGGGCAGCACCTCGTCGCGGATGAAGTCCTCGATGAAGGTGAGCGCGCGCCCGGACGCGGTGTAGTCGGCGTAGGTCACCCGACGGACGCCGTACGGCGTGGTCATCAGGTGGTCCTCGCCGATCACCGAGGCTCTGATCAGCTCCAGCAGCGTCGACGGAGTATCCACGTCGCCACGCTAGCCCCACCGATCCCGTTCGGCATCAGGTCGCCATCATGCCGGGGCCATTTTCGCCACCTGGAAGGGCCAAGATCGCCATCTCGCGGGGCCAATCACGCCACTTCGCGGGGCCAATCACGCCACTTCGGCGAGGGTGAGACCGGCGGCGGCGGAGAGGAGGCCGAGGAGGAGGGTCAGGGCGACATTGAGTACGGCGTAGAGGCGGGCGCCGTCCTCGGCCAACCGGTAGGTCTCATAGCCGAAGGTGCTGTACGTCGTCAGCGCGCCACACAGTCCGGTGCCGACCAGCAGCCGCACGTCTTCGGGCACCCCGAAACCCACCACCAGCCCAAGCACGAAGGACCCCACGACGTTCACCGTGAGCGTTCCCCACGGCAGCAGGCCGCCCGCCCGCGACCGCTCAGCGCGCGACTGCACGGCCCGGTCGACCAGATACCGCGCCGGCGCCCCGACGGCGGCACCGAGGCAGACGAACAGGAATCCCATCAGCCGCGGTACCTGTGCACCCGCGCGGTGACGTCCTCTGTCACCACCAGGCCTTCGTGCACGATCTCCTCGACCTGCGGCAGGAACGCCTCGATCTTCTCCGCCGCATCCACGATGACCACCGCGACCGGGAGGTCCTCGGACAGGGACAGGATCCGGCTGGTGTGCACCCGGTTCGAGCTCCCGAACCCCTCGATCCCGCGGAACACGCTCGCCCCCGCCAGCCCCGCCGCGTGGGCGCGGTGCACGAGCTCGGTGTAGAGCGGCCGGTGGTGCCACACGTCGTCCTCGCCGACGTACACGGTCAGGCGGCGTACGGGTCCTTCGAGCGTCATCTCGGTGCCTTTTCAGACTGGGCCCGTTGCCGGGCGAGGTTGCCGCGCAGGGTGAGTACGCCGCGGGTGGCGGCGACTCCGGTCGCGACCGCGAGCAGGGCGGCCACCGGCGTGGCCACGAGGTAGGCGAGCGCCAACGCCGGCTGGTCGACGCGCTGGTCGACCTGGACGGCGTACGTCGAGAAGGTGGTGAAGCCGCCCAGCACCCCCACACCGGCGAACGGCCGCAGCAGCGGATGGGCGCCGCCGCGTTCGACGACGTACACCATGAGTACGCCGATCAGCAGGCAGCCGACCGCGTTGGTCAGCAGCGTGGCCCAGGGCAGGCCGGCCGGCGCGGGCGGCCAGGCCAGCTCGAGGGCGTAGCGGGCGCTCGCGCCGACCATGCCACCGAGGGCAATGGCGGCGAGCGGTCGGGCGTCGGCAGGCATCGAGACGATGCTAGTGCCGCGGCGAGGACCTCATGAGGGGTTGCCGTCGTACGCCACCTGCGGGGTCCAGCCCTCATCCGGCCGGGTGACGGCGGCGTACATCGCCTCCGCGACCGGGCCGGGCGCGAACGGGCCGTCCTCGGTCAGCACGCCGTTGACCTGTACGGCGACCGCCCGGATCCCGTCGGGCGCCAGCGTCGCGTCGAGGCTGGTGACCAGGTTGCGCAGCGCCGCCTTCTGTACGCCGAGCGACGCGGCCTCGTGCCACGGCGTGTCGGCCGCCGCACTCCCCGTCGCCAGCACCCGCGCGCCCGCGGACATGAACGGCCGGGCCGCCTGCACCGCCGGCAGCAGCGCGGCCACCCCGAGCCGCAGGTCCGCGAAGAGCTGGTCGACGCTGAGGTGCAGCGGGTCGGCCATCCGGAAGGCGCTCGGGTTGAAGTGGAGTACGTCGATCCTCCCCTCCGACTCGCCCACACTCGTGACGGCGGCCGTGACGGCGTCGGCGTCGGCGAGATCGACCGCGACCGTGCCCGCGTGGGACAGCTCGGCGGCCAGCGCGGCCAGCTTGTCCGGTGACCTGGCGGCGAGCACCGGGCGGAACCCCTCGACCTCGAACCGCCGAGCGACCGCCAACCCGAGTCCGGGACCGGCGCCGAGCACGAGCAACACGGGAGGCATGCGGGACATGGTAGGGCCGCCGTACAGCCGCAAGACGTCATACGGGCGGAGTCATCTACGGCTCGAGCCGCATGACGTCCTGGAGGCTCTCGCCACCTCGGCGGGTCAGACCGGTCAGCGGACCGCCGCGGGCACCACCCGGTAACGCACGAACGCGGGTACGGCGAGGGCCGCGACGACCACTCCCACCACGACGAGTACGCCGCCACCCGCCGCGGCCGCCGCCGTACCGACCATCACCGCCGCCGCACCGTGGGTCACGTCCGCCAGCCGCGGCCCACCGACGACCACGACCAGGAAGACCCCCTGCAGCCGGCCCCGCACCTCCTCGCTGGCCGCCGTCTGGAGCATGCTCATCCGGAACGCCGCCGACGCCATGTCCGCCGCCCCGCCCACGGCGAGCATCGACACCGCGACCGCGAGCCAGGCTCCGCCGTGACCACCCGCGAGACCGGTCGCGATCCCGAACCCGGCCATCGCCAGCCCCCACACGACCACCGCGACCAGCACCGCGAGCCCCTGCCGGCTCACCCGCGACACCCAGCCCGAGAACACCCCGCCGGCCACGGCGCCGGCCGGAATCGCCGCGAAGAGCAGCGCGAACGCCAGTCCGCCGCTGTCCGGCCCGCCGAAGCTCTCGTGGGCGAGCTGCGGGAACAGCGCCCGGGGCATCCCGAACAGCATCGCGACGATGTCGACGACGAACGACATCATCAGGATCGGGTGCCCCCGCAGGTAGGTCAGCCCGTCGATGACCGACCGCAGACCCGGCGTACCGGCCAGGCCCTCGACCGGCAGCCGCGGCAACCCGACGACGGCGTACAAGGTGGCAAAGAGGCAGATGGTGTCGGCGAGGTAGAGGGCGGAGAAGCCGAGCACCGGGATCAGCGCGCCGCCGATCATCGGCCCCGCGATCGCTCCCGCCTGCATGACGGTCATGTTGAGCGAGTTGGCCGCGGGCAGCAGGTCGGCCGGCAACAGCTGCGGGAGGATCGCGCCGCGGGTCGGGCTGTTGACCGCGAAGAACGCCTGCTGCAGCGACAGCAGCCCAAGCAGCAGCCACACGTCGTTCAGGCCGGCCGCGGCCTGCGCCCAGAACAGCCCGCTCGTCACGATCAGCCCGGTCGTGGTGCCGAGCTGGAGAGTACGCCGGTCCATCGCGTCCGCCAGCGCTCCGCCCCAGAGCCCGAAGACCACCAGCGGCACCAACCCGAAGACACCCGTCAGCCCCACGTACGCCGACGAACCGGTCAGCGCGTAGATCTGCGCCGGCACCGCCACCACGGTCAGCTGGGCACCGACCACGGTGATGACGTTGGCGACCCAGAGCCGGCGGAAGTGCCGGTTGGCGAGCGGGCGGGTATCGGCGAGCAGCCTGGACAAGCGGTCTCCCTCTGCGGACGTCGGAACGACCATCCTCTCCCGACGGTCCCTATCCTGAAGAAGTGACTGCCGACACCGATATCCCGGCCGAGCTGTCCCGTCTTCGCAGCAGCATCGACAACATCGACGCGGCCCTGGTGCACCTGCTGGCCGAGCGCTTCAAGTGCACCCAGCAGGTCGGCGTACTCAAGGCGGAGCACGGGCTGCCGCCCGCCGACCCCGGCCGCGAGGAGCGCCAGATCGCGCGGCTGCGGTCGCTGGCGACCGATGCCGGCCTCGATCCGGTCTTCGCGGAGAAGTTCCTCAACTTCATCATCGCCGAGGTCATTCATCACCACCGGCAGATCGCGGACCGCTGAAAATTCGGTCGCGCCAGGTGTCGTAGTGCGACCGGCTCGATCGTGGAGAGGGTGTAACAACCCGGACCACGAGAGGACAACCCCATGCGCAAGCTCATAGTCACCGAGTTCATCTCCCTCGACGGCGTTATCGACTCCCCCGGCGGCGAGCCGGGCTACGCCCACAGCGGCTGGACCTTCAACGCCGTCGAGTCCGACCCCACGATGTACGACTTCAAGCTCGAGGAGACGCTCGAGTCCGAGGCCCTGCTGCTCGGCCGGGTGACGTACGACGGCTTCAGCGCCGCCTGGCCCGAGCGCAGCGACGACCCCTTCGCCGACAAGTTCAACTCGATGCCCAAGTACGTCGCTTCCACCACCCTCACCGACCCGACCTGGAACAACACCCACGTGCTCGAGGGCGACGTGGCCGAGGCGGTTCGCGAGCTCAAGGAGGGCGAGGGCGGCCCGATCGTCGTACACGGGAGCGGCAACCTGGTCTCGACGCTCTACCAGGCCGACCTGGTCGACGAGTGGCGGCTGATGGTCTTCCCGGTGATCCTCGGCTCGGGCAACCGGCTCTTCCCGACCGACACAGACAACATGGCCCGCCTCAAGCTGACCTCGAGCAAGACCTTCACCAACGGCGTACAGCTCAACATCTTCGAGCCCGTCCGCTGACCGCGCGCGAACGCCGGGGCCTCGATCCGACGGCCCCGGCGGTCGGCACGTCAAGGCAGTGCAATCCGCAGTGCCTCACTGATCTGAGCCATCGTCATCGGAGCCAACGCGCCCAGCGGTTTCGTCAGCTCGTCGCGGTAGAACTGCACGAGATCGTCGACCACGACGAACCCGACCAGCGGGTCGGCGGGTCCCAGTGCCACGACCGTCGGCAGGCGAGCATGCCGCCCGGTCGTCGTGATCCGAGCCGCGATCGACGTCTCCAGATTGCGGTTGCGCGCGTTGTTGCTGACCACGACCCAGGGCTGCGGCCCGTGACCGAGGTCGACCCGAAAGATCTGGCCCCGCAGCGGAGCGAGGTCAGTGGTCGGAGTCACTGGATGGCTTCGGTGCGGTCGGCGTAGCGGTCTCGCGCCGTACGCCGCTCGGCGCGCGCGGCCTTCTCGTCATAGATCTCGGCGAGCTCGGCGTAACCGTCGTCCAGCAACTCCTCTCGGATCGCCGCGGCTCCGGCCTGCAGCAGCGCCCGGATCGAGGACGCGTCGGAGGTGGCCGGCTTCTCCCCCCGCTCGGTCAACCACGCCTGCAGGGCCGAGCGCTCCGGGCTGTCCTCCACGAAGAACGGGTCCAGGCGCGCCTGGTCGGCGTCTCCGATGATCACGCTCAGCCGCTTCGTCGTCATGCACTCGACTCTACACCGGATATTGGTGCAGTTCGAGGTGCACAACGAGCCTGTGAACTCAGCGCGGCAACCGCTGGTCGAGGTGGACGGTCACGCTATCGCCCTCGGACTTGCCCAGCTTCTTGCGTACGTCGGCCTTGACCGGCAGCTTGTGCCGGCCGTCGCCGAGCGCCATGAACGAGCTGCGGAACGGCTCGCCGTCCACGGTGCCGCTCACCTTGACCAGCCCGTGCGTGCCGAAGAAGTCGGCGGACTTCTCCCACACGACGTAGGTCCAGCCGCCCGGGTTCGGGCTCTTCTCCAGGGCCGCCTCGAACGTCACGTCCAGCGGTGTCGAATCGCTCATGATCTGCCTCCTGCTGCCAATCGTGTTACCCGGTCACACAGGCAGACCACGGGCGACCGGGGAAGTCATCGCAGGTCAGCCCCCGATCGCCGCCCGGCGAGACCCCCGCGAGGTGGCGATCTTGGCCCCTCGAAGTGGCGATCTTGGCCCCTCGAAGTGGCAATAGTGGTCAGCGGAGCAGGGTGAGTAAGTCGTCGGTGGAGCGGACGTCGCCGAAGGTCCGGTAGATGGTGTGCAGAGTTGCGTTGTGGTCCTGGTCGCGCCGGGCGGCGTTGGCGTCGGCGACCATCACCACGCGGTAGCCGAGCGTGCTGGCGTCGCGGGCGCTCGACTCGCAGCAGACGTTGGTGACCGTGCCGGTCACCAGGATGTTGTCGATCCCGTAGAGCTGGTCGAGCAGCGTCGACCGGCCCGGGAAGAACGCGCTGGCGGCGGTCTTCTCGGCGTACCCGTCGTCTTCGTGTACGACGAGCTCCGGCCACAGCCGCTCCTCGAACGGCCCGGTGCCGCCGCTGGCCGCGTACATCGCCGCCACCTCCGCGCCGAAGAACTCGACGGTGACCGGCTCCGGCGTACTCGCTCCTGGAAGACCCCAGAACACCCGGCCGCCCGCCTCGCGCAGGCCCCTGGCCAGCCGGTCGATGCGGGGCACGATGCCGCGGGCGTAGGGGTTCTGCTCGACGAAGAACGACACCATGTCGACGACGACCAGCGCCGAACGCCGAGGGTCGAGCCGCTCGTAGGCGTACCGGCGGCCGCGACGCTGCTCCTGACGGGCGTACTCACGCGGGTCGATGAACCACTCGTGTGAGGGCCATTTTTCACGCTTGGAAGGGCCAAGATCGCCACTTCGTGGGGCAATTTTCGCCACTTCGCGGGGCCCTTCTTGCCACTTCGGCGATCAGCGGAGGAACGACTCTAGGAGGGGGCCGGCGGTGCCGGAGCCGGACTCACCGGTCTCGACGAACACGGCGACGGCCAGGTCGCCCTGGGTCGCGATCATCCAGGTGTGGGTGGGGAGCGAGCCGTCGGGGGCGGGTTCGCCGTACTCGGCGGTGCCGGTCTTGGCGCCGACCTGGCCGGGCAGGTCCGCCAGCAGGTGGCCGGAGCCGTCGGTCACCACGGCCCGCATCAGCGCGCGCAGCTGGTTCGCCTCGGTCTTCGTCAGCGGCTTGGCCGGCGGCTTCTGGGTCGCGGTCGCCGACGGCACCAGCCGCGGGAGTACGGCGTGTCCCGCCGCCACCGACGCGGCCACGACCGCCATCGTCATCGGCGAGGCAAGCACCTTGCCCTGCCCGATCAGGTCGGCCGCCCCCTCCGTCTCCGAGTCGGTCGGCGGCACCTGACCGAAGTACGCCGGGAAGCCCAGGTCGTGGTCGACCCCGAGCCCGAGCGCCGCCGCCGCGTCGGCCAGCGCCGACCCGCGAAGCCGCTCTCGCTGGCCGATCACCGCGGTATTGCAGGAGTTCGCGATCGCGTCGCGCAGCGTGATCCGGCCGAGCTTGGAGGCGGGGTAGTCGTCGTAGTTCTTGAACTCCTTGCCGTTCACCGTCACCGTCGGCGGGCACGACACCCGGCTGGTCGGCGTCAGCCCGGAGCGCAGCAGCGCCAGCGACGACACGAGCTTGAACGTCGACCCCGGCGCGTACTGCCCGAAGGTCGCGATGTTCTGCCCGCCCGTGCCCGGCCCGTTCGCGGCGGCCAGGATGTCGCCCGTCGAGGGCCGGATCGCGACGATCGCGGTGGCGTTCGGCGGCGTCTCACCACCGAAACCGGCCAGGATCCGCTCCGCCTTCAGCTGCAGCTGCTCGTCGAGCGTGATCGTGAGCGACTTGCCGGCGACCGGCTTCGCGGTGAAGAGCGTGTGCGTACGCCGGCCCCTCGCGTTGACCGCGTCGACGCTCACCCCGGGAGTGCCGCGCAGCTGCTCGTCGTACCGCGCCTCGAGGCCGGACAGCCCGACCACGTCGCCGGCCTCGATCTTGCCCTTCGACTCCTTGATGATCTCGGCCGTGGCGGGGCCGACGGTGCCGAGGATCGGCGCCGCGAACTCCTTGCTCGGCGCCAGCGGCAGCGTCCCCGACAGCGCGACGGCCCCCGGGATGTCGTCGTACGTCGACGGCACCTTGCCGACATCGGTCAGCCGGAGCACGATCGCCTCGACGTACGCCTTGGGTCCCGCCGCCTTCACGCTCTTCGTGTACGACGCCGGGTCGATGCCGAGCGCGACCGCGATCTTCCGCGCGCTGCCAGCCACCTGACCGGCCGACACCTTGGTCTTGTCGAGCCCGTAGTGGACGACGTCGCGCTCGGTGACCATCGGCTTCCCGCCCGCGCCGAGGATGTCGCCGCGCTCCGGCAGCAGGGTGTCGACGTCGAACGACTCGCCCTCCTTCAGGGAGCTCTCCACGATCGCCGGGTCCCAGGTGACCGTCCACCGACCGCCCGTGTCGACCAGGTCGGCGGTGGTGTCATAGGCCCAGGTCTGGCCGTCGAGGTCCCAGCTCCACGACAGGGTCGCGGTCGCCGTACCGCCCTGGTCGTCGACCCTGCCGACCTCGACCTTCGGCTGGTCGTCGGCGAGCGACCCGAGGATCGCGGTCAGGTCGACCTCGGTGTCCGGGTGCGTCCAGGGCAGCCCCTCGAGATCCTTGGCGGCCAGCCCGGTCGCCAGGTCGTCCGCCACCCCCTCGGCACCGCTGCCGGAGTCGCCCGAGGAGCAGGCAGTGAGGCCCGTGGTCATCGGCAGCAGGAGTACGACGAGTCCCCGGGTCACGGCGCGCATGCCCCGATCCTGCCTGATGCGACCCAGCACGGGGAGCGCTCGGCCTATGGTGCCGGCCGGAACCACAGGCCGACTGCCCGGGAAACCACCC
>DASXRJ010000289.1:0-8540 GCA_036506675.1 Nocardioides sp. | reverse complement strand
CGCCGGCCCCAACGAAGTCGCCGAGCAGCCTCGCCGGCGGCTGGTGGGACATGCCCGCCCCGGAGATGCTGGACCGGCTGACCACGCTCCTGCCCGAGGGGCTCACCGTCGCCGATGCGGTCACCATGAACGACGACCGCGCACCCGGCGAGCCCTACGGCCCGATGCACGGCTGGCTGTCGGCCGACCTGCAGCGATCGGCCACCGAGCACGGGGGCGTGAACCTGCTGCTCTACCCCCCGCCCTCCCCCACCCCGAGCCCGGTCACGACGACTGATGCCAACGGCGACGAGCACACGACGGCGTACGCCGAAGGGCCCAGCAACCACCAGCTGATCAGCTGCCCGGGAAACCTGGTCGACCCCGCCCAGTGCACCGAGCTTCGCGACGCGGACGGCCACCACTACGGCCGCGCGTCGGTCAGCCAGGCCGGAGGCATCGTCATCAACGAGGTCACGATCGCGACCAGCGACGGCGGCGTGGTCTACCTCGCGGCCGCCAACACCACCGACCCCAAGTGGGGCCCGGGCTCGACGGTCACCGCCGACCGGCCGCTGCTCGACCTGACCCAGCTGGAGACGATCGCGGCCGACCCGACCTGGCAGGACTGGACCCCGCCCGCGAGCGTCTCGCCCACACCGGCCGCCACGGCCGACCCGACCGCGGTCGGCAGCGACGACGCGAGCCCGCAGGGCGACGCCACGGCCACGGCGACCCCCACCGAGGGCCCGACCAGCTGAGGCACCCCCACGACGGGAGCGGCCGGGGCACCTCCGGCCGCTCCTGTCGCGCTAGTGGTCATCCCCAGAGGTAGGTCGGGACACACGACGAACTTCCGGGGATCACCACTAGGCGGCGGTCACCTCGACCCCGTCGCGGTCGACCAGCAGCGCCGAGTCCGGCGCCTCGGCCGACTCGGTCCCCTCCGGCACCTGGTCGGTCGGGGCCAGCACGCGCGGCGGCCGGGTGAAGACGCTCGTACCGCGGTTGAGGTCGTGGCCCACGAAGCTGGCCTCCACCTCGAAGGAGGTGACCTCGATCCCGGCGGAGTTCTTCCAGAGCGATGCGTTCAGCCTGCCGTGTACGACGACCGGGTCACCGCGGCGGAGCGAGGCCGCGCAGTTCTCGGCCAGGGACCGCCAGGCGCTCACGGAGTACCACTGGGTGTCTCCGTCCATCCACTCGCCGGTCTTCTTCTGGTAGCGGCGCGGCGTGGACGCCACCCGGAAGTTGGTCACCACCGAGTCGCCGGCCGGTCGGCTGACCACGTCGCCGCCGACCCAGCCCTGCAGCGTCACCATCGTTTCGTTCATCGCACCTTCTCCTTGTCTGGTCTCGGTCACATCGATCAGGACCAGACTGAGAAGTTGCACCGACAGTCCGGCGCCGGCGCCGGAAGGCTGTGGAAAACGCGCCGGGTGAAGGCGCCTGTGGACGGTAAGTGGCTACTTGAGCGCGGCGGCGAGGCCGTCGCGGACCTTGCGGTAGGCCACGAGCTCTTCCTCGATCGGCGTGACCACGATGTGCTCGCAGACGCCGTCGATGCCCTTGCGCAGCCGCCGGTCGGCGCTGCGGGCCCGGCCGCGCGCAGTCCAGCCGACCAGCACCCGGCAGAACAGCGCCAGCAGGATGCCCACCGCGGCGCCGCCGATCAGCATCACCGTCGGCGCCGGGAAGCCCTGCACGTCGGGCGTGGTCGGCGCCGACATCCGCAGGTAGTCCATGCCGAACAGCGCCAGCAGCCACGCGGCCCCACCCAGCGCGGTCAGGATCAGGACCCACTGCAGGAACCGCACCATCCGCGCCCACCACGGCATCACCGCGACGCCCAGGTCGGTGTCGGCCAGGGCCTGGTCGAGCCGGTCGTTGAGGTCGTCGAGCCGCGAGACCGAGGCCCGACGGATCGACTCCTGCCAGGGCTTGTTCAGGCCGGTGGCCATGTCGTCGGCGACCGCGCGTACGGCGGCGTCGACCCGAGCCCGCTGCACCTGCGTCGCCTTCGGGATAGAGGTCCGGGCGCTGCGGGTCAGCTCCTTGCCGGCCTTGCCGAGGTCGAGGTGCAGCCGCTTGAGCGGGTCCGGGCGCAGCCCCGACAGCCAGCTCGTCAGCGGCCAGCCGGTGGCCCGGTTGGCGCGGAAGCGGGTCGACTTCTCGACCACGTCGACCACCGTGGGTACGCCGGCCGCGTCGGCACAGGCCTCCTCCAGCTCCGCGACCCGCTCCGGGGAGAGGTCACGCGGCTTCGCGGTCCCGGACACCTTGCGCAGGTCTCCGGCGACCACCTTCAGGTCGGCCTCGAGCCGCTGCCGGGTCGCCTTCTTCTCGGACACCCGCTTGGCGATCTGCCCCTTCAGGTCGGGAATGCCCCAACCCTCACGAGCGGAGATCGCGAGCACCGGGACCTCGTGCAGGCCGTCGGCGTCGAGCAGCCGGCGTACGTCGGCGAGCATCGCGTCGCGCCGACCCTCCGGGACGGTGTCGATGTGGTTGAGCACCACCATCATCACGGCGGCGTGGGTCGAGAGCTTCTTGAGGTAGCGGTCGTGGATCGCGGCGTCGGCGTACTTCTGCGGGTCGAGCACCCAGACCAGCATGTCGGCCAGCTTCACCAGCCGGTCGACCTCGAGGTGGTGGGACACCTCGGTCGAGTCGTGGTCCGGCAGGTCGAGGAGTACGACGCCCTGCAGGTCCTTGCTCTCGTGACCCGTGTCGAGCATCGAGTCCCGCGTCACCTGATGCCGCTCGGGGATGCCCAGCCAGGTCAGCAGCTCCGAGGCACCCTCACGCCCCCACACGCAAGCGGTCGCCCACGACGTGGTGGGGCGGCGTACTCCGACCGCGGACAGCTCCAGGTCGGTCAGCGCGTTGAAGGTCGAGGACTTGCCCGAGCCGGTCGCACCGGCGATCGCCACCACCGTGTGGTCGGCCGACAGCCGCAGCCGGCTGGCGGCGCGGTCGACCACGGCAGCGGCGTCGTCGACCAGGGCCTCGTCGAGACGCCCGCGGGCCGCACCGACCGCCATGTCGAGACCTTCGACGCGGGCGCCGATGTCGGTCCCTCGGGTGACCAGCTTCTTGGCACCCTCGAGCAGCGACGTCAATTGAGAACCTCAGGCAGCAGTGTCGGATTTAGTCATGGTGGGGTTATCGGGGCAACTCTATTCATTCGAGGACGGTTTACCCGAAACCGCGGCCCCCGCGAAACGCAGATCATCGATCCTACGGGACGCCTCGCGCAGCTCCTTCTCCGTCTGAGCGTCCATTCCGAGGCTGTCCAGCATCCCCAGGTACCGCTCTCGCTCGGCGTGCATCAGCGTCTCGACCCGGGTCTCCAGGTCCTTGCGAGCCCGCTCGGCGAGAGTGCGCACGGCCTGGTCGCCGAAGACCGCCTCCAGCAGCTTCTGGCCGATCACCGCAGACCCGCCCGCGATGCCGGCCTCCGCGCCGGTGACACCCGCGGTGTGCGCGAACACGACGACCATCAGCGACACCGACAGCCCGTTGACGCCGAACGCCAGGAACCGCGCGGTCGTCCGCTTGTCCGCTCCCTCGGTGCGCACCATGTCGAGCACCGCCTGCTGCCACTCGCGTACGGCGCGCTCGGCGTCGCGCCGGAAGTCCCGCGACGCACGCCCGAGATCCTGGTCGGCGTCACCCAGCAGCTGCTGCCCGGACGCCAGCGACTGCCAGGACGCCTCGGCCCGCTCGGCGGCGGCCTCGGCGTGCTCGAGGATCAGCGTCTCCAGCCCCGACTCCACCGCGACCGTGATCCGCTCGGCCTGCAGCGGCTTGCCCTTGACCGCGTTGACGATCCGGTCGCGCAGCCAGCCCACGCGGGTCTCCAGCGAACGCAGCAGCTCGCCGGTCCCGACGAACTCCTGCCAGCGGGCCAGCACCTCGCCGCGCAGGAGCGTCCCGTCGGCCGAGGCCTTGGCGACCGCGTCGACGGCGCCGTCGTACGCCTTGACGACGTCCTCGCGCAGCCGCTGCTCGACCGCCACCTGCTCGACGACGGCGTCCGCCACCCCGTGAGTACGACGGGTCAGCGTGCGGATCGCGCCTTCGAGGGTCTGCTTGACCACTGCGGCCCGCGCGTCGGCGTCGGCGGCCAGCGAGTCCAGCCAGGTGCGGATCTCGGCGACCTCCTCCTTGGGCAGCAGGCCCTCGTCGTCGACCGAGCCCTCCTGCACCGCGAACAGCGGGCTGTCCTTGAGACCGCGGCTGGCCAGCATCCGGGCCAGGTGGGTCGAGACGGTCTCGACCGCCTCGGGCGCGGTCCGGTCGAGCACGATCGCGACGGCGGTGCTGCGCTCGGCGGCCTGCTTGAGGAAGTTCCACGGCACCTGGTCGGCGTACCGGGCCGCGGAGGTGACGAAGAGCCACAGGTCGGCCGCGGCCAGCAGCTGAGCGGCGAGCGCCCGGTTGCGCTCCTCGACCGAGTCCACATCGGGCGCGTCGAGGATGGCCAGGCCGGTCGGGACGGACTCGGACGGCACCAGCTGAAGTGCGTTGGGGTCGTTGGTGGAGCTGGTGACCCGCTCCAGGTCGGGCAGGATGCGGTCCTGCCCGAACCACTTCGCGTCGTCGGGGTTGTGCACCAGGACCGGCGACCGCGTCGTCGGCCGCAGTAGACCGGGTTCGGTCACCTTGGTGCCGACCAGCGAGTTGACCAGCGTCGACTTGCCCGCGCCGGTGGATCCGCCCACCACCGTGAGCAGCGGCGCGTCGATCGTCATCAGCCGCGGGATGACGTAGTCCTCGAGCTGGTCGACCATCTCGGTGCGGGCGGTGCGCTGGGCGTCGACACCGGGCATGTCCAGGGGCAGCCGCGTGGCCTGGAGCGCGCCCCGGAGCCGGACCAGGGCGGTGAGCATCGCCGTACTCTCGCGGGTCTCCGTGCCGGGCGCGCCGGGTCCGGCGGTGGCCTGGTGGGAGGTCGCCGGACCGGGAGTTGTCGCGCCGTGGGTCGAGCCGTCGGACGAGGCCTCTGGCTTGGCGGGCTTCTTCGATTTCGCCTTCGGCTCCCCCTTGGGCTTGTCGGCCTGCGGGGCGGGGTCGACGTGTTGATCCGTCATCGGGACGGCACCACCTGTCCGGGGAAGGAGATCTGCGGCCGGATGGCCTCGAGCTGGTTCACGAACTGCTGTCCTCGCTGGGAGAAGTCGCCGGGTGCGGTGCCCCGAAGGTACCGGTGATGGAGGAAGGCAAGCTCGATCGCCGCGGTCTGAAATGTCTTCATTGCGCGCAAACCCTGGGGTCCGCCGGTCGCGAGCGCGTGCGCGCGGGCGGTACGACGGGCCCGCAGGTCGACCATCCAGCCGATGTCCTCGGCGCGGAACAGGCCACGCCGGGCGGCGTCGGTGAGCGCGGACCGCAGCAGCCGGCGCTCGCTGGTGCGGGCCCAGAGCGCGAAGCCGGTCAGCATCAGGAGGGCCGGGACCATGAGGACGACGTACACGCCGAAGAAGCCGTCGGGGCCGTAGAGCGTGGCGGCGTTCCAGGTGCCGTGGGCGACCACCGCGAACAGGTAGCCGGCGATCGGCGCCACCACGCGGACCAGCCGGCTGCGCGACCCGACCGCGATGCCGACCCCGATCCCGGTGAAGGCGGTGAACAGCGGGTGCGCGAACGGGCTGAACACGCAGCGCACCACGAACGTCGAGGTGATCGCCTCGGCGCCACCGGGGCCGACTCCGTCGGTCCCGTTGTACGCCGCGGCGAGGTAGAGGATGTTCTCCACGAAGGCGAACCCGATGCCGACCATGCCGGCGTACACGATGCCGTCGAGTACGCCGTCGAGCTCGTGGCGTCGCCACCACAGCAACAGCAGCAGGAAGGCGCCCTTGCTGGCCTCCTCGGTCACCGGCGCGGCCACGGCCAGGCTCTGCGCCTGCGAGACGGGCAGGAAGACCTCGCCGATGCCGCCGAGCGCCAGGGTCGCCGCGGTTGCCACGAAGCCGCCCCAGAGCAGGCCCAGAGCGAGCAGGTAGCGGGGCTCGGGCTCGTAGCGGTCGAGCCAGAGGTACGCCGCCACCAACGGCCCGACCGGCACCGCGGCCAGCAGCGTGGCGACCAGCACGACCGAGGGTGCGCCGGACAGCAGCACCAGGCCCGCGATCGGCAGCGCGCACACGGCAGCCAGGACGGTCACCACCAGGGTGAACGCCAGGTTGTCGCGACGCGCTGCGAGCATGGCGGCAGCCTAACTGCCGCCCACCTCTCCGCGCCTGCGCGCCCGGCCGCCCGGCGTTATGGTTGACGACGTGACCGACGACACCCAGCCGACCCACGAAACCGTCCCCGCCGCCACGCCCGCCGCCACCGCGGCCAGCACGGAGGGGTCCACCCAGCCCACGAGCCACCCGAAGACCGAGTCGCACGACCCGGCGGTGCCGGCGGCGTACTCGGAGTTCATGCGCCGCGGCTGGGGCGACCGCGAGCTCGACCTGCCCCGCCATCCGGTCAGCGACTGGGCGGCCGCGCGCCGGGCCAGGCTCGCCGAGGCGTTCCCGGGCGAGCGGCTGGTGCTGCCGGCCGGCGCCTTCAAGGTGCGGTCCAACGACACGGACTACAGGTTCCGCTCCGACACCGCCCACACCTACTTCTCCGGCAACCAGACCTCCGACGCCGTACTCGTGATCGAGGGCGGCGACGCGGTCCTCTATGCCCGGCCGCGGTCCTCGCGCGACACCGACGAGTTCTTCCGCGACCGCCAGTACGGCGAGCTGTGGGTGGGCCGGCGTCCCTCGGTCAAGGAGATCTCCGACTCCCTCGGGCTCGAGGTGCGCCACATCGACGACCTACCGGCCGCCCTCGAGCGCGGCGGCAAGACCCGCGTGCACCGCGGCATCGACGCGAAGGTCGACGCGCTGGTGGCAGCCGACGAGACCCACGACGAGGAGCTCGCCCGGGTCGCCTCCGAGATGCGGCTGGTCAAGGACGAGTGGGAGGTCGCGGAGCTGCAGGAGGCCTGCGACATCACCACGCTCGGCTTCGAGGACAGCGTGCGCGAGTGGGCCAACGTCCTGAAGTACGGCGAGCGCTGGATCGAGGGCACCTTCTTCCGCCGCGCCCGCGCCATGGGCAACGACCTCGGCTACGACTCCATCTGCGCCGGCGGCTCGCACGCCACGACCCTGCACTGGATCGACAACACCGGGCCGATCACGCCGGGACGGCTGGTGCTGCTCGACATGGGCGTCGAGGGCCACAACCTCTACACCGCCGACGTCACCCGCACGCTGCCCGTCGACGGCATCTTCACCCCGCTGCAGCGCCAGCTCTACGACCTCGTGTACGCCGCCCAGCAGGCCGGCATCGAGGCGGTGCGACCCGGCGTACCCTTCCTGGCCGCGCACGACGCCGCCATGAACGTCCTCGCGCACGGACTCGAGGGCCTCGACCTGCTCCCCGTCTCGGCCGAGGAGGCGCTCGACCCGGAGTCGAAGGTCTACGCCCGCTGGACCCTGCACGGCACCAGCCACATGCTCGGCATGGACGTCCACGACTGCGGCCGGGCGGCGCCCGAGGTCTACCCCAAGGGCGACCTCGCCGAGGGCATGTGCCTGACCGTCGAGCCGGGGCTCTACTTCCAGCAGGACGACCTGCTGGTGCCCGAGGAGCTCCGCGGCATCGGCATCCGGATCGAGGACGACATCATGGTCACCGCCGACGGCGCCCGGAACCTCTCCGAGGCGCTGCCGCGCACCTCGGCGGATGTGGAGTCCTGGATGGGGGCCCTGCTCGGCTGAGCGGACCCCACCTCTCGTCGATCAGGGTTGACCGGCAGGATCGCGGCGGCCTCGTGATGCTGGTCGTAGCATGCTCCCACCACGATGAGACGACCACTGGCCCCATGCGCCACAATGGGCACGCCGGCCTCCGTAGCTCAGCTGGATAGAGCAGCGGCCTTCTAATCCGCGGGTCACAGGTTCGAATCCTGTCGGGGGCGCCGCACGTTTCCGCAGGTCAGCCGCGTGCCGGGACACCTACAGCACCGTCGTCACCCTCCTCCTCCGGGTCGATGGGGCGCACTTGGGGCACAACCCCGTCCAGCGCGATCGCGACCGCGTCGAGGTCGTCGCCGAACAGACCGGCGTACACGTCGAGCGTCATTGCTGCCGAGGCGTGCCCGAGCATCTGCTGCACCGCCTTCACGTTCGCCCCAGCCGCAATGGCCAGTGACGCGGCCGTGTGCCTCAGGTCGTGCGGCTTCACGTCTGCGCGCCCGATGGCCTTGCGCGCCGGATCGAACACCCGTCGCCGCCAGTTGTTCAGCCGAAGCACGCCGCCCTCGGGAGCGGTGAACAGCAGATCATCGGGCCCCTTCCCCACGCACATCGCTTCGATGCTGGGCCCGAGTGACGGCGGGAACGGCACGGAACGAGTCCGGTGCGTCTTCGGGGTCGACCACACCAACCGCCCGTTGACCTCGGTCACGCTCTCCGCGATCACGAGCCGTCGCCGGAGCATGTTGACACGCTTCACCGTCAGCCCGGCGAGTTCCCCGAAGCGCAGCCCGCACAGGGCCAGCACCGCCA
>DASXRJ010000288.1:0-3136 GCA_036506675.1 Nocardioides sp. | reverse complement strand
TCTTGGACGACTCGGAGGAGGCGCACCATGCCTGAGGTCGAGGACCTGCGCGGTCTCGTGCCGCAGATCCAGCAGCCCCCGCTGGAGGCGATCGTGTCGACCGCCCGGCGTCGGCGGCGGGCCGCGCTCGCCGCGACGCTGGCGCTCGGCACGGCAGCCTTCGTTGCCAGCGGGATGCTCGTGGCGGCCGACGACGACCGTGGCCAGCCGCCGGCGGGTCCGGTGTCTCCGAACGAGAAGGTCGTCCGCGCCGCCGACCTGGTCGCCGCGGCGGTCTCACCCGGCGATCTCGATGTTCGGATCAGCCTGTGGGTGCGGAGGTGCCCGGAGTGCCCGGGTGTGGAGGGGCAACCCCCGCTCGGGCCGGCCCTAGCCCTGACCGAGGACGGATTCGGCGCGGCCACCTTCCGGGCGTCCCCGGTGAAGGTCGTGCCGTCCGGGTGGCAGGGTGACTCGAGCAGTCGCGGTCCCCGGATCGACACGCCCGCCGAGGGGACGTTCCTGCTGGTGGACACCGAGATGCCCCGGGAGTGGCTGGTCGATGCCGACGGTGGTGTCACGCGAGTGACCAGGGTGGGGACGGTGATCGCTCCGGACGACCCGAAGCTGTGGTTCAAGTGCCATCCGGCCCGGGACCCGGGATCGTGGGCCGACGCGGTCCCTCCCGTCGACCCGGTGCACATGTTCCCGTGGTGCGCGCTGGACCTCGCGACGGCCACCTCATACGAGTGGCCCACGGCCTGGAACGGCTCGGTTGCGCTCCCGGTTGAGGGCGTGTCTCCGTGGGGCGTCGACGACCGATGGCAGCCGACGGTGGCGTGGTGGGAGACCAACGGCGTGCGACACCATCGGGTGCTAGGGGACTGCCCCTGCGTCGGGCGCGGTCCGGTCTGGGGTGCGCCCCAGCCGACGTACTTCGTCTTCGACACCCGCGTGAACGAGCTCCAGCTCCTCGGTCCCGGTCCCGACATGGACCTCGAGGCCGTCCGCCGCGAACCGCCCGGAGGCGAGGATGTCGAGATCGACATCATGGTCGCCACGCCCGGCGGCGCGCTGCTCGCGGTCCAGACCTTCCCGGAGGCGAGGATCTGGCGTGCCGACCACCTCACCGAGGGGGAGTTCACCCTCGTCCACCGCTCCTGGTACGACGCTCCCAGCCAGCTGGCGCTGCCGCACGAGCCCGTCGTCGCCGACGACCACATCGACGTTCAGACGCCGTGGGGATGGGTCAGGTCGCTGGACGACGGCCGCACCTGGACCGAGGTGACGACCTGGCGCTGAGCGGTCGGCGCCTTCTGCCCAACGGGTCGGTGGCTGAGGTCAGTCGGGGCCGCGGATCAGCGGACCGGTGTCACGAACGCCTCCACGCTACCGGTGCCGTGGAAGGTCAGCAGACCGAGGTCGGGGTCCTCGAACTGCTCGGTGACCTCGAACGTGCAGCTCACCGACGTACTGCGTGGCTTCGAGGCGCTTCCCTTGACCATCGGCGGGTCGGTGAACTCATCTAGCACCTGACCGGTGCTGTCCGTGATGACGCCGTGGAACTCGCCGAAGGCGGTCGGGATCAGCGTGCTGGTGCTGTTGGTGTCATGGCCGGGGCTCCACGCCCCGTTGCCGCTCTCCTGGACGGCGATCCAGTACGTGGTCCCGTTGTCGCAGTCGAGCTGGATGACCTCGCCCTTCGGGTCGGCCGAGGCAGGTCCGGCGAACGAGAGTGCTGCGGCGACACCGAGTCCGGCGGCGGCAGCGGTCCATTTCTTCATGATGGGTCCCTTCGATGATGTGGCACCCCCCGCAAGCCATGCTGGTTGCGCTTCCCGTTGGGTGCCATAGGCAGGCGACGCCATCTTTCCGGGCTGGGGTCGGCGCGCTTGCGCCTCACCAGCCGAAAATGCACGAAGGCCGGTCCGTCGGACCGGCCTTCGAGAGGTGGTACGCCATCAGGGACTCGAACCCCGAACCCGCTGATTAAGAGTCAGCTGCTCTGCCAATTGAGCTAATGGCGCATGCGCTTGGCGCGAGAAGAAACATTACCAGCGCGGGTGCCCGGGGAGAAATCCGGGCCGCCATCGTGGACGGGGTGGGGAGGCCCTGGGACGGTCAGCCGCCCTGGTTGCCCGGCTGGCCCTCGTAGCCGCTGAGGCCGTGCTGGCTGCCCTGGTTGCCGGGCTGGCCCTCGTAGCCGTGCTGGCCGGGCGGTACGTCGGCTCCGGCGGGCCCGGCCGAGCCGAGCAGCAGCCCGGCTGTCATGGCGACGGCGGCGAGGCCGCGACGCGTCGTACGGCTCATGGTTCCTCCTGGGTGTGGGAAGTGCTTCTTTCCAGTCCACAGGGTGTGCGCCGCCGCGACAAGGCTCGAACGAGAAATTCTGAGGCACAAAAGCCCCAGATCAGGACGATTCCGACACCGCGGCCGCCGCGTTGTGGCCGCCGATGCCTGAGACCGCGCCGCCGCGCCGGGCGCCGGATCCACACACGAACACGTTGCCGACCGAGGTGGCGACGCCCCAGCGCTGCGCGGGCGTGTCGAGTACGGCGTCGTCGGGGGCCCAGGGCCACTCGAGCGGGCCGTGGAAGATGTGGCCGCCGGGCATGGCCAGGTCGGCCTCGACGTCCTGCGGGACCTTGGCCTCCAGGCACGGGTTGCCGTCGGCGTCGCGGGCCAGGCAGTCGCGGATCGGTTCGGCGAGGTGCCGGTCCAGGGAGTCCAGCGCGCGCGAGACGGCGAGCGCCTTGGCGGCCGGGTCGTCGAACAGCGAGGCGGGCGTGTGCAGACCGAAATAGGTGAGGGTGTGGCCGTCGTACCCGCCCAGGATCGAGGGGTCGGTCAGCGAGTGGCAGTAGACCTCGCCCGGCAGCGAGGTGGGCACCCGGCCGGCCGCGGCATCGGCGTACGCCGCCTCGAGGTCGGTGTAGTCCTCGGTCAGGTGCAGGGTGCCGGCGAAGGCGACCGCCGGGTCGGCGCCCGACTTCAACGCGGGCAGCCGGTCGAGCAGGAAGTTGATCTTCAGTTGCGCGCCCTCGGGCTTGGCGGGGGCCTCCACACCGAGCAGGTCGGCCAGCACCCACGGCGCGACATCGGAGAGGACGTGCCGCGCGGTGGCCGACTCGGTGCCGGCGGCGGAGGTCCAGGTGAC
>DASXRJ010000287.1:0-20559 GCA_036506675.1 Nocardioides sp. | reverse complement strand
TGCGCCGAGCCCGGCGACTCCGGCGGCCCCATGTACGACGGCACCAAGGCACTCGGCATCACCTCCGGCGGCAGCGGCGACTGCAGGTCCGGCGGCACCACGTTCTTCCAGCCCGTCCCCGAAGCAGCCAGCGCGTACGGTGTGACCGTCTACTGACCCGCTTCTCATCGCGACAGCCCGAAGCGGGGGCCTCACCGGTCTTCCGGTGGGGCCCCTCGCCATCTGAGAGCCGGGCTACCCGGCGACCGCATGCAGGTCACCGCTGCGCGCGACCGCGCGCAGCAGCGCGGTCGCGGCGCCGGTGACCGGGTTGCCGTCCTCGGCGTCCCGGGCGGCCAGGTCGACCAGCGCCCACAGGTCGGCCGCCCGAGCCAGGTCGAGCGCTCTCGCGCCTTCGGCGCCGGCC
Organism: Nocardioides sp.; assembly: GCA_036506675.1. Taxonomy (GTDB): domain Bacteria; phylum Actinomycetota; class Actinomycetes; order Propionibacteriales; family Nocardioidaceae; genus Nocardioides. The sequence continues at coordinate 20,153 of DASXRJ010000287.1, read as the reverse complement.
AGCCCGACCCCCGCGAGTACGCCGGCGGTGAAAGCCTCGTCGCGCTCGAACCGTACGAGGTTGCCCAGGTCCGTGTACGGCGACCCGCTGTGGGCGAACTCCCAGTCGAGTACGCCGACCACTTCGAGCGACTCGGGGTCGAGCAACAGGTTCTTCGGGTTGAGGTCGGAGTGCACGAAGCAGGTCCGGCCGACCGTGTCGAGCAGTGCCTGCGCGTCCTCCGCGACCCGCGCCAGCCCCATCAGCTCGACTTCGGTCCACCCCGACAGCCGCTCCAGGTGGGCGTCGACCCAACCGGGCAGCCCGTCGGCGGTCGGCGGGAACGGCCGGATCAACAGGTCGCCGTCCACGAACGTCCCGGGCCGCAGCGTCGGGATGTGCGCGAGCCGGTCGAGCACCCGCCCGATGGCCCGGCCCGCGCGCTCCCGGTCGGCCGGTCCGGCCCGGCCCAGCAGCAGGTCGGCGCGCTCGCCCGGGAGGAACGAGGTGACCAGCAGTCCCGGGTGATCGGCCGCCGGCCGGCGTACCTCCAAGACCTCGGGGACCGGCACGATGCCGCGCATCAGCCGCAGCACGGCCGCGTCCACCTCGACCGCCGACTCGCCCCGCGCGGCCGAGCGGCTGCCGTAGATGCGTACCACGACCCGGTCCGAGCCCTCGCCGGAGACGAAGGTCTCGCCGCTGTAGCCGCCCTCCAACGGGGACAGCCCGAAGGCCGCCAGCTCGATCGGCAGGTCCACGAAAGCCTCCTCAGGTCCTTCTGGGCAGTAGGGTCTGCGCGTGGATCAGCATCACCCTCCTGTCCGCGTCGAGCGCCGTCCCGTCGACGAGTCCGAGTCCCGAACCGCCAACCGGCGCGACTGGGACAACTATGCGGATGAGTACCAGTCGACCCACGGCGCCTTCCTCGGGGACGCCGGCTTCGTCTGGGGTCCCGAGGGTATCGGCGAGGAACAGCTCGGCCTGCTCGGCGACGTCTCCGGCAAGCGGGTGCTCGAGGTCGGCTCCGGCGCCAACCAGTGCTCGCGGTGGCTGATGACCCGCGGCGCGTGGGCCGTCGGCCTCGACCTGTCGCTGCGTCAGCTCCAGCACGCCCGGCGGATCGACGAGGAGACCGGGCTGACGGTGCCGTCGGTCAACGCGACCGCCACCGACCTGCCGTTCGCCGACGACTCGTTCGACGTGGTGTTCTCGTCCTTCGGGGCGCTGCAGTTCGTCGCCGACATCGAGCGGGCGGTCGCGGAAGTGGCCCGGGTGCTCACCCCCGGCGGCCGCTTCGCGTTCTCGATCACCCACCCGACCCGCTGGATGTTCCCCGACGACCCGACCGAGGCGGGCCTGGTGGCCAGCCAGTCCTACTGGGACCGGACGCCGTACGTCGAGGTCGACGACGCGACCGACCGGGTGGCGTACGTCGAGCACCACCGCACGCTCGGCGACTGGGTGCGGATCCTGGCCGGCGCCGGCTTCCGGCTGGTCGACCTCGCCGAGCCCGAGTGGCCCGAGGACCACGACCGGGTGTGGGGCGGCTGGTCGCGGACCCGGGGCCTGCTGACGCCCGGGACCGCGATCTATGTGGCCGACCTGGCCTGAGCCGGTGCTGCTGGGGCCGGTGCTGCTGGGGCCGGTGCTGCCGGGCCTCAGGCCTTGGCGGCCACCAGCTCGGGGTGCTCGCGGAACCACTCGATGGTGTGCTTGAGCCCGTCCGCGATGCTGATCCGCGGCTCCCAGCCGAGCACCTCGCGGGCGGTGGTGATGTCGGGCTGACGCACCGTCGGGTCGTCGACCGGCCGCTCGATGTGCACGATCTCGGAGTCCGAGCCGACCAGGTCGATGATCCACTGCGCGAGGTCGTTCATCGAGATCTCGTGCGGGTTGCCGATGTTGACCGGACCGGGGTGGTCGCTGCGCATCATCCGGAGTACGCCGTCGACCAGGTCCTCGACGAAGCAGACCGACCGGGTCTGGGTGCCTTCACCGGCGACCGTGACCGGCTCGCCCAGCAGGGCCTGGCGGATGAAGTTGGGGATCGCCCGACCGTCGGCCGGCCGCATCCGCGGGCCGAAGGTGTTGAAGATCCGGACGATCCCGGTGTTCATCTCGTGGGTGGAGCGGTAGGCCATGGTCATCGCCTCGGAGAACCGCTTCGCCTCGTCGTACACACCGCGGGGCCCGACCGGGTTGACGTGACCCCAGTAGTCCTCGGGCTGCGGGTGCACCTGCGGGTCGCCGTACACCTCGGAGGTCGAGGCGAGCACGAACCGGGCGTTCTTCTCGCGGGCCAGCCCCAGCGCGTGCAGGGTGCCGATCGAGCCCACCTTGAGGGTGTGGATCGGCAGTCGCAGGTAGTCGATCGGCGAGGCCGGCGACGCGAAGTGGAGTACGGCGTCGACCTCACCCACCACGTGCACGTAGTTGGTGACGTCGGCCCGGACCAGCTGGAAGTTCGGCAGCGGCGCGAGGTGCGCGACGTTCTCGGGCGAGCCGGTGAGGAAGTTGTCGAGGCAGACCACCTCGTGGCCCTCGTCGACCAGTCGCTCGCACAGGTGTGAACCCAGGAAACCGGCACCGCCGGTGACGACGACGCGCATCAGATCGTCTGGTGGTGCTGGGGCAGGTCGACGTCCTCGAACTGCTCGTCGAGCGAGTCCTCGTCGTTGCGTCGCGCGAGGATCACGACAGCGGCGCCGACCAGCACGAACAGCAGGCCGAGGATCAGGCCGGCGAGCGGGAGGATCAGCCGGACCAGGCGCAGCTGGGCGGCCTTGTCCTTGTACTCCTCGATGTTGTCCTTGATCGTCTCGTCCGTGTAGCCGGTGGTGCCCTGCGTCTTGATGGCCCGCTGCACCCCGTCGACCATCAGCACGGTGCTGGGGCTCTCGACCGCCTTGATGATGACGCCGGTCTCGGGCTCGACGTTGTAGACCCGCTCGTTGGAGTACCACTGCTCGGTCGTGACCATCTGCCCGGCCGGCTCGCCGAGGATCTTCGACGGCACGTCGAGCGTCGTGGGGAGCTGCTCGGGCTCGATGGTCTGGGTGAACCGGTAGGTCGTCAGCCCGTTGACCTTCTCGACGCCGTCGTACGCGATCGGCACGGTGCGTCCGAGGTCGCCGTCCCACCAGTCGTAGGAGTGCTTCTGGGTGTTGAACGGGAACTTGAAGTTCAGCCCCTCGAACTTGGTCGGCACCGGCGGGTCCTCGTCCGACTGCGTGTAGCAGTCGTCGCAGTCGACGGCCTCACCGGTGGTGCGGTCGAAGGCGACCCGGATCGTCTCGGTGCTGATCACGGTGCCGTCCGAGGTCTGCGTCGCGGTCGCCTTGTTCCAGACGGCGATGTTGTCGCCCTTGTCCTGGGCCGCCTTGACGTCACCGATGACGTTGAGCGTCGAGGTCAGCGTGTCGGTCAGCTCGGCGCGCTGCGCCTTGCTGATGTAGGTCATGTCCTCGCCGACCGAGATCGAGGTGGACTTCTGGTCGATCGGTGCGACCGCCAAGGTTGGGTACGCGTACACCTTCAGCAACAGCGACATCGTGAGCAGAAACGCCCCGAGTCCGAGCAGCACGAAACCGACGATCCGACGCATTTGTCTCCCTCATTAGCACCGCGTCCCTCCAGACGCGGCCTCCCTACTGCACGGTAGCACGCGTGCAGCGCCTCAGTATGCAGGTTCCTGACGGCCCTGGGAAGTCCACAGCCGACCCCGAAATTGCCAGGTCAGAGCCGTCGCCAGGTGATCCAGAGATTCCAGGTGGCGACCTCGCGCAGCCCGGGAACCCGGAGCAGCCCCCGCGACCAGCCCGGCCAGTAGCGCGGCCGCAGATCCACCACCTCGGCACCCGGAATCTGCGGCGCCAGCTTCATCATGTCGTCGACCGAGAGCCGGAAGAGCGAGCTGCCGACCCGGTTCTTCGGGTCCTTGCCGTGCTTGCGCTGGTAGCGGCGGACGGCGTACTCGCCCCCGAGGTAGTGCCACGGCGCGGTCTCGTGCCCGCCCCACGGCGAGAGCCAGTTCGTGTACGACGCGATCGCGACCCCGCCCGGCTTGGTGACCCGGACCAGCTCGGTGCAGAACGCCCGCGGGTCGGGCACGTGCTCGAGCACGTTGGAGGTGAACGCGATGTCCACACTGCCGGTGCGGAACGGCAGCGCCTCCCCCACGCACGCGACGGCCAGGCTGTGCTCGGTCTGCTGGGTGAAGTCGCCGGCGTCGACGTCGCAGCCGACGTACGTCGCTCCGGCCTTCTCGAAGGCGCGCGCGAAGTAGAGCGGGCCCGCCCCGACGTCGAGGATCGTCGACCCGGCCACCGGCGCGTACTGCGAGACCATCGCGACCGAGTCCTCGGCGAGCGCGGTGTAGAACCTGGCCGGGTCGTCCTGCTCGTGCAGGAAGTCGCGGAAAAGGCGGGCGGACCGGCGCAGTCCCCCGTCGCCGGGTCCGGCGACGGGTCGGGGGGTGGCTGTCGTGAGCATGGCGGCAGATCCTAGCGACGAATCCCAAACTCGCTGGTAACATGGCGGCGTTTTTACGCGTGAGGCGTTGGGAGGCGCTGACTCACGCGGGGCGCGGCAGCTGCCGCCGCGTTCGGGTGCGAGAGGGAGGGAGCACGCTGCGGCGTGCGCACACATTGAGCGATCTGGATCCCGTTCCGGACATCCTGCGCAGCGAGCACGTCCTGGTGCTCAACTGGCGCGACGGCAAGCACCCCGAGGCCGGGGGCTCCGAGGTCTACGTCGAGAAGATCTGTGAGGGTCTCGTCGCCCGCGGCGCCCGCGTGACCATGATCGGACCGCGCTACCCCGGCGCGGCCCGGCGCGAGGTCGTCGACGGCATCGAGCATCGACGGTACGGCGGTCGGCTGAGCATCTATCTGCTCGTGCCGCTGCTCGCGCTGTTCCGCCGGCTGCCTCGCCATGACGTGGTGATCGAGATCCAGAACGGCGTGCCGTTCCTCGCGTCGGCCTACCTGCACCGGCCGGTCGTCGTACTCGTCCACCACGTGCACCGGGAGCAGTGGCCGATCCTGTTCTCGCCGATCGTGGCCCGGTTCGGCTGGTGGCTGGAGAGCCGCGTCGCGCCGTACGTCGGCCGGCGCTCGCCGTACGTCACCGTCTCCGAGGCCACCCGCGCCGAGCTCGTCGAGCTCGGCGTCGACCACGACCGGATCCGGGTGATCCGCAACGGCACGCCCGAGCGCGGCGACCTGGTCGACGTGTCCCGCACCGAGCACCCCTCGCTGGTGGTGCTGGGCCGGCTGGTTCCCCACAAACGAGTGGAGATCGCGATCGAGGCGCTGGCGACGCTGACCCCGGAGTTCCCGGACCTCGAGCTCACCGTCGTGGGCGAGGGCTGGTGGCACAGCCAACTGGTCGAGCACGCGCACGGGCTGGGGCTCGCCGACCGGGTGCACTTCACCGGCCACGTCAGCGACGACGAGAAGCACGAGCACCTGGCCCGGGCGTGGGTGAGCGCGGTGCCGTCGATCAAGGAGGGCTGGGGGCTGGTCATCGTCGAGGCGGGGCTGCACCAGACGCCGACGGTGGCGTTCCGCTCCGCGGGTGGCGTGCAGGAGTCGCTGCTCGACGGCGAGACCGGGCTGCTGGTCGACGACGAGTCGGCGTACCCGCAGGCTCTGGGGCTGCTGCTGGGCGACGACGTGCTGCGCGAGCGTTTCGGGGTAATGGCCGAGAAGCACGCCAGGTCTTTTACCTGGAGTGCTTCTCAGAAGGCGTTTGGCGAGTTCGTCGCCGAGCTGACCGCCTGATCAGGTGGTCAGCTCCGGTTGGTCAGTCGTTGCCGTAGACGATGAGCGGCGCGTCGCTCTGCTTGGCGTCCGGCGTGAGAGCGGTGACACCCATGAAGATGGCGAGCGCGGAGAGCCCGGCGCCGACCGCTACGGACACCACGGACATGGCGAGCTTTCCCTCAATCATCGGTTACTGCTTCCTCCCAGCGACAGTGACGGGCGAAAGCGTATCAGCCGCCTCGCCGCGGCAAGTGTGAACTCCACAAGCATCAACGTCAAGATTCCGGCGCCGAGCAGATCGACGGCCACCAGGAAGCCGATGCCGCGCGGACGGTCCGGGTCGACCGTCACCGCCCCGAGGCCGGTCAGCTGCAGCAGGGGGCCGTCGTGAAGAACCGTCCCGCTGACGTCGGCGACGGGTACGCCCGCGGTCGACCGGTCGACGAGCACGTAGCGGATGCCGAGGGCGCGCAGGTGCTCGGCGTCGAACCGGCCCTCTGCGAGAAGCGCGCCGACGTCGGCGGCGACGGGGTCCTCCCCCGCCACCACCCCGCTGGTCAGCTCCAGGTCGTCGCGGACCACGACCCGGCGGTCCACCATTCGGGTCCAGGGGTCCAGGACGGTACGCCGGTCGTCCCAGGGCCAGGCCCGAAACGCGTGCCACGGTACGACGACCAGCGCGCCCTCGTCGGGTTGCTCGTCGAGGAGGCGGGCCACGGCGGCGTACTCCTCGGGGTAGTCGGTGCGCTCCAGCCGGCCGGCCACGCCGGCGGCCAGGTCGGGAAGCGCGATCACCGGCAGCAGCGCGCCGGCGACCAGAAGGAACGCGGCCTGGGGAGTCGGGAAGGCACGCACCAGCCGCTCGAGACCCGGCCCGACGGCGTACGCGACGAGGAGCAGCCACCAGGCCAGCCACTTCTGTGCGTCGCGCAGGATCCCGGCGCCGGGCACGTGGGCCACGACGGAGGCGAGCGCGTCTCGTCCCGGCTCGGTGGTCGAGCCGACGGCGAGCGCCAGGCCCAGGAGCCCGAGACCGATCAGCACCAGCAAGACCCGGCGTCGAGTGTCACCGTCGCGGCCGCGGTCGCTGTCGCGGTGGCGCAGCAGCACCGCCAGGCCGAGTCCGGCCGCCGCCAGGAGCACCAGCGTGATGACCGCGGAGACCGGCGTGTCGACGCGGCTGGCGGGCTGGGCGAGGTGGTTCCAGACGCCGCCACCGGTCAGGGCCGACACGGCACCGCCGAGCGGCGTGTCCGCGGAGACGGCGAACGCCTCGACGCCCGTCGAGCTCCGGTCGAGCACCCCGGTGGCAAGTGCCCCCGGCAGCGCCCACACCAGGTTGAACACCACGACCGCGCCGGAGACCGCCAGCCTCGGCCGCGCCTCGAACGGCAGCAGCCAGACGAGCGCCAGCACGAGCACACCGGTGAGTACGCCGCTGGTGGGCGCGGCAGCCGCGCCGGCGGCGGTGAGCAGCACGACCGCGCGCGGGATCCGGGCCGGCTCCCGCCCGGCGACGACGCACGCGCGCACGATCCAGGGAAGCAATGCATAGCCGAGCAGGAGCGACCAGTGCCCCATGACCAGCCGTTCGGCGACGTACGCGCTCCAGGCGTACGCCGTGGCCGCGGCCGCCGCGCCGGGCAGGGTGCGCGCAGGCGACACGCGCCACGCACCCAGTGCCGCGCCTCCCACACAGAAGAGGAGCGCGGCCTGCTGCAGCAGCGGCACCGGCGCGACCCGGGCCAGCAGGGCGACCAGGAAGTCCATCGGCACCGCCCGTGGCACCGAGCCGTCGAGCCCGAGCGTGCGCCCGTTGAGCGCCGGGTCGGGCACGAACACCATGTCGTAGCTCAGCGTGTAGCCGTGCCCGAGCAGCGGGAAGCAGACCAGCAGAGCCAGGAGTACCGCGACGCCTCGGGCCAGCCAACGCTCGACCTCCGGACGGGCGGCCCGGGCTATGCTCCGCATGCCGGGAACGGTACAGGTGTTCGGACGTGGGAGGGTCGGCCGTGAGAGCCACCACCGCAGTGAGCAGCAGCCACCGACCGGTCGGGCCTCGGCGCCGCTCCGAGGTCGCGATGGCGGTCGGCACTCTCGGCTCGCAGGTCTGCGTCTACCTGCTCAACATCCTGGCCACCCACGACCTCGGCCCCGCCAAGTACGGCGAGCTCGCGACCCTGCTCACGGTCACCGTGATCATGTCGATCCCCGCGCTGGCCCTGCAGTCGTGGACCGCGCGGACCGTCGCTCAGGGCGGCGACGCCCGCTCCATCCTGTCGACCACCGCCGTGCTGGCGGTGCTCAGCAGCGCCGCGACCGTCGGGGCCGGAGTCCTGATGGGGCCGCACATCGACACAGACCCGGTTCCCAGCGCGGTCACGGCGGCGCTGCTGGTGTTCCCCCTGGTCTGGCTGTCGGCCGCGCAGGGCTTCCTGCAAGGAAGCAGCCGGCTGGTCCGGTTCGCGGTGGTGCTGTTGCTGGCCGGCGTGGCCCGGCTGCTCGGCGGCGCGCTCGGCCTCTGGTTCGGCATCGGCACCTGGCCGGTGGTCTGGGGCATCGGGCTCGGCACCGTGCTCGTGGCGGGAATCGCCTGGGCGCTGGCGCTCGAGCACGCTCCCCCGCACCGCGCGCCCGCCGAGTGGGGGCCGGTGCTCCGGATCGCGGCCGCGACCGGAGCGGTCTGGGCCCTCGCCAACGTCGACATCCTGCTGGCCCGGATCGCGCTGCCCGCGCACGCGTCCGGCCTGTACGCCGCCGGCGCGCTGATCACCCGGGCGGTCCAGTTCGCGCCGCAGTTCGTGGCGCTGTCGGCGTTCGCGCAGCTCACCGACCCCGCGACCAGCCGCCGGGTGCTGGCCGTCGCGGCCGGGAAGATGTCGGTGATGGGCCTGGCCGCCACGCTGTTCCTGGTCCCGGTAGGGCCGGTGGTGGTGCCGATGGTCTTCGGCTCCGAGTTTGCCGGGGTCGGCCACCTGGCCTGGCTGTTCGCGGTCCTCGGCACGCTGCTCGCGCTCAACCAGCTGCTGGTGGCCCAGCGGGTGGCCCGGCACGACGAGGCGATCGCCGGGTTCGTCTGGCTGGCGGCTGGGTCGCTGTGCGGCGTCGTTCTGCTGCTGCTCGGGGGTTCGGTCGTGCAGGTGCTGGTCGCCGGGGTGACGGTCAACGCCGTACTCGCGGTCGGCCTGGCCGGCCGCTGCGTCAGCAGGCGTTGACCCGGCTCGCCCTGGCCCCGGCCCAGACGAGTGGGTGCCTGGGGCGACGCGATCGGCCAGCGTGGCACGGCGACTCGTGGCTTGTGGACTGCCTCGAAGAAGGTTTCGAATTGGTTGTCCACAGGCGCTCAGTGAGCGTCGAAACTGTCGGTGGTCGCGGCTAGCGTGGTCGTCATGAACCACACCGCTCACGTGCTCGAGGCCGGCGCCGACGCCGACGTACTCGTGCACGCGCGTGAGCTGCGGCGGGCCGCCGACACCGCCGAGGCGGAGCTGTTGGCGACCGCGTGCGCGTGGGCCGACCGGCACCCGCCCGAGTCGATCGAGGGTGCCGCGACCTATGTCGAGCGCGGGTTCGGCGACACCGCGATCCCGGTCGCGGGCCCGGCGCGCCGCTGGTGGCGGAGTTCGCGGTGGCCGAGCTGGCCGCGGTGCTCGGGCTGACCACCGAGGCCGGGCGGCGGCTGGTGGGTCATGCGCTCGAGCTGCGGCACCGGCTGCCCCGGTTGTGGGGACGGGTCCAGGCGGTCGAGCTGCCGGCGTGGCGGGCCCGCCGGGTCGCCGAGGCCACCCTGGCCCTGGCTCCGGAGGCGGCCGCCTTCGTCGACGGGCACGTTGCGCCGGTGGCGCACCAGGTCGGACCGGCCCAGGTCGACCGGCTGGTCGAGGAGGCGATCGCCCGGTTCATGCCCGAGACCGCCGACGCGGCGCGTGCCGCGGCCGCGGACCGGCGCCACTTCACCATCGAACACGGCCGGGTCTCCTTCGACGGCACCTCCCTGGTGCACGGGGAGCTCGACCTCGCCGACGCCCTCGACCTGGAGGCGGCCATCAGCCACGGCGCGGCCGCCCTGGCCACGCTCGGCTCCACCGACACTCTGGACGTACGCCGTTCACTCGCCGCCGGCGACCTGGCCCGCGGTCAGTTCGCGCTCGACCTCGGTGCCGACGAGACCGCCGCCGAGTCCCACACCGAGCTGACCCCCGAGTCGACAGGCCCGACCAGCCGCCCGACCAGCCGCCCGACCGGCCGTGCGGTGCCGCCGAAGCGGCGGGTGGTGTTGTTCGTGCACCTCTCCGATGCCGCGGTGTACGACGAGGGCGTGGAGGCCGAGATCGCGCGGGTCGAGAACACCGGCTCCCTGGTCACCGCCGACACCATCCGCGACTGGTGCGGACGCCCCGACACCCAGATCGTCGTCAAGCCGGTGATCGACCTCGATGAACGGCTGGCGACCGGCGCCTACGAGGTGAACGAACGGCTCGCCCAACGAGTCGCCTTGCGCGACCACACCTGCGTGTTCCCTTTCTGCCAACGCCCCGCTCGTCGCTGCGACGTCGACCACGTCGTACCCCATCCGCGTGGGCCCACCGCGACCGACAACCTCGCGCCGCTGTGCAGGCGCCATCATCGCCTCAAGACCCACGGCGGCTGGGCCTACACGGTCCTCGAACCCGGCAGCTATCTGTGGCGAAGTCCGCACAGACACCAGTTCCTGCGCGACCACACCGGCACCCTCGACGTCACCCCGGACTCCGCACCCGGCCCGACGCACCGGGGACTGGCTCCCGACCACTCGACTCCCGCCCCGCCCCCGCCCCGCCGACCCACAGGCCGGCGGGGAAGCGGCGCGGGCTCAGCCCGGGTGCACCCGGGAGTGCGTCCGGGTGGGCGGGACGGCATGCGGTTCGAGCTGCTCCAGAGCGGCTCCCGCCGGGAAGGGGTTTCCGGTCGGCCGAACTGCATGCCGACCGTGCACCTGGCCAGGACCTCAGCCTGCGGAGGGCCGGACGTGCGGAGCGACGGGCAGTTCGACCGGCGCGGTGCGGTGCGACGCGGGCGCCGGTGACGAGCGGTCGCCGAACCGCCCGTTCTTCAGTACGCCGCATCCCTGCGCGGCGTCCCCGGGCGTCATCCCCACGCCGAATACCTCGGGCATCCCGGCGAACCGACTGTCGGAGCCTCGCGGCACCGGCGAAGTGGGTGTTACTGGCACTCCCTGGTTGGTCTTGCCCGCCCGGGTTAGCGTTGAGTGTGTGACGGTCTCGACAGGATCCCCCACCACATCCCCCACGACCACGACGCTCGGCGAGCTCCGCGCCACCGGTCACCAGCACAAGCACCTCCGCGAGGAGCTGCGCGACAACCTGCTCGCCGCGTTGCGCGAGGGGCGCGACCCGTGGCCGGGGCTGCACGGCTTCGAGGACACGGTCATCCCGCAGCTCGAGCGGGCGATCCTGGCCGGCCACGACGTCGTACTCCTGGGGGAGCGGGGGCAGGGCAAGACCCGGCTGCTGCGCACCCTGGTCGGGCTGCTGGACGAGTGGACGCCGGTCGTCTCTGGCTCCGAGCTCGGCGAGCACCCCTACGACCCGATCACGGTGGCCTCGCGGCAGGCGGTCGCGACGTACGGCGACGACCTGCGGATCTCGTGGCGCCACCGCGACGAGCGGTACGCCGAGAAGCTCGCCACCCCCGACACCTCCGTGGCCGACCTGATCGGCGACGTCGACCCGATGAAGGTGGCCGAGGGTCGGCACCTGGGCGACCCGGAGACCATCCACTTCGGGCTGATCCCGCGCAGCCACCGCGGCATCGTGGCGATCAACGAGCTGCCCGACCTCGCCGAGCGGATCCAGGTGGCGATGCTCAACGTGATGGAGGAGCGCGACATCCAGATCCGGGGCTACGTGATGCGGCTGCCGCTCGACGTACTCGTGGTGGCCAGCGCGAACCCCGAGGACTACACCAACCGCGGCCGGATCATCACACCGCTCAAGGACCGGTTCGGCGCCGAGATCCGCACCCACTACCCGGTCGACCTGAGCGACGAGATCGCGGTGATCCGGCAGGAGGCGCACCTGGTCGCCGAGGTGCCCGACTACCTGGTCGAGATCCTGGCCCGATTCACCCGCAACCTGCGCGACTCGAGCTCGGTCGACCAGCGCAGCGGGGTGAGCGCCCGGTTCGCGATCGCCGGCGCCGAGACGATCGCCGCCGCCGCGCTGCACCGCGCGACCAGCCAGGGCGAGCCCGAGGCCGTCGCCCGGGTCGTCGACCTCGAGAGCGCGGTCGACGTGCTCGGCGGCAAGGTCGAGTTCGAGACCGGCGAGGAGGGCCGCGAGCACGAGATCCTCGAACATCTCCTGCGCACCGCAACCGCCGAGACCGTCCGCCAGCACCTGCGCGGGCTCGACTTCGCGCTGCTGGTCGACGCGATCGAGGCGGGTTCGATGGTGACCACCGGTGAACAGGTCAGCGCCCGCGACTTCCTGGCCGACCTGCCGGTGCTCGGCGAGTCCGAGCTGTACGACGAGGTCTGCGACCGGCTCGGCGCCAGCAACGACGGCGAGCGGGCCAGCGCCATCGAGCTGGCCCTCGAGGGGCTCTACCTGGCCCGCAAGGTCAGCAAGGAGACCGGCGGCGGAGAGACGGTCTACGGATGAGCCGCACATGAGGACCCGCTACGGCCGGTACGACGGCGGCCCCGACCCGCTCGCCCCGCCGGTCGACCTCGCCGAGGCGCTCGATGCCATCGGCGAGGACGTCATGGCCGGCTACAGCCCGGAGCGGGCGATGCGGGAGTTCCTGCGCCGGGGCGGACAGGACCGCCAGGGTCTCGACGACCTGGCCCGGCGGGTCGCCGAGCGCCGGCAGGAGCTGTTGCAGAAGCACAACCTCGACGGCACTCTGCGCGAGGTGCGCGAGCTGCTCGACCGCGCCGTACTCGAGGAGCGCAAGCAGCTGGCCCGCGACGTCGAGCTGGACGACGCGGACCGGGCGTTCGCCGAGATGCAGCTCGACAACCTGCCGTCGTCGACCGCGGCCGCGGTCAGCGAGCTGAGCGACTACGACTGGCGCAGCAGCCAGGCGCGCGAGGACTACGAGAAGATCAAGGACCTGCTTGGCCGCGAGCTGCTCGACCAGCGCTTCGCCGGCATGAAGCAGGCGCTCGAGGGCGCGACCGACGAGGACCGGGCCGCCATCAACGAGATGCTCCAGGACCTCAACCGGCTGCTCGAGAAGCATCGCCTCGGCGAAGACAGCCAGGCCGACTTCGACGAGTTCATGGACAAGCACGGCGACTTCTTCCCGGAGAACCCACAGAACATCGACGAGCTGCTCGACGCCCTCGCGCAGCGCTCGGCGGCCGCGCAGCGGATGCTCAACTCGATGTCACCGGAGCAGCGCGCGGAGCTCATGCAGCTCTCACAGCAGGCGTTCGGCTCGCCCGAGCTGATGCAGTCACTCGCTCAGCTCGACGACAACCTGAGGTCGCTGCGCCCCGGCGAGAACTGGGACGGCTCCGAACGCTTCGACGGCGAACAGGGGCTCGGCCTCGGCGACGGGACCGGCGTACTTCAGGACCTGGCGGAGCTCGACGACCTGGCCGACCAGCTCTCCCAGCAGTACGACGGCGCCCGGATGGACGACGTCGACCTCGACAAGCTGGCCCGCCAGCTCGGCAACGAGGCGGCCGTCGACGCCCGCACGCTGGCCGAGCTGGAGAAGGCGCTGCGCGACTCGGGCTATCTCAAGAAGTCCTCCGACGGCCGGCTCAAGCTCAGCCCGAAGGCGATGCGCCAGCTCGGCAAGGCGCTGCTCAGGGACGTCGCCAACCGGATGTCCGGCCGCCAGGGCCAGCGCGACCTGCGCCAGGCCGGCGCGGCGGGGGAGCAGTCCGGCGCGACCCGGGAGTGGGCGTTCGGCGACACCGAGCCGTGGGACGTCACGCGCACGGTCACCAACGCCGTCGTACGCACGGTGGGCGAGGGCGGGTCCACAGCGGGCGGCGTACGCCTGGACATCAGGGACGTCGAGGTCACCGAGACCGAGGCGCGCACCCAGGCGGCGGTGGCGCTGCTGGTCGACACGTCGTTCTCGATGGCGATGGACGGGCGCTGGGTGCCGATGAAGCGTACGGCGCTCGCGCTGCACACCCTGATCAAGTCGCGGTTCCGCGGCGACCACCTGCAGGTGATCGGCTTCGGCCGCGCTGCCCGGGTGATGGAGATCGAGGAGCTCACCGCGCTCGACGCGCGTTGGGACAAGGGCACCAACCTGCACCACGCCCTGCTGCTCGCCAACCGGCACTTCCGCAAGCACCCCAACGCCCAGCCGGTGCTGCTGATCGTCACCGACGGCGAACCGACCTCGCACCTCGAACCCGACGGCGAGGTCGCCTTCGCCTACCCGCCGCACCCGCTGACCATCGCCTACAGCGTCCGCGAGCTCGACAACGCCGGCCGGCTGGGCGCCCAGACGACGTTCTTCCGGCTGGGTGAGGACCCCGGGCTGGCGCGGTTCATCGACCAGATGGCCAAACGCGTCGACGGCCGGGTGGTGGCGCCTGAGCTGGACGACCTCGGCGCCGCCGTCGTCGGCTCCTACCTCGGCTCCCGCGGTCCCGCCGCCTCCTTCCGCGACCACTTCGGAGACTGGTACGGCGGTCGCGGCTTCTGGGTCTGACGCCCCGCCGAAGTGGCAAGTTTGGCCCCGCGAAGTGGCAGGAATTGCCCCTCGAGGTGGCGAACACGGCCCTCGGTGGTCGGGGGCCATTCTTGCCACTTCGCGGGGCCAATATCGCCACCTCGCGGGGCCGAACTCGCCACTTCGCGGGGCCAATATCGCCACCTCGCGGGGCCAAACTCGCCACTTCGCGGGGGTGGGTGGGCTCAGGTTGCGAGTGACCGCACGAGGGTGAGGGCATCGTCGACGCTGCCGGTGACGTCGCGGATCGGGAAGAGCGTGCCGCGGACCACTCGGTCGCGGCCGACGACCAGGGTCAGCCGCTTGAGCCGGGCCGCCCCGCCGAGCCGGAACGTCGGCAGCCGCAGCGCGGTCGCGAGCTCGAGGTCGGCGTCCGACACCAGCGGGAACTGGATCCCGTTGGCCCGCGCGAAGTCGCCCTGCTCCTCCGGACGCTGTGTGCTGACGCCGACCACGGCAGCGTCGTACTCGGCGAAGTCGGGCAGCCGGTCGCGGTAGGTGCAGGACTCGAGCGTGCAGCCCGGACCCCCGGGTACGCCGTCGATGCCGGCCAGCTCCGTGCCCGGAAAGCAGTAGACCACCGTGTACGACGCGTCCGCGACCGGGTCGTTCGAGAGCTCCGGGAGCCGCGACCCGACCAGTCCCGCGACCCGGTGCGCCTCGGCCGAGGAGACGCTGGCGGTCGCGCTCGTCGTACCGTCGCCGAGCAGCCAGGTGTCGCCCCAGTCCTGCAGCGCGGCCAGCACCGGCAGCGCCGCCCGCCCCCGCTCGGTCAGCCGGTAGTCGTGCCGCGGTGGGTTGTCCTGGTACGTCGCCCGCTCCAGCACCTCGGCCTCCACCAGCGCCGTGAGCCGCTGCGCGAGCACCTTCCGGGAGATCCCGGACTCCGCGAGCAACCGCTCGAAGCGAGTGTGGCCGCGAGCGACGTCGCGCAGGATCAGCACGCTCCACGCGTCGCCGAGCACCCCCAGCGCCTGGGCCACCCCGCAGTCGTCATTCGACACACGGTCAGTCTAGAGTGAGTTTCCAAAAGAAACGCATAGAGGGGAGCGACATGCGCGGCGTACCGAAGGTCGTGTGGGTGGTGGCGACGGCCAGGTTCTTCAGCTCGGCCAGCTCGTTCCTGATGCTGTTCCTGACGCTCTACCTGACCGGGCCGCGCGGCCTGTCGGTGCCGGCCGCGGGCCTGATCGCCGGCGGGTACGGCGTCGGCATGCTCGTCGGCCACTTCACCGGCGGTCGGTGGGGTGATCGGTTCGGCCATCGCCGGGTGCTGCTGGCGTGTTCGACGGTCGTCGGGGTCGGCACCGCGAGCGTGCCCTGGCTGCCGACCGCCGTACTCGCGGTCGACCTGCCCGTCGTCGCCTACCTGTTCGCGACCATGTCCGTCTCGTCCGGCGCGCTGCTGGCGCTCGCGGTCGACCGCGGCGACCGGCGTACGGCGGTCGCGCTCGGCCGGACCGCGCTCAACGCCGGCTTCGTCGTCGGCCCGCCGCTGGGAGCGCTGCTGCTCACGTACGGGTACGACGTCCTGTTCGTCGTCGACGGCGTGACGGCGCTGTTGATCCGGCAGATCGTCGGCCGGGTGCTGCCGCGCGAGCCGGCCCGGGAGCCCGCGCCGACTGCGGGGCAGGGACTGTGGGCCACGGTGCGTTCCGACCGGTCGCTGATGACGTTGCTGCCGGCCGTCGTACTCGTCGACATCGTCTACCGGCAGGTCTACTCGACCCTGCCGCTGCACCTGCGCGACTCCGGCCAGCCGGTGGCGCTCTACACCTCGCTGATCGCGCTCGGGTCGGGGCTGATCCTGCTGCTCGAGATCCCGGTGACGGTCCGGCTGCGCGGGCTGTCGTCGTACCCGATCATCGCGGCCGGCTATGCCCTGGTCGGCGTGGGCTTCGCGGTCTTCGCGCTGCCGGTGTCGGTGGGCTCGGCGGTGCTGGCGATGGTGGTGCTGACCGCTGGGGAGATCCTCTACAAGACGACCGCCACCGCGCACGTGCTCGACGCGGCGCCGGACCACCTGGTCGGGCAGTACCAAGGTCTCTACAGCGGCGCCGCCACCAGCGGCACCATGCTGTCGGCGCCGATCGGCGGGGCGGTCTACGCGGTTGCTCCCGGGCTGCTCTGGCCGCTGTGTCTGGTCGCCTGCCTGGTCGCGGCGGGCGTCGTACTCGCGTCGGGGCGGGTGGCGGCCGGCCGCCTTGCGGGCTCGGGGTCAGATCCAGTGACGGCGACGGAAGTCGACGTATAGCAAGAAGGACACCAGCGCCATGAGGATCAGGGCGAAGGGGTAGCCGAGCTGCCAGTGCAGCTCCGGCATGTGGTCGAAGTTCATTCCGTAGACGGTGCCGATCAGGGTCGGGGCGAACAGGATCGCGGCCCAGGCGGAGATCCGCTTGACCTCTTCGTTCTGGTCGACCGCGACCTCGCTGAGGTTCTTCATCTCCTCGTTCTGCTGCTGGGCGACGAGGGTCGCGTTGACGGTGAGGATGTCGCGCAGCAGCTGGCGGAAACCGTCGATCTGCTCGATCACCTGGGTGAGGTGGTCGTCGACATCGCGGAGGTACCGCTGCAGCTCCTCGTCCGTGCCGTACTTGGCGAAACCCGCGGTGAGATACCGCAGCACCGTGGCCAGCGGCCGGGTGGCGCGCTGGAACTCGATCACCTCGCGCGAGAGCTCATAGATGCGACGAGACACCGCGGGATCGCCGCTGAAGACCTCGGTCTCGATCTCGTCGATGTCGTTCTCCAGCCCGGCCACCACCGGTGCGTAGCCGTCGACGATCCGGTCAAGGATGGCGTAGAGGATCGCCTCGGGCCCGAGCCGCAGCAGGTCGGGGTTGCTCTCCAGCCGACGGCGTACGGCGGCCAGGTCGGGCGCCTCGCTGTGCCGGACCGTGATCACGAAGTCGGGGCCGACGAACAGGTGTACCTCGCCGAACTCGACCTCCTCGACGTCGTCGAGGTAGCGGGCCGCCCGGAGCACCACGAACAACGTGTCGTCGTAGCGCTCCAGCTTGGGCCGCTGATGGGCCAGGATCGCGTCCTCCAGGGCCAGCTCGTGCAGGTCGAACTCTCCGGCCAGGGAGGCCAGCTCGTGCTGGTCGGGCCGGTACAGCCCGATCCAGGCCACGGCGTTGTCGTGGGCGTGCAGCGACCGGTAGGTGTCGGCCAGGGTGGTCGGCGACTCGACCCGGTCGCCATCGACGTAGACCGCGCTGTCCACCAGGCTTGCCCGGGCGCGGACCTCCTCGATCGAGGTGGGCCGCACCGTTCCTCGGTCCCCGTTGTCGGCGGGTGGCTGCGAGCGGCGGACCTTCTCGGACAGGGTGCGCAGCGGCTTGAACGGACGTTCGGACATGACGGATCTCCTCGGTGAGCCTGGCCGGACACAGGCAGGCCGACCAGGGCGGCCGCCAGCGGCCGCAAGGTGGATGAGGGGGACTCAGGAGCGGGTGCGATGACTAGGAGGTTCGCCGTCCACGGCAACCACCTCCTGCCCTACTCGGGATATCCGTCGGGCCAAGCATAGGCCGCGGGCGAAGGTGCGCGCACCCGAACGCGGCCCGCTGAGGGTCGGGTGAGTCGAGGTCGGGCATCGGGGTATGAGAGCCGTGGTTCCTGCCTGCGGGCCCTTTGACCCATGCGCGTACCTGCGCTCGGTGGGGAGGATCGTGGCATGCGCCGTTCGACCGTGTCGTCCTTTCCGCCTCGCGGTGCCGGGGCGACGGTGCCGATCGCGCCTGAGCCGATCCCGGTGGCCCAGGCAGCGACGATGCCGACGGCGGAGGTGATGTCTGCTCTGGCTGTCTCCGGTGCGGGTCTCTCAGCCGGGGAGGCACGACGGCGACTGGAGAAGTTGGGTCCCAATGCCGTGCGTTCGCACCGGGCCCACGCGCTGGGAGTGCTCGGGCGTCAGCTCCGGTCACCGTTGCTGGTGCTGTTGGCGCTGACGGCGGCTGCGTCGTTCTTCCTTGGCGAGCCCACCGATGCGGCCATCATCGGGGTGATCCTCGCGGCGTCGGTGGGCCTGGGCTTTGCCAACGAGTACCGCGCGGAGAGGGCGGCGCAGGCGCTGCACGACCAGATCCGGCACCGGACCGTGGTGGTGCGAGACGGTCATCCGCAGTCGGTCGACGTGGTCGACGTCGTACCGGGAGATGTGGTCGAGGTGCGCCTCGGTGACGTCGTGCCCGCGGACATCCGGCTGATCTCGGCCGCCGTACTGGCCTGCGACGAGTCGGTGTTGACCGGTGAGTCGACCCCGACCGAGAAGGCGACCGAACCGGTGCCATCTGGCGGGGGGCTCGCGGATGCGCGCAGCTGCCTGCTGATGGGCACCGTGGTCAGCTCCGGGACCGGTCGGGGCGTCGCGGTAGCCACTGGTGGGCACACCGAGTTCGGACGGATCGCGCTCGGGCTGGGAGAACGTCAGCCCGAGACGGAGTTCCAGATCGGGCTCCGGCGGTTCTCCATGTTGCTGGTCGAGGTGGCGGCGGTGCTGACCACGGCGATCTTTGTGGCCAACCTGGTGCTCGACCGGCCGGTGATCGATGCGCTGATGTTCTCCTTGGCGATCGCGGTGGGCATCTCCCCGCAGCTGCTCCCGGCGGTGCTGTCCACCAGCCTCGCGGCCGGGTCACGGCAGATGGCCCACCGAAAGGTGCTGGTCAAGAGGCTGGTGTGCATCGAGGATCTGGGCGACGTGGAGGTCTTGTTCACCGACAAGACCGGCACCCTGACCGAGGGCCGGATCGTGTTCATGCGCGCTCTTGCCCCCGAGGGCGACGCCTCGGACCAAGCAGCCTTGCTCGGCCTGGTCTGCATCGACGCTGCGGTCGAGGCCGGCCGGGTCGCTGGCGGGAACCCCCTGGACACAGCGTTGTGGGCATCGCCGTCGGTCCCCATCGAGGCGGCCAGCAGGTTCCGGCGGCTGGCCAGTCTGCCGTTCGACCACGACCGGCAGATGGTCTCGGTGCTCGCCGAGGACGTTGCAGGCAACCGCCTGATCATCACCAAGGGCGCTCCCGAGGCGGTGCTGGCCCGCTGCCGTCAGGTGTCCACGACATCTCAAGCCGTGTTGGAGGCCGAGTTCGAGGCCGGCCATCGGGTCGTCGCGGTCGCCTCGCGAAGCGCGACGGGGACGTCGTCGCTGACCGGAGCCGACGAGCACGACCTGATCCTGTCGGGGTTCCTGGTCTTCCTCGACCCGCCCAAGGCCTCCGCCCGGACCGCGCTGGAACGCCTGGCCGGCCTCGGGGTGGCGGTCAAGGTCATCACCGGGGACAACCCCACCGTCGCGGCGCGGGTCTGCACCGAGCTCGGCCTCCCGGTCACGGATGTGATGACCGGGTCGGACCTCGACCAGCTCGACGACGAGGAGCTGACCGGCCGAACCGCGACGACCACCGTGTTCGCCCGGGTCAGCCCCGAGCAGAAGGCCCGGATCGTGCGCGCCCAACGACGTAGCGGCGTCGACGTCGGGTTCCTCGGCGACGGCGTCAACGACGCCCTGGCCCTGCACGCCGCCGACGTCGGTATCTCGGTGGACTCGGCCGTCGACGTCGCCAAGGACGCCGCGGACGCGGTGCTGCTGGAGAAGGACCTCCAGGTGCTCGCCGACGGAGTCGTGGAGGGTCGACGGGTCTTCGCCAACACCATGAAATACGTGCTGATGGGAACCTCGAGCAACTTCGG
>DASXRJ010000286.1:0-8757 GCA_036506675.1 Nocardioides sp. | reverse complement strand
GAGCGCGAGGCCACGAAGAAGTCGCTGGTCGTGCGCGAGAACCGCAGTCCCCAGGTACCGATCGCGAGCGTCGCCACGGCGACCAGTACGACGGCGACGACGCCCGGCACCGGAGTCACCAGCGGAGTCACCAGCGGAGTCACCAGCGGGGTCACCAGCGGGGTCATCCCCGACATCATCGGTCGGCCGTCTCGACCAGGTCGGCGAACTCGCGCTCGTGCCGCTCGGCGCGGCGTACGAACCGCCAGCCGAGTGCGAAGAGCAGCGGATAGACGAGTACGCCGAGCACCACCCACGACACGGGTACTCCGACCAGCCGCACCCCGGCCAGCCCCGGCCACAGGTGGAAGACCAGCGGCAGCCCGACGGCCAGCGCGGCCAGCGGCGCCAGGGTGGTCAGGGCGAGGCGGAGCTGCGTGCGCAGCAGCGAGGAGATGAGTACGCCGCCGAGCGTGGTCTCGTCGTCGATCTCGCTCGCGCGGGGCCGGCGGTTGGTGCTGACCCGAGCCGGCCCGGTCACCCTGACCCGCGCCGGCCGCGGCTCGGTCACGGCAGCCTCCGGGTCAGCAGCTCGCGCAGGGTGCGGGTGTGTCGGCGGCTGACCTGCAGCTCACGGCCGCCGACCACGACCGAGCACCGGCCGGCCTCCATCCGCACCTCGTCCACATGGGCCAGCGAGACCAGCAGAGAGCGGTGGATCCGGACGAACCCGGCCGGCCCCCACTCCTCCTCGAGCGTGCTCAGCGGCACCCGCACGAGGTGGCTGTCCGACCCGGTGTGCAGCCGGGCGTAGTCGCCCTGCGCCTCGACGTACGAGATCTCCGAGCGGTTGACGAACCGGGTCACGCCCGCGCGCTCGACCGGGATCTGGGTGTCGCCGTCGCCGGGCTGGCGGGGGCTGCCGTCGACGATCCGGCGTACCGCCTCCGCGAGCCGCTCGGCGCGCACCGGCTTGAGCACGTAGTCGACCGCGCGCAGGTCGAAGGCGTCGACCGCGTGCTCGTCGTGGGCGGTGACGAACACGATCGGCGGCGGGTTGCGGAACCGGCTCAGCACCTGGGCCAGCTCGAGCCCGCTCAGCCCGGGCATCTGGATGTCGAGGAAGAGCGCGTCGACCTCGAGATCCTGGAGGATCCGGAGCGCCTCGGTGGCCGAGTCGGTGGTGAGCACGCCCTGCACGCGCGGGTCCTCGCCGAGCAGGTAGGCGAGCTCGTCGAGCGCCGGCCGCTCGTCGTCGACCACCAGCACCTTGAGTCCGGTCATGCGGGCACTCCGATCATCCGGGGTCCCCGTTCGAAGCGGCGCGAGCATTCGAATGGGGTGTTCATGCGTGCACCCCCGCGGCGAACTTCGGCACCCGCACGGTCACCTTGGTGCCGGCGCCGGGTGCCGTTTCCACGACCAGACCGTAGTCGTCGCCGAAGGTGTTGCGAAGCCGGGCGTCCACATTGGCCAGGCCGACCGAGTCGAGCGCGGTCTCGGCGGCGGCGCGCGGGTCGTCGACCGGGTCACCGACAAGATCGCCGGCGAGCGCGCGTCGTACTCGCTCGGGGTCCTCGCCGGCGCCGTCGTCCTCGACCTCGATGACCGCGGTCTGGTCCTGGTCGCGGGCGATGATCAGGATGTGGCCGGCCTGCCCGGCGAGCCCGTGGCGAACGGCGTTCTCGACGAGCGGCTGGACGCAGAGGAACGGTACGACGACCGGCAGCACCTCCGGCGCGATCCGCAGCGTCACCTTGAGCCGCTCGCCGAACCGCGCCTGCTCCAGCAGCAGGTAGCGCTCGACCGAGCGCAGCTCCTCCGCGAGTGTGGTGAACTCGCCGTGCCGGCGGAAGGAGTAGCGGGTGAAGTCGGCGAACTCCAGCAGCAGCTCGCGGGCCCGCTCCGGGTCGGTGCGCACGAAGCTGGCGATCGCGCCGAGCGAGTTGTAGATGAAGTGCGGGCTGATCTGGGCCCGCAGCGCGCGCACCTCGGCCTCCATCAACCGGGTGCGGGAGGCGTCCAGCTCGGCGAGCTCGAGCTGGCTGGACACCCATCGGGCCACCTCGTCGGCGGCGCTGACCAGGCCGGCGGTGGCGGCTCCGGCGTACACCTGGAGGGTGCCGACGATCCGGTTCTCGACGGCCAGTGGGCTGACGATCGCGGCCCGGATCTCGCAGCCGGGCTGGCCGCAGTCGACCTCGTCCCGGTCGGCGACCCGGGTGGTGCCGTGCTCGACGGTGCGGACCGCGAGGGCGGAGGCCTGGGCGGCGTGATGCTGGCCGACGCCATCGCGGGCGAGCAGGGTGCCGGTGTCGGTGAGCGCGACGGCCGACGTACCGAGGAGGGCGCGCAGGTGCTTGATGCTGCGCTCGGCGCTGCGCTCGGTCAGTCCTTCGCGGAGCGCGGGGCTGGCGAGCGAGGCGGTGTGCAGCGTGCGGAAGGTGGCGCGGTCGGCCTCGCTGCCCAGAGGAGTACGCCGCCGCCGCAGCCGCATGACGTCACCGTGCCTTCCGTGGGAGCCGCTGGTGCTCACCGTGCCACGGCCGGGTCCGCGCCGCGAGCCCTTCACCCAGTCGAGTCCTGGTCAGGGCTGCGTCAAGTGCAGCGGCCGGGGGCCGAACTCCGCCGTATTCGAACGTACCTGAGGGACCGGGCCCACCGCCGATTCACGCTCAGCGGCTCGATCGACGTCGCCGTTGGGTACGTCCGGCTCCGGGCATCGAGTCGATTTGGCCGGTCGCGAGCGATGGATCGGGCGGGAACCCGGGATCTCACTTGGTAAGCGGCGACTCGCGTCGTCGGAACCATCACTCGTGAGGCAGACGCACATGGCACGTATGACACTGGAACCGTCCAAGGCGGCGACCCGCTGGGTCGTCATCCTCACCGCCGTCGGCTCGCTGATGGCGGCGCTCGACACTTTGGTGGTGTCCACAGCCCTCAGCACCATCCGGCTCGACTTCGACGCCTCCGTCGAACAGCTCGAGTGGACGGTGAACTCCTACAACCTCAGCTTCGCCGTACTCCTGATCACCGCGGCCGCGCTCGGCGACCGCTACGGGAGGCGCAGGCTGTACGCCGCCGGGCTGGTCATCTTCGCGGTCTCGTCGGCCGCGTGTGCCCTGGCGCCGGACATCGGCTGGCTGATCGCGGGTCGGGCCGTCCAGGGCGCCGGAGCGGCGCTGATCATGCCGCTGGGGCTTGCCTTGCTGAGTGCGGCGTTCCCCGCCGAGAAGCGCGGTGCCGCGATCGGCATCTTCAGTGCAATCACCGGCCTCGCGGTGGCCAGCGGTCCGCTGGTGGGTGGCCTGGTGGTGGAAGGAGTCAGCTGGGAGTGGGTCTTCTGGCTCAACGTGCCCATCGGGCTGCTCGCCGTACCGCTGGTGCTCGGCTTCATCAAGGAGAGCTACGGGCCGGACGCGGCTCTCGATCTCGCCGGCCTGGCACTCGTCACTGGTGGGGCGCTCGGGCTCGTGTGGGGGCTGGTCCGTGGCAACCAGGCCGGCTGGGACTCCGCCGAGGTGATGGGGGCGTTGACGGTCGGTGTCGTGCTGTTCGCGACGTTCGTGGCGTGGGAGCTGCGGGCACGCGAGCCGATGCTGCCCATGGGACTCTTCCGATCGCGAGCGTTCTCGGCCGGCAACGCCGCCATCTTCCTGACCTTCGCCTCGCTGTTCACCGGCGTCTTCTTCTTCGCGCAGTTCCTGCAGACGGCCGTCGACAACGGGCCGCTCGGGGCCGGTCTCCGCCTGCTGCCGTGGACGGCGACCTTCATGACCGTCGCCCCGGTCGCAGGGGCCCTCGCCGACCGGATCGGGGAGCGCCCACTGATGGTGTCCGGCCTGACTCTGCAGGCGGTCGGACTTGGGTGGTTCGCGCTGATCGCCGAGCCTGGCCTGGGGTACCGGTCCATGCTGGTGCCGTTCATCGTCGCCGGAGTCGGCGTGTCGATGGCGATCCCGGCTGCGCAGAACTCCGTGGTCGGCTCCGTCGAGCCCGAGGCGCTCGGCAAGGCGGCCGGCGTGAACAGCATGATGCGCGAGCTCGGCGGAGTGTTCGGCATCGCCGTGACCGTCGCGGTCTTCGCGGGGACGGGGAGCTATGTCTCCGCGCAGGCGTTCGTCGACGGGTTCGCGCCCGCGATCGGTGTCGCGGCCGGACTGGCGGCGCTGGGTGCGATCGTGGCTCTAGGGCTGCCGGCACGTCGTACCGCCTGGGCCGTCGCCCCAGCCGACCCCGCCCTCGCGCCCGAACGCGTGGGCTGATCTCGGACCCGTCTACTCACCACCGAACGAAGGAGACGCAGATGTCGCAGGTCATGGTCAGGTACGTCGTGAAGCCCGACCGGGTCGTGGAGAACGAGGACCTGGTGCGCGCGGTGTATGCGGAGCTTCAGGCCGCTCAACCGGAGGGGTTCGGCTACGCAACGTTCGTCCTGGACGACGGGGTGACCTTCATCCATGTCGCCTCGGTCGACGCGGAGCGCAACCCGCTGACAGAAGTGGCCGCGTTCGCCCGCTTCCAGGAAGGGCTCGGTGAGCGGGTCGAGGCACCACCCGTCGTCACGACGCTGCGGCGGGTCGGCTCGTATCGGGCCTTCGGTGGGTAGCGTGTCGCCGGGCTCGGTCGTCCACCTCGAGCTGCACACCAGGGATCTCCCGCAGGCCTGCGGCCTGTACGCCGAGCTGTGCGGTTGGCGGGAAGTCCGGATCGGCAGCGGCGGCGCGTCGTACCTGTCCCTCGACCTCGGCGACATCGGCGGCGGCATAGTGGAATGTGCCGCCGAGAGTCCGGTCTGGGTGCCCTACGTCGAGGTGCGTCGGATCGACGACGCCACCGACCGGGCACGTCGCCTGGGCGCCGTCGTACTGCTGGAGCCACGCGAGGGCGCACACGGCTGGCGCAGCGTGGTGAGTACGGCGCAGGGTGGCGAGATCGCCTTCTGGCAGCCCAAGGCAGGTCGCCGCCGATGAGAGAGAGTCTTGTGAACGAGGATGAGCTGCTCGCCGCCGCGCAGGAGGGCGACGAGGACGCGTACGCCGCGCTGGTCGCCGCCCACCGACCGGCGCTGCATGCGCACTGCTACCGCATGCTCGGATCGGTGCCGGACGCGGAGGATGCGCTGCAGGAGGCGCTGCTGCGCGCGTGGCGAGGACTCTCCCGCTTCGAGGGTCGAAGCTCGGTGAAGACGTGGTTGTACACGATCACGACGAACGCCTGTCTCAAGGCGATCCAGCGGCGGCCGACGCGGGTGCTTCCGGTCGACTACGGCCCCGCCGGGGACCCGCACGGCGAGCTCGACGAGCCGTTGGTCGAGTCGGTGTGGCTGGAGCCTTACCCGGACGAGCGGCTCGTGGCGGCAGATCACGCACCGGCGTCTCGGTACGAGCAGCGAGAGAGCGTGGAGGTCGCCTTCGTCGCAGCCCTGCAGCACCTGCCCGCGCGGCAACGCGCGGTCCTGATCCTGCGTGACGTGCTGGGCTTCTCGGGTGCCGAGGTGGGCGCCGCGCTGGACATGTCCGCGGGGGCGGTCTACAGCGCGCTGCAACGCGCTCACAAGACCGTCGATGAGCGACTGCCCGCGCAGAGCCAGCAGGCCACCCTCGCCTCGATCGGCGATGCTCGGCTGCGAAGCCTCGTCAACCGGTACGTCGATGCCTGGGAGCGCGCGGACGTCGACGCGCTCGTCGAGCTGCTCACCGAGGACGCGATCATCGCCATGCCGCCGTACCGGACCTGGTACGCCGGCCGGGACGCGGTGGCCGCGTTCCTCAGGAAGACTCCACTCGTCGGGAGGCGCTGGCGAGTCCTGCCGAGCCACGCCAACGGCCAGCTCGCCTTCGCGCACTACCTGTGGTCCGACGAGGCGCGCACCTATGCCTGGCACGGCATGGAGGTCATCGGCCTCCGGGGAGCACGGATCGCGGAGATCACCGCCTTCCTGGATCCCGCGGGGCACGCCCTGTTCGGACTCCCGGCGACGGTGGCCGGCCCCCGGACGGGCTGAGCGGTCTGGGATCGGCGGGGTGCCGCTGGACCCGGCACTCGTATTCGAACGTACCCAAGGGCCCGGGCCTCCGGCCGATCCACGCTCGGGGGCTCGATCGAGGTCGCCGTTGGGTACGTCCGGCTCCGGGCATCGGGTCGATTTGGCCGGTCGCTGGGTCGGACGGGTCCTACCGGAAGTCGATGAGGAGTGTGGCGTCGTCGAGGACGCCCTCGGGCTGGTCGGGGGCGGCGGGCGCGTCGGTGGTCGCCGTGGGTTCCGGTTCGGGGGGCGCGCCCCAGATCCGGTCGCGGACGGTCGCCTTGAAACAGCGGGTCACCCAGGGCATCTGCATGCCGTCGTTGCCGCGGCCGTACTCGGCGTACAGCGCCATCGCCTTGTCGATCTTGCGCTCGCGGGTCTCGACGGGGTCGCCTGCCAGCTCGGCGCGCAGCAGTGCCTGGAGCGTCGAGTCGTTGACCGGCTGCCAGAAGCGGAACGTCTCCTCGTCGACGTACCCGAACTTGCGCGAGCCGGCGAGCTCGGCGGCGGGGTCCTCGGGTGTGCTGCTGCCCATCATCTGGTCGAGCTTGCGGGCCCAGGGGATCCGGTGGTCGCGGCGGCTGCTGACCAGCGCCAGGCGACCGCCCGGGCGGAGCAGGTCGGCCACGACGTCGAGGTCGGGCAGCGTCGTGGTGGCGACGATGACGTCGATCGAGCTGTCGCCGAAGGGCAGCTTGTCGGGTCCCGGCACGGAGGCGACCTGGTGCCCGGCGACCGACAGCGCGGTGGCCAGGTCGTGGTGGGCGATCGACACGACCGTGCAGGGTTCGGTGCCGACCAGCCAGCTGACCGCCTCGGCCGGGAAGGCGGGGCGGTCCTGAGGGGCGGACGAATCAGACATCGCCTCCGAGGCTAGTCGGTCAGCGTCCCGCTCTGGTACGGCGCGCTGGGGTGCCCGCCATCTTCCGCGTGTGCGCAGGCGGGGCTGGGGCCTTGCTTACCTGCCGGTACGGCGACCTCGGCCCGCCGGCGCAATGGGAGGATGCACTCTCGTGCAGACAGATCCGCTTGCCTCGCTGACCGAGCTCGAAGGGGTGGCCTCGGCGTACGCCGCCGCCCGGGACGGCATCGACGCGCTCCTCAGGGACCGCGGACTGCGCCGTACCGCCCCCGACCTGACCGGCGAGTCGCTGCTGCGCGGAGCGATCGCGTCGGCCCGGCTCGAGGGGACGGCCTCGTCCGAGGAGGAGATCCGGGCGGGCACCGGCGACGAGGTGGCCCAGGCGTCGGTGCGCGTGTCGACGGAGCTGCTCGGGCTGGTGCCGACGCTGCGTACGGCGCCGCTGCAGGCCTTCGCGCGGCTGCACGCGCTGGCGGGTTCGGGGACGGTCGCCCCTGATGCGCTGGGCCGGCCCCGGGGCGCCGAGGCGGCCGACCGGCTGCAGCTGCTGGCCCGGCGGCTGCTGGGTGAGACGGCCGCGCCGGCGCTGGTGGTGGCGGCCGTCGTACACGCGGAGCTGGCGACGGCGGCGCCCTTCGCCTCGCACAACGGGCTGGTCGCGCGGGCGGCGGAACGGCTGGTGCTGGTCGCGCGCGGGGTGGACGAGAAGTCGCTGACCGTGCCGGAGGCGGGTCATCTGGCGTTCCGGGCGGAGTACGAGTCGAACCTGCGGGCGTATGCCAGCGCCGGCGGCAGCAGCGGCGTACACGCGTGGTTGTTGTACGGCGCCGAGGCCTTCACGCGCGGCGCGGAAGCGAGCCCGGTGCGCGGCTGACCCGGGCCGCCGGGTCCACCAGGGTCCGAAGAGGCGGGAAACCGCCTATTTGAGGGATGGACACACCCCGTCGTCGCGGGAACCGTGAATGTGGGCGGAGGCTGGCATCGGGCCGACCCCGCCACCACTTATCCGGAGGCTGGAACGAGGAACAGGGGAAGAGCGATGTCGAAGGAAGATCTGGAGCGGATCGACGACGAGGGTATGGCGGCCTGGGACAAGCAGGACCCGGATGCATTCATGGCTCTCTTTGCCGACGCGTTCGTCTGGCACGACCTGACCGTGGCTGAGGACATGAGCAGCCGCGACCAGGCGATGCAGTACATGCAGGGCTGGTTCACCGCATTCCCCGACATGCGCGTGCACACCACCAACCGCGTCATCGGAGAGGACTCCGTCGCCGCGGAGATCGAGTTCACCGGAACCAACACCGGCCCGCTGAGCATGGGCGGCATGGAGATGCCCGCGACCGGGAAGAGCGTGATCGGCAAGGGTGCCTACTTCGCGCGCGTCAAGGACGGCAAGATCTCCGAGTTCAGCTCGCACCCGGACGCCGCGGGCATGATGATGCAGCTCGGGCTGATGCCCGGCGCCTGATCTCAAGCGGGATCTGCGGACGGACACGCTCGCCGGGATTGACCACATGCGAGCGGCACCCGTCTTCCCGAAGGAGTCCAGGTGCCGCCGCTGACACGCAATCTGCAAGCTACCAAGCGTGCTTCTCTTAGTTGTGGCCCCGGAAGTCTTCCGGTCTGACCAGCGCCCTGTAGGAAGGGTAGATCGCCGCGTGGGTACCCAGATCACGTGCGGGTCTTGAGTTCTTGCTTACCTTTGTACGCGCCCCCCGGAGCGTCTTCAACCCTTGACATTGGCGCCGGTCCGTGCGGTCACGGGACGGTAACGACGGCACCCGGCGCGTGCCCGCCGCAGGCCCGCGGCGGGTCAGGCGCCGTACCGACGCTTGCGGGCGTTGACCCAGACCGCACCGCCGACCGCGATCACGCCGCCGAC
>DASXRJ010000285.1:0-9350 GCA_036506675.1 Nocardioides sp. | reverse complement strand
AGTCGGTGCTCGCCGACGCGCTGGGGCTGCACCTCGACCTGTTCCAGCGGATCAACGTCGACCCCGGCTCGATCAGCATCGTCCGCTACACCGCCTCGCGGCCCTACGTGCTGGCCGTCAACACGCACGCCGGAGACCTGTCCTGGCTGAAGCCGCCGCCCCCGCGCAAGGGCCGCCGCAAGACCGGCGGCAAGGTCATGACGGAGGTGGACGCCCCGGTCGGCGGCGGTGCGGGACCGGCTTCCGCGGGCGATTAGGGTTGTCGCTATGGGTCCACTCGTCCACGGTTTCGATCCACCGGAACGCTTCGTCGCCGGCACGGTCGGCGAGCCCGGCCAGCGCACCTTCTTCCTGCAGGCGCGCGCCGGCAGCCGAGTGACCACCGTGGCGTTGGAGAAGCAGCAGGTCGCAGTGCTCGCGGAGCGGATGGACGAGCTCCTCGACGAGGTGATGGCCAGCGAGGGCAACTCCGCGCTGATCCCCGCGGTGGCGCCGCTCGACCTCGACGACAACGCACCCCTCGACCAGCCGATCGAGGAGGAGTTCCGGGCCGGCACGATGACGCTGGCGTGGGACCCGCGGAGCCAGCGGGTGGTGATCGAGGTCTTCCCGTTCACCGACGCCGCCATCGTGACGCCCGACCAGGTCGAGGAGGAGATCGAGGAGCCGGAGCCCGAGGAGGTGCTGCTGGTCCGGATCACCGCCGGTGCCGCGCGTGCCTTCGTGAAGCGGGCAGCCAGCGTGATCGATGCGGGCCGGCCGCCGTGCCCCTTCTGCGGCAACCCGATCGACCCCGACGGCCACCTGTGTGTCCGCGCCAACGGCTTCCGCCGCCGGGATCCATGACCGCCGCCCAGCCCGTCGGACTCGACACCGCGCCGCTGGTCCTGCAGGGCCGGATCATGCCCGCTTCCAACGCCACCTTCCTCGGCGAGATCGACGGCGTCTCCGTGGTCTACAAGCCGGTCGCGGGGGAGCGGCCGCTGTGGGACTTCCCCGACGGCACGCTCGCCGCGCGCGAGGTGGCGGCGTACGCCGTCTCCGAGGCGCTGGGCTGGAACGTCGTGCCCCACACGTTCCTGCGCGACGGCCCGCACGGTCCGGGGATGGTGCAGGTCTGGCAGGAGCCCGACCCGGCGCTGGACCCGGTCGACCTGGTCGCGCCCGGCGTCGTACTCGAGGGATGGCTGCACGTCCTCGACGCGATCGGCGCCGACGACGAACCGGTCGCGCTGGTCCACGAGGACTCCGCCGCGCTGCGCCGGATGGCGCTCTTCGACGTCGTGGTCAACAACGCCGACCGCAAGGGTGGGCACGTCCTGGCGATGACCGACGGACACCGGTACGGCGTCGACCACGGCGTGACCTTCCACACCGACCCCAAGCTGCGCACCGTGCTCTGGGGCTGGACCGGCCGCACGCTCGACGACGACGAGTCGTCCGCGGTGGCCGCGCTGGCGGCCGACGACGCGCTCGCGGACCGGCTCCGGGAGCTGCTCACCCGGCGCGAGATCGACGCGTTCCGGAGGCGCTGTGAGCGGCTGGCCGCGACCGGTCGGTTCCCTCGGCCGTCCTCGGAATGGCCCGCGATCCCATGGCCCGCTTTCTGAGTAAGTAGGCTTCCCGACATGCGTACGTGGTCTGCTTCGGACGTCCCAGCCCTCCCGGTCACCGGCCCCGCCGTCTCGATCTTCGACACCTCGTCAGGTGCCCTGGTCGAGACGAGTCCCGACGGGCCGGCGCGGCTCTACGTCTGCGGCATCACGCCGTACGACGCCACTCACATCGGCCACGCGGCGACGTACCTCGCCTTCGACCTGCTCAACCGGGCCTGGCGCGCCGCCGGCCACCCGGTCACCTACGTCCAGAACGTCACCGACGTCGACGACCCGCTGCTCGAGCGGGCCGCCAAGGTCCACGTCGACTGGGTCGAGCTGGCCGAGCGCGAGACCCAGCTGTTCCGCGAGGACATGGAGGCGCTGCGGATCCTGCCGCCCGACCAGTACGTCGGCGCCGTCGAGTCGATCCCGCTGGTGATCACGCTGATCGAGCGCCTGCAGGCCGCTGGTGCCGTGTACGCCGTCGACGGCGATCTCTACTTCTCCGTCACCTCCGACGCCGACTTCGGCGAGGTCTCCCACTACGACCGGGCCCAGATGCTGGAGCTCTTCGCCGAGCGCGGCGGCGACCCCGAGCGCGCCGGCAAGAAGGACCCGCTCGACTGCGTGCTCTGGCTGGCCGAGCGTCCGGGGGAGCCGTCGTGGGACAGCCCGTTCGGGAAGGGCCGCCCGGGCTGGCACATCGAGTGCTCGGCGATCGCGCTGGAGCACCTGGGGTCGGCGTTCGACGTCCAGGCCGGCGGCAGCGACCTGGTCTTTCCGCACCACGAGATGAGCGCGGGTCAGGCCCAGGTCGCCAACCCGGGCGCGAAGTTCGCCAAGGCCTACGCCCACCAGGGCATGGTCGCCTACGACGGCGAGAAGATGTCGAAGTCGCGCGGCAACCTGGTCTTCGTCTCGGCCCTGCGCAACTCCGACGTCGACCCGATGGCCATCCGGCTCACGCTGCTGCGCCACCACTACCGCACCGACTGGGAGTGGACCGACGACCAGCTCTGGACCTCGGTCGACACCCTCGACTCCTGGCGTACGACGCTCGCGCGCGGCGCCGGCGCGCCGGCCGGCCCGGTCGTCGACGGCGTACTCGCGGCGCTGGCGAACGACCTCGACTCGCCCACGGCCGTCGCGCTCCTGGACGACTGGTTCGCGGCCACCGAGGCGGGCGACGACTCCGACCCCACCGCGGCCGCGACCATCAACACCCTGCTCGACGCGGCGCTCGGCCTCTCGCTCTAGCCCCTGGAACCGTCCAGCAGTTACTCGCCGGCGGTCCGGAGCGACTACTCGCCCGCGCCGCGCCGCTTCAGATAGCGCTCGAACTCCCGAGCGATCGCCTCACCGGACGCCTCGGGCAGGTCGGTCGTGTCCCGGGTCTCCTCGAGCGCGCGCACGTAGTCGGCGATGTCCTCGTCCTCCTCGGCGAGCTCGTCGACGCCGCGCTCCCAGGCCCGGGCGTCCTCGGGCAGGTCACCGAGCGGGATGCTGATCTCCAGCAGCTCCTCGATCTGGCCGATCAGGGCGAGGGTGGCCTTGGGGCAGGGCGGCTGCGCGACGTAGTGGGGGACCGCGGCCCAGTACGACACGGCCGGTACGTCGAGCCGCACGCAGGCGTCCTGGAACACCCCGACGATCCCCGTCGGCCCTTCGTACGACGACTGCTCCAGCTTCAGCCGGTCGACCAGCTCGGGCTCGGTCGCGGTGCCGGTCACCGGGATCGGCCGGGTGTGCGGGGTGTCGGCCAGCAGCGCGGCCAGTGTCACCACCAGCCCACCGCCGAGCTCGTCGCACGCGGCCAGCAGCTCGGCGCAGAACTGCCGCCACCGCATGTTCGGCTCGATACCGCGGATCAGGATGACGTCGCGGTTCAGCCCGGCCGGTGACGCGATCGCGATCTGGGTCGAGGGCCAGGTGATCCGGCGGTGCCCGTTCTCGTCCAGCCCGATCATCGGGCGGTTCATCTGGAAGTCGTAGAAGTCCTCCGGGTCGATCGCGCCGACCACCTTGGCGTCCCACACCTTCAGCAGGTGGTCGATCACCGAGGAGGCGGCGTCGGCAGCGTCGTTCCAGCCCTCGAAGGCCGCGATGACCAGCGGGTCGTTGAGGGGAGGCAGGTCCTCGATCTCGATCACGGGTCCAGAGTAGTGCGCGGGTGGTACCTGACCCGGGGCAATTACCCCCTTCGGCGTTGCCCGGAGACGGCGGCATCGGGCACCGGGGATTTCGCCCGAGTACGCCGCCGGTGCGACCATGGAGCCCGCAGTGTCACGATGCGGGAAGGCCGTCCAGTCCGTGGACGCACTTCCTACCCTTGAAGGACGGGTGGACACCCACCACCCACCCCGCAGCCGAGAGGACCCTCGTGCCCGACCCCAGCCCGCACCCGACTGGACTCCGTCCGGACGCCACCGCCGAGCTCACCCGCGCCCTCAACGAGCGCATCCTGGTGATCGACGGGGCGATGGGCACGATGATCCAGGGCTACGGGCTCTCCGAGGCCGACTTCCGCGGTGACCGGTTCGCCGACTACGAGGGCGACCTCAAGGGCAACAACGACCTGCTCTCGATCACCCAGCCGGACCTGATCCGCGAGATCCACACCGCCTACCTCGACGCCGGCGCCGACCTGGTGTGCACCAACACCTTCAACGGCACCTCGATCTCGCAGGCGGACTACGGCCTCCAGTCGCTCTGCTACGAGCTCAACGTCGCCGCCGCTCGGGTGGCCCGCGAGGCGGTCGACGCCGTCTCCACCCCCGAGCGCCCCCGGTACGTCGTCGGCTCGCTCGGCCCCACCTCGAAGACCGCGTCGATCTCGCCCGACGTCAACGACCCGGGCGCCCGCAACGTGACGTATGACCAGCTGGTGGCGGCGTACCTCGAGGAGGCCAGCGGCCTGGTCGACGGCGGAGCCGACATCCTCCTGGTCGAGACCATCTTCGACACCCTGAACGCCAAGGCCGCGATCTACGCCATCGAGACGCTGTTCGAGGAGCGCGGCCGGCGCTGGCCGGTGATGATCTCGGGCACCATCACCGACGCGAGCGGCCGCACCCTGTCGGGCCAGGTCACCGAGGCGTTCTGGCACTCCGTGCGGCACGTCCGCCCGCTGTCGATCGGCATCAACTGCGCGCTCGGCGCCGAGGAGATCCGCCCGTACGTCGCCGAGCTGGCCCGGATCGCCGACTGCTTCGTCTCGACCCACCCCAACGCCGGCCTGCCCAACGAGTTCGGCGAGTACGACGAGACGCCCGACCACATGGCCGGCGTACTCGGGGAGTTCGCGGGCTCCGGCCTGGTCAACCTGGTCGGCGGCTGTTGCGGCACCACCGCGGAGCACATCCGCGCCATCGCCGACGCCGCCGCGGACGAGGACCCGCGCCGGCTCGCCCAGCCCGGTCCCGCGATGCGGCTCTCCGGCCTGGAGCCGCTCAACATCATCGAGGAATCGCTGTTCGTCAACGTCGGCGAGCGCACCAACATCACCGGCTCGGCGCGGTTCCGCAAGCTGATCAAGGACGGCGACTACGACACCGCGCTGACCGTCGCGGCCCAGCAGGTCGAGAACGGCGCCCAGGTCA
Source organism: Nocardioides sp. (assembly GCA_036506675.1). GTDB lineage: Bacteria > Actinomycetota > Actinomycetes > Propionibacteriales > Nocardioidaceae > Nocardioides. Next base: position 4,153 of record DASXRJ010000285.1, on the reverse strand, counting down.
TCGACGTCAACATGGACGAGGGCATGATCGACGGCGTCGCCGCGATGGAGCGCTTCCTCAACCTCGTCGCCAGCGAGCCCGACATCAGCCGGGTCCCGGTCATGGTCGACTCCTCCAAGTGGGAGGTCATCGAGGCGGGCCTGAAGTGCGTGCAGGGCAAGCCGATCGTCAACTCGATCTCCATGAAGGAGGGCGAGGAGAAGTTCCGCGAGCACGCCCGGCTGTGCCGCAAGTACGGCGCCGCCGTGGTCGTGATGGCCTTCGACGAGGACGGCCAGGCCGACAACCTCGACCGTCGCAAGGCGATCTGTGAGCGCGCCTACCGGATCCTGGTCGACGAGGTCGGCTTCCCGGCCGAGGACATCATCTTCGACCCCAACGTGTTCGCGGTCGCCACCGGCATCGAGGAGCACGCGTCGTACGGCCTGGACTTCATCGAGGCCACCCGCTGGATCAAGGAGAACCTGCCCGGCGCCCTGGTCTCCGGCGGCATCTCCAACGTCAGCTTCAGCTTCCGCGGCAACAACCCCGTGCGCGAGGCGATCCACGCGGTCTTCCTGTTCCACGCGATCAGGGCGGGCCTCGACATGGGCATCGTCAACGCCGGCGCCCTGGTCGTGTACGACGAGGTCGAGCCGGAGCTGCGCGAGCGGATCGAGGACGTCGTACTCAACCGGCGGCCGGACGCGGCCGAGCGGCTCCTGGAGATCGCCGAGTCCTACAACCGCACCGCGAGCGAGAGCGAGGCCGCGGCCGAGGAGGAGTGGCGCTCGCTGCCGCTGGGGGGCCGGATCACCCACGCGCTCGTGAAGGGACTCGACGCCCACGTCGAGGCGGACACGGAGGAGCTCCGCAAGCAGATCGCGGACCGCGGCGGCCGGCCGATCGAGGTGATCGAAGGCCCGCTGATGGACGGCATGAACGTCGTCGGTGACCTCTTCGGGGCCGGCAAGATGTTCCTGCCGCAGGTGGTCAAGAGCGCCCGGGTGATGAAGAAGGCCGTCGCCTATCTGATCCCCTTCATCGAGCAGGAGAAGCTCGACAACCCCGAGTACGCCACCGCCAAGGAGACCAACGGCACCATCGTGATGGCGACCGTGAAGGGCGACGTCCACGACATCGGCAAGAACATCGTCGGCGTGGTGCTGCAGTGCAACAACTACGAGGTCATCGACCTCGGCGTGATGGTGCCGGCGCAGAAGATCCTCGACGCCGCCCGCGACCACGAGGCGGACGTCATCGGGCTCTCCGGACTGATCACGCCGTCGCTCGACGAGATGGTCAACTTCGCGACCGAGATGCAGCGCCAGGGGCTCACCATCCCGCTGCTCGTCGGCGGCGCCACCACGTCGCGGGCGCACACCGCGGTCAAGGTCGACGGCAAGTACGACGGTCCCGTGGTCTGGGTCAAGGACGCCTCCCGCTCCGTGCCGACCACGGCCGCGCTGCTGAGCGACGAGCTCCGGCCGAAGCTGATGGCCGACGTCAAGGCCGACTACGACGCGCTCCGGGCCCGGCACTCCGCCAAGCACGACCGGCCGCTGCTCAGCTACGCCGACGCGCAGGCCAACCGGACCCCGATCGACTGGGCGTCGTACACCCCGCCGACGCCGCGGCAGACCGGCGTACACGTGCTGGACGACTACGACCTGGCCGAGCTGCGCGAGTACATCGACTGGCAGCCGTTCTTCAACGCCTGGGAGATGAAGGGCAAGTTCCCCGACATCCTCAACAGCCCGGCGACCGGCGAGGCCGCCCGCCGCTTGTACGACGACGCCCAGGAGATGCTCGACCTCCTGATCAAGGAGAAGTGGGTCACCGCCCGCGCGGTCTACGGGATCTTCCCCGCCACCGCGCAGGGCGACGAGCTGGCCGTGACGACCGATCACGGACCGGTCCGGCTCCACCACCTGCGCCAGCAGGGCGAGCACCGCGAGGGCATCCCCAACCGGTCGCTGGCCGACTACGTCGCGCCGGCAGACACCGGTCTGACCGACCACGTCGGTGCCTTCGCGGTCACCGCGGGTATCGGGCTGGGGGAGAAGGTCACGGAGTTCCGGGCGGCCCTCGACGACTACTCCGCGATCATGGTCGAGGCGCTGGCCGACCGGCTGGCCGAGGCCTTCGCCGAGCGGCTGCACCAGCGGGTGCGCACCGAGTTCTGGGGCTACGACGACGGCGAGTCGCTCGCCAACGAGGACCTGATCGCCGAGCGCTACCGCGGCATCCGCCCGGCGCCCGGCTACCCCGCCTGCCCGGACCACACCGAGAAGCAGACCCTCTGGGAGCTGCTCGACGTCGAGGACAACGCCGGCATCCAGCTCACCGAGTCGATGGCGATGTGGCCCGGCGCCGCGGTGTCCGGCTGGTACTTCTCCCACCCGCAGTCGCAGTACTTCGTGGTCGGCCGGCTCGGCCGCGACCAGGTCGAGGAGTACGCCGGCCGCAAGGGCTGGACCGTCGCCGAGGCCGAGCGCTGGCTGTCGGCCAACCTCGGCTACGACCCAGAGGACTGAACGCGTGACTCAGGAAGCCGACTCGGCATCACCCAGCGGCCGGGGCGGCGGGCTCGCTGGCGCTCGCTCGCCTTTCCCGGCCGCTGTGCTCTGGGATATGGACGGCACGCTCGTCGACACCGAGCCCTATTGGATCGACACCGAGTTCGAGCTCGCCGACAAGTACGGCGGCACCTGGTCCGAGGCGCACGCCCTGGAACTGGTCGGCAACGACCTGGTGGTCAGCGGCCGCTACATCCGTGAGCACATGTTCGCCGGCACCGACGTCGACCTGGAGCCCTCCGAGATCGTGGAGTTCCTGCTCGACGGCGTCGTGGCCAAGGTCGAGCGGTCGGTGCCCTGGCGGCCGGGCGCGGTCGAGCTGCTGACCGACCTGCGCGAGGCCGGCGTACGGTGCGGGCTGGTGACGATGTCCTACCGCCGGTTCGTGGCGCCGATCCTGGCCACGCTGCCGCCCGACACGTTTGACGTCATCGTCACCGGCGACACGGTCAGCCAGGGCAAGCCCCATCCCGAGCCCTACCTCAAGGCCGCTGCCGGACTCGGCGTCGACCCGGCCGACTGCCTGGCGATCGAGGACTCCAACACCGGCGCCCGCTCGGCGGAGTCGGCCGGCTGCACGGTCCTCTGCGTGCCCAACCACGTGCCGCTCCTCGACGGCGAGCGCCGCGTCTTCCGCGACAGCCTGGCCGCGCTCAAGTCGGATGACCTCAGAGCCCTGTGGATCACGAAGAACTCGTAGCCCAGATCGCTCAGGTTCGCCCCGGACCCTCGTTTTCGAGCTCTCCAACTCGGCCTCGGTCACTGACTCCGTCACCGTCAGCGCCTCGATCAGTGCAAGTGTCCAAGCCGCCTGACCGGGTCGGAGGCAAGAGGGTCTCTTGTCTCCGACCCGCAAGAGGGTAGATCGTTGCCAGATCGGGACCTTCCACGATTGGTCCTGCAGTGGCGTGGCTCACGTGACCCGAGTAGGTTGCCAAAACGACCGACTCCCAGGCGATGGGGAGTCCACACTCATGAGGTGGTTGTGTGAAGCGCAAGAACCAGGCGCTCGCGCTCGTCGGGGCCGGCGTACTCGTCGTCTCCCTGGCTGCGTGCGGCGGCAACAACGACAACGGCGGCAACGGTGGCAAGGGTGGAGCCGGCGAGTCATGGATCCTCGGGACGACGGAGACAGTGACCGCGCTCGACCCGGCCGGGTCATATGACTTGGGGTCGTCCACGCTGGAGTACAACCTGTACCAGACCCTGCTCACGGTTCCGGCCAACTCCACGGAGATCGTGGGTGACGCGGCCAAGTCGTGTGACTACGACGATCCTCAGACCCTGACCTGCACGCTGAACGACGGGCTGAAGTTCTCCAACGGCGACGACCTGACGTCCTCCGACGTGAAGTACAGCTTCGAGCGGGCGATCAAGATCCAGGACCCCAACGGCGCGGCTATCTACCTACTGGGCAGCATCACGCACACGGCCAAGGATGGCGTCACCGTGGTGCTTGACGACAATGCCATCGAGACACCCGACGACACCACGGTCGTCTTCCACCTCAACCACCCGGACACGACGTTCCAGTACGTCCTCACGTACCCGGGCGCGGCCGCCATCGTCGACGAGGACGTGTTCCCCGCTGACAA
>DASXRJ010000284.1:0-8162 GCA_036506675.1 Nocardioides sp. | reverse complement strand
CTGCCACCTCGTGGGGCAATTCTTGCCACCTCGAGGGGCCAAACTCGCAACTTCGGCGGGGGTTTCCGCGGGTGGGGTGGTGGTGGGGTACGCCGAGACGGCGACCGCGCTGGGGCAGCTGGTGGGACGGGCGTTGGGGTGGCCGTCGATCCACTCGACGCGGCGGAGGGTGCCGGGGTTCGCGCCGGCGCTGGGGTTCGACGAGGCGCACTCGCACGCGACCGAGCACCTGGTGCTGCCGGACGACCCGGCCCTGCTGGCCGGCGAGGGACCCGTCGTACTCGTGGACGACGAGCTGTCTACCGGCAACACCGCGCTCAACACGATCCGGGCGCTGCACGCGCTGCGCCCCCGGGAGAGGTACGTCGTCGCGGTGCTGCTCGACGTGCGCCGCGAGGTCGACCGGGCGGCCATGGCTGCCGTGGCCGAGGAGCTCGGTACCCGCATCGACGTGGTGGCGCTGGCCTCGGGCGAGGTCCGGGTCCCGGTCGACGCGATCGAACGAGCGGCGACGGTGATCGGCGTTCTCGACGAGCGGCCGGCCGTCGCCGACCGGGTCGACTCGCGCGAGGTCCGGTCGTGGCCGTGGCGGGTCCGCGAGACCGGCCGGCACGGCTTCACGCCCGACGACGAGACCGCGCTGGCGGACGCCGCCAGGACCGTCGCCGCCGAGCTGGCGCCGCGGCTCGGCGAGCGGGTGCTGGTGCTCGGCACCGAGGAGCTGATGTACGCGCCGCTCGAGATCGCCGATGCGCTGACCTCGGAGCCGGGCGGTCAACGGCGGGAGGTGAGGTTCTCGACCACGACGCGCTCGCCCGCGCGCCCGGTGGACGCCGAGGGCTACCCGATCCGCTCCGGCATCCGGTTCGCCGCCCACGACCACCAGGCCGACGAGGGCGACCGGTTCGCGTACAACGTGGCGGCCGACGAGTGGACCGACATCGTGGTGGTGGTCGACAGTCCGGCCGCGACCGGCGTACTCGACGACCTGCTGCTCACCCTGACTCCGTACGCCGAGTCGGTGCGGCTCGTCGTACTTCCGGCGGCCGCGGGGCTGCCGGAGGGCCTGCACGGCCCGGCCTTCGGCTCGTACGCCGCCGCCGAGGTCACCTGGCTGCTCACCGATCTGTCCGGGGTCAGCCTGGAGGCGGACCTCGAGACCCGCGAGCGCGCGATCCAGGCCGGCGAGGCGCACTACGCCGAGTCGCTCCCGGTCGAGTACCAGCCCGAGGACCCCTACCAGCGGCTCTTCCACGAGCAGCTCGGCGAGGTTGCGGCGCGGGTGGCGACCGCCGTGGCCACCGTCGGCGAGCTGGCCTGCCAGACCCGCGGCCGCGACGACCTGGTCCTGGTCTCCCTCGCGAGGGCCGGTACGCCGGTCGGCATCCTGATGCGCCGCTGGGCCAGTCAGCGCAACGGCCGCGACTGGCCGCACTACGCCGTCAGCATCGTCCGCGAGCGCGGCATCGACCTGGTCGCGATGCGCTATCTCGCGGCCCGCTACGACCCGCGCCGGGTGCTGTTCGTCGACGGCTGGACCGGCAAGGGCGCGATCACCCGCGAGTTCACCGAGGCGATCGACCAGGTCAACGCCGAGCTGAGGCTCGGCGACCGCGGTTTCGACCCGGAGCTGGCGGTGCTGGCCGACCCGGGCGAGTGCGTGTCGCTGTTCGGCACCCGCGACGACTTCCTGATCCCGTCGGCCTGCCTCAACTCGACGGTGTCCGGGCTGGTCAGCCGGACCGTGCTCAACCGCGACCTGATCGGCCCGCACGACTTCCACGGCGCGAAGTTCTACGCCGAGCTCGCCGACAGGGACGTCTCGGAGCTCTATCTCGACGCGGTCGCGGACCGGTTCGCCGAGGTCGCCGACGACGCCGAGCGCGAGGCCAAGCTGCTCCTCGACGCCGACCGGAGCCCCACCTGGGTGGGCTGGGACGCCGCCGAGCGGATCCGGGCCGACTACGGCATCCCGTCGGTCAACCTGGTCAAGCCGGGGGTGGGCGAGACTACCCGGGTGCTGCTGCGCCGGGTGCCGTGGAAGATCGTCGTCAACCCCGACCGGGGCGCCGATCTCAGGCACGTCGAGCTGCTCGCCGCCGGGCGTGGGGTCGAGGTGGTCGCGGTCGAGGACCTGCCGTACAGCTGCATCGGACTCATCCGCCCCAACGAGAAAGACGGTTCATGAGCCTCTCCCCGCACCACCAGCACCGACATTCCCGAACGGCTCGAGTGGGCCGCTGATGACCGTGCTGCTCGCCTCCGACCTCGACCGGACCCTGGTCTACTCCTCCGCAGCGATGGGTCTGGGCGTTCCGGTCACCGACCCCGTGTGCGTCGAGATCCACAAGGGGCGGGAGGTGAGCTTCATCAGCCCGCGCGCGCTGAAGCGGCTGGCCGAGCTGTCGCGGGACGTGCCGTTCGTGCCGACCACGACGCGCAGCCGCCGTCAGTACCGCCGGATCAGGTTCCCCGGCGTCGAGGTCGAGTACGCCGTCACGACCAACGGCGGCACCCTCCTCGTCGACGGAGAGCCGTGCGAGGACTGGACCCGCGAGGTGGACCGCCACCTGGCTGGCGTGGCGTCGTACACCGAAGGCGAGGCGCGGCTGGCGACGGTCTTCGACCGGCCCTGGGTGCGCAAGCACCGCAACGTCGAGGACCGGTTCACCTACGCCGTCTTCGACGTGGCGACCGCTCCGAAGGAGTGGTTCGCCGAGCTGCAGGCCGCCGGCGACGAGCTCGGCTGGGTGGTGTCCGTGCAGGGCCGCAAGGCCTACGTCATCCCCGAGGGGCTGAGCAAGGAGGCCGCGCTGGCCGAGGTGGCCCGGCGCCTGGACGTTCGGACGGTCGCCGCCGCGGGCGACTCGCTGCTCGACCGCGGCATTCTCGAGTACGCCGACCTGGCGCTCCGGCCCGCACACGGCGAGCTCCACGACATCGGCTGGACCACACCAGGTCTAGTGGTGACTCGGCAGTCCGGCGGAGGCGCCGCGGAGGAAATCGTCGATGCCTTCTCAGAGCTTGCCGGCGGTGTGGTCTAGGTTTCTGTCCGAACCACTATCGGGGACGGTGACGAGGATCGGATGACCACGCAGCAAGTCGGACAAGGACAGCCCAGCCTGCGAGTGGCCTACGGGGGCCAGACCTACGAGTTCGCGGACGGCCCGGTCGTGGCCGGCCGCGACCGCGCCGCGGAGCTCGTGATCGCCCACGAGGACGCCTCGCGGCGCCATCTGGAGTTCCGCCGCAGCGGCGTCGACTGGTACGTCGTCGACCTCGGCAGCACCAACGGCACCTACGTCGACGGTCGCCGGATCAGCCACGAGCGCATCGCGGGCCGCGCAAGCATCGGCCTCGGCGGCGTGAACGCCGCCCGGGTCGACGTCGAGCTGGTCGCGGCTCCCGCGCCCGCGGCCCCGCCCGTCCCTCCCACACCTCTGGCGCAGGACCTCGCTCCGCCGGCCGCGCCCCGCCAGCCGGTTCAGCAGCCGCCCGTCCAGCAGCCGCCCGTGCGGCAGCCGCCCCTGCGGCAGCGGCCACCGGTCCACCAGCGGCCGCCCGCTCACCAGCAGCCGGCCGCCTACCAGGACAGCCAGCGGGGCGGCTACGGCGCTCAGCAGGGCTACGCCGGACAGGGGTACGGCGGCCAGGGGTACGGCGGCCAGCCGCCGGCACCGTCGTTCGACCAGCCACCGGCCCCGCCGTCGTACGGCGGCGGCAACGGGCCCAACAGCGGCGGCGGAAGTGCTCCTCAGGCGATGCCCGGCCGGATCAGCCACGGCCACACCGTTCTCCCGGACAACCGGCCGATGGGTCAGGTGCTGACGATCGGACGTACCCGCGCCAACGACGTCGTCCTCGACGACCCGCTGGTCTCGCGCCAGCACGCCACCCTGGAGCTCGGCCGCCCCGCGGTGCTGCGCGATCTCAACTCCTTCAACGGCACCTTCGTCAACGGCCAGCGGCTGCAGGGCTCGATCCAGCTGAACCCGGGCGACGAGGTCATCTTCGGCAACCAGACGTTCATGTGGGACGGCGTCCAGATGACCGCGCGGGCCACCCGCCGCGACCTGACGCTGTTCGTCGAGAACCTCACCACCGTCGTCAAGGGCGGCAAGCGGCTGCTCGACGGCATGTCGTTCAACCTCGAGCCGTCGTCGCTCACCGCGGTGATCGGCCCCTCGGGCGCGGGCAAGTCCACGCTGCTGGGCGCGCTGACGGGCCTCCGGCCGGCGACCCACGGCAACGTGGTCTGGCAGGGCCACGACCTCTACACGCACTACGACCAGCTGCGCTTCCAGATCGGCCTGGTGCCGCAGCAGGACATCCAGCACCCGCAGCTGACGGTGCGGCAGGGTCTCGCGTACGCCGCCGAGCTGCGCCTCCCGCCGGACACCAGCAAGCCGGAGCGCGACGCCCGGGTCAACCACGTGGTCGGCCAGATGCAGCTCGAGCGCCAGGTCGACAACCGGATCGGCACCCAGCTCTCCGGCGGTCAGAAGAAGCGCGTCTCGATCGCGACCGAGCTGCTGACCGCGCCGCCGCTGCTGTTCCTCGACGAGCCGACCTCGGGTCTCGACCCGGGTCTGGACCGCGACGTCATGCACCAGCTCCGCACGCTCTCCAACGAGGGCCGGGTCGTCGTCGTGGTCACGCACAGCGTGCTCGCGCTCGACGTCTGCGACAACGTGGTGGTGCTGGCGCCGGGTGGCCGGCTGGCCTACTTCGGCCCGCCCAGCGGCGTACTCGAGCACTTCGGGTGCCGCGACTACCCGGAGGTCTTCGACGTACTCGACGACCCCAACCTGTGGCAGCGGATCCCTCCGCCGCGCGGCAACGACGGCCAGATGCCGGTGCCGAACTCGCCCGTCGCGCCGCCGCCCCACCAGTCGATGGCCCGCCAGCTGTCGACGCTGACCCGGCGCAACCTCGCGGTGACGTTCTCCGACAAGCTGCTGCTCGGCATGCTGCTGATCCTGCCGCTCGCGCTGGGCGGACTAAGCCGGGTCGTCCAGGGCGAGGGGGGCTTCGACGCCAACGAGGCCGGCCTCTCCGAGCTCCTTCAGCGGATCACGATCCTCGTGGTCGCGGCGGCCCTCATGGGTACGGCGGTCACGATCCGCGAGCTGGTCAAGGAGAGACCGATCTTCCAACGTGAGTACGCCGTCGGCCTGTCACCAGACATGTATCTGCTGAGCAAGGTGATGGTGCTGGGCACGGCGACGTTCCTCCAGGGCATCCTGGTGACCTTCTTGGCCACCGTGGGCCAGCCCGGCCCCGAGGGCGGTGGCGTGCTGAACCTGGGTTGGTTCGAGATCGCCCTGGCGATCGCGGGTCTGGCGTTCGTCATGGCGGTGTTGGGCCTGACTCTCTCCGCCGTCGTGAGCTCCTCGGAGCAGACCATGCCGATCCTGGTGGGTCTGGTGATGGTGCAACTGGTGCTCTCGGGCGCCCTGGTCCCGGTCAACGCCCGGGCCGGCCTCGAGCAGCTCGCCTGGTTCGCCCCTTCGCGGTGGGGCTACGTCGCGTCCTCGGTGAGCATGCACCTGGGTCCGCGCATCGAAGGCAAGGAAGGCCACAACGACCCGCTGATGGCGCACACCGCCGGTCAGTGGATCGCCAACATGGCCGGCATGGGCATCCTGCTAGTGATCACGCTCGGCCTCGGCTTCTGGCTGGTCCGGCGCAGCGCGGTATCCAAGGGCTGATTTTGCGGCCCGAGTCGGGTAGTCCGTGACGATCCTGCTATCCATCGATCGTCAACCATGACAGGAACGTCACGGACTACCCCGGCGGCGCAGCCGATCCGAAACGCCTGAGGCTTCCACAGCCGGGGTCAGGCGCAGCCTTGCTCCCAGCCGGACGTGAACGAGTTGTGGATCTGGCGGACCTGCAGGCAGACCCGGTCGGTGCTCTTGAAGCCGAGCCGGGTCGACGCCGTACGTCCGCTGGCGCCGGTGTCGTCGCGCTTCCACTCGAAGGTGTCGCCGTCGCGCAGGGTGCCGCTCGGCGTCCAGGTGAAGAGCACCTTCGAGCCCTTGCGGGTGGCGGAGAGCTCCGGCGGCCGCATGGGTACGCCGGGTTCGACCGGCAGCGGGGTGTGCGTGGTCGGTCCGGTCGTCGGATCGGTCTCGGGGTTGTCGCCGCCACCGGGCCGGAAGAAGATCGCCAGCGCGGCGACCAGCAGGAGTGCGCCACCGGCCACCGACCACCCGAGTACGCCGCGGCGGGGCGGCTCCGCGTCGGCGGCCGGCCCGGACGAGCCGGCGGGTGCCGCGTCGGGCCGTCGGCGCTCGCCGGCGGGCACGATCGACACCGGTTTGACCACCGTGGCGTCGTCGCCGCCCTGGGGCGAGGCGAACACCGGTGCGCTCGAGCCGCCCATCACGCCCACGCCGCCCTCGACCGCGATCGGCGTGCGGGCGAAGCCGAGCTGGGCCTCGATCTGCTGCATCCCGCGCGCGAGCTCGAGCGCGGTCGACGGCCGGTGAGCGGGGTCCTTGGCCAGGCACTGCTGGAGCAGCCGGTCGAACGCCGGGGGTACGTCGCGGCGCTGGGTCAGCGGCGGCGCCTGGTGCAGGATCCGGACGCTGAGCGCGCGGGCGCTGTTGTCGCCCTGAGGCTGGGCGAAGGGGGAGCGACCGACCAGGAGGTTCCAGATGGTCGCGCCGAGGGAGTAGACGTCGGAGGAGACCGAGCCGTTGGAGCGGCCGTCGAGCAGCTCGGGTGACGACCACGGGAACGAGATCCGCACCTCCCGGTCGGCGTCGACCTCGTGGATCCGGCCGGCGATGCCGAAGTCGGTGAGGGCGGGCTCGCCGTACGTCGTGACCAGCACGTTCGACGGCTTGATGTCGCGGTGCAGGATGCCCGCCCGGTGGGCGGTCTCGATCGCGCTGGCCAGCTTGATGCCGGTCGCGAGCGCGTCGGGCACGGTCAGCGGCGTACTCCGGACGCGGACGCCGAGGTCGGGCGGCGGGCAGTAGCGCAGCACCAGGTAGGGCCGGCTGCCGTCGGCCGGGCCGAGGATGCCGGCACTGATCACCGTCACGATGTAGGGGTGGTCGGCCAGCTGCGCCATCGAGTTGGCCTCACTGGTGAACAGCGCCTTCTCGCGCTCCGTCAGGGGTACGTCGGGGCGCACCACCTTGACCGCCACCTTGCGGCGTGGCCACTCCTGCTCGTAGAGGAACACCTCGGCGAAGCCGCCAGTGCCCAAACGGTCGAGATAGGTGAAGCCCGGCAGTGCCGGACCGGTCATGAGGTCACCTCGTAGACGATTTCGTAGCTGTCGGCCAGGTCGAGCGAGTGGCCCGGCTCGAGCAGGTAAGGCTCGTGCGCCCGCATCCGCTCCGGCGCCCGGCCGGGCACCTTCCAGGTGCTGCCGCCGCGCGAGCCGAGGTCGCGGGCCACGACGAGCCAGCCCTCGAGCACGATCTGGACATGCATCCGGGAGAGGTAGGAGTTGTCGGGGGGAAGGTACACGATGTGCGGCACCTCGGGCTCGTCGCCCAGCGGCGTCGGCCGCCGCCCCAGGAGTACGCCGCGGTCGAGCGCGATCCGGTCGCCCGTCGGCAGCAGCAGGCCACCCAGGACCGGCCGGGGGATCCGGTGCGGCTCCTGCTCGGGTACGGCGGCCCCGCAGACCCGGCAGACGCCGGTCATCGCCGAGGTCACGTGTCCTTGGGGGCAGAGCACCGCGAGCACGGTGTTGTGGGTGTCGACCGGTTCCGGCGTCGCCACTCGCGCGGCCCGGCGGGCGCCGGCCGGCTGGTGCACGGTGGCGCCGTCGTGGTCGACGTCCCCGGCCGGCGGTCGCGCGCCGACCCGGTGGTGGACCGTGGCGCCGTCGTGGTCGGGGGAGGAGTCGGGGAGCGGGCTGTGCACGGCACGGGTCGCGCCCTCGTGCAGATCGGGGGCGTCCGGCTGGCGGCGTACGGTGCGGGCCGGCGGCTCGCCGGTCGGGTCCGCGGGCGGCTCGGCGGTCGGGCTCTCGGCCATCGCGAGCAGCAGTTCGGGCGGGATCCCGTCGATGATCCCGGTGGCGGGCGTGGCCGCGACCGGCACCCGCAGCTCGACCGCACCGGCCGGCACCACGCCGGCGTCGAGCGGTAGCCAGGCGCCCGGGGTGACCGCGGTGCCGAGGACCGCGCGGCGAG
>DASXRJ010000283.1:0-9373 GCA_036506675.1 Nocardioides sp. | reverse complement strand
TGATCCTGGTCGGGCTGATCGCCGGACTCGCGGTGGTTCGCCGGGCCTGGAAGGCCACCGGCATCGAGCGCGACCAGCTCCGCTGGCGGGCGTACGGCGTCGTAATGTCGCTCACGCTCTTCCCCCTCGCGGTCTCCGAGGCGCTGCCTGTCGCGGTGAACCTGGCCGACGGGCTCCTCTTCACCACCACGCTGGTCATCCCGATCGTGCGGTACCGGCTGTGGGCGATCGACACCATCATCCGCAGGTCGATGGCCTACCTGCTGGTGACCGTGCTCGTCGCCGGGATCTTCGCCGCCTTGGCGGCCAGCGTTGCGGCGCTCCAGGGCGAACGGGTCGGGCTGGTGACGGCGGCCGTGATCACCGCACTCGTGTTCGGGCCGGCACTCCGCCGCAGTCAGCACCTGGTCGACGAGTTCTTCTACGGTCATCGCAGCGATCCCTACCGGGTGTTGAGCGACCTGAGCCAGCGCCTCGATGCGGTGGCCGCCCCGGGCGCGGTCCTGCAGACCGTGGTCACCGCGGTCGCGGACTCGCTGCGGCTGCCGTACGTCGCGATCGAGCGGCCGGGAGACGGTTCCGTGCTGGCCCGGCACGGTGACCCGCAGCCCAGGGACACCGAGCTCGGCCGCTGGCCGCTCGCGTCCCAGGGCACGCCGGTCGGCATCCTGGTCGCCGCGCCGAGGCGGGGAGAGTCGACGCTCGATGCGCGAGACCGCGCCGTACTGGCGGATCTGGCGCGGCAGGCGGGAGCCGCCGTACACGCCGAGGCGCTGACGGCCGATCTGGTGGCGTCTCGTCAGCGCCTGGTCGAGGCGCGTGAGGAGGAGCGGCGCCGGCTGCGCCGCGACCTCCACGACGGCCTGGGCCCGCTGCTGACCAGCGTCGGGCTCAACCTCGACGCGCTGCGAACCCGGCTGACGCTCGGTGAGGGCGACCCGCTGCCGCTCCTGGCCCGGGCCAAGGACGCCTCCAGCCAGGCCATCGCCGACCTGCGCACAGTCGTCTACTCGCTCCGCCCGCCCGCGCTGGACGACCTCGGCGTGGTCGGGGCGATCACCGCGCAGGTACGCCGGATGGGCGAGAGCAGCCCCCTCGACGTCGACGTCGAGGACCACGATCTTCCGGCGCTGCCCGCCGCGGTCGAGGTCGCGCTGTTCCGGATCGCGGTCGAGGGCGTGACCAACGTGGTCCGGCACGCGGACGCGCAGGCCTGCCGCGTCCGGCTCGGCGCCGTCGACGGCGCCGCCTTCGTGGAGGTGGTGGACGACGGGGCTTCCGCGCTGCCGTGGGCGCCGGGCGTCGGCACCGTCGCGATGCGGGAGCGGGTGTCCGAGCTCGGCGGGACCCTGGAGCTCGGCCCCACCGGCGAGGGTGGCCGGATCCGGGCGACCTTCCCGTTGCCGGACCTCCCGCGGACGGAGGCGGCGGTATGACGACCGACGGGACCGTCCGGGTCGTCATCGTCGACGACCACCGCCTGGTCCGGCAGGGGCTCGAGGCGGTGCTGGCTTCGGCGACGGACGTCGTGGTGGTCGGACAGGCGGCCGATGGTCGTGGTGCGGTCGAGGTGGTCGCCGACACCGAGCCCGACGTCGTACTCATGGACCTGCAGCTGCCGGAGCTGTCGGGCCTGGAGGCCACCCGGGAGATCCTCGCGGCGCGGTCGGACACCGCGGTGCTGGTGCTGACGATGTTCGAGGACGATGCCACGGTCCATGCGGCCATCGCCGCCGGGGCGGTCGGCTACCTGCTCAAGGGCGCCGACGGTGAGGACATCCTGGCGGCCGTGCGGTCCGCCGCGGCCGGGCAGGCGGTCTTCGGCGCGGCGCTCGCGCAGCGGCTGCGGACGCTCTTCGCCAACGGCCCCACCAGGTCGGAGGCGTCGTTCCCGGAGCTCACCGAGCGGGAGCGCCTGATCCTCGACAAGCTCGCCGCCGGTCTCACGAACGTCGAGATCGGCCGCGCGCTGTTCCTCTCGCCCAAGACGGTCGCGAACAACGTCTCCATGATCCTCGCGAAGCTGAACCTCTCCGAACGCGGCCAGGCCATCGTCCTCGCCCGCGATGCCGGGCTCGGCCGGGAATGAAATCATCCCCCTGGGGGGTTAAGGTAGACGGGAATAGGAACCCCCTGGGGGGATAGCGAGTCGGCTCAGGCCGGCGGGAGGAAGGACAGATGACGACGCAGACCCTGACCGCGCAGAACTTCGAGGAGACGGTCGCAAGCAACGAGATCGTGCTCGTGGACTTCTGGGCGTCCTGGTGCGGCCCGTGCCGCCAGTTCGCTCCGGTCTTCGAGCGGGCCTCGGAGGCGCACCCCGAGATCGTCTTCGGCAAGGTCGACACGGAGGCGGAGCGCGGGCTTGCGACGGCGGCCCGGATCAGCTCGATCCCGACGCTCATGGCGTTCAAGGGCGGCCACCTGGTGTTCTCGCAGCCCGGAGCTCTGCCGGCTCCCGCCCTGGAGCAGCTGGTCGAGGCCGTCGTACAGCTCGACGTCGAGGCCGCGATCGCGGAGCAGAACGCCTCGTGAGCGGCTACACGATCGGAGTCACGGTCGACGGGCCCTACGAGGCCACGGTCAACGCCGTGCGCGGCAGCCTGGCCGAGCAGGGCTTCGGCGTACTCACCGAGATCGATGTCGCCGCGACGCTCAAGACCAAGCTGGACGTCGACGTGCCGGCCCAGGTGATCCTCGGGGCCTGCCGTCCACAGCTCGCGCATCGGGCGCTCGAGGCGGTGCCGTCGATCGCTACCCTGCTGCCGTGCAACGTCGTGGTCCGCGACGTCGGCGGAGCGACGCTCGTGGAGGCGGTCGACCCCGATGCGATGCTGCAGGTCGCCGACGACGATGCCCTGCGTGAGGTGGCCGCGGAAGCACGGGAGCGGCTCGTCGCCGCCCTGGCCGCACTGGAAGGAGCCCGCTGATGCAGCTGCAAGCCGACGAGATGACCGCGGTCATCAACCGCGCGAAGCGCGCCCACGGACACTTCGGCAAGGTGATCGCGATGATGGAGGAGGGTGCCGACTGCGAGGACGTGCTGACCCAGCTCGCCGCCGTCAACAAGGCGATCAGCCGAACCGGCTACGCGGTCGTCGCCACCGGCCTCCGGCAGTGCCTTGCCGCCGGCGACGACCCTGACAGCGTCGACGTGAAGAAGATGGAGAAGCTCTTCCTCGGCCTCGCCTGATCTCGTGCCCGATGGTGGTCGCCGACGAGTGTGGTCAGCGTGCGGGCCGGGCGGCCCACCAACCTAAATTGCGAAAATGTACTGGAAAGTTCGACTTTCTACGTTACCCGTCGGAAACTCCGTCGTTGGGGACTCGTCAACTGGTTCTCGTCTGGAGAGTCGACACGTCGAGAAGCCGCTCAATGGGGAGCGGCTTCGCCTCGGGCGTGCGACACCTCTCTGACCCCGAAACTGAGGTCACATGTCCCACGGCCGTCACACCGCCCCCCGTCACGCCGCCCCGCGCCCCGGCTCCAAGTCGAGCGCGACGAGTACTCCTGGCACCGGCAAGGCCGCCAGCCCGGGTGGCGCCCGCAAGGCCACGACGGGTGGTGCTCGGAAGGCCGAGCCGGGAGTGCGTCGTACGCCGTCGACGCCGGCCGGAGGGCGCCGGATCGCGGGCCGCCCCCCGGTCGTGCACACGACCGTGACGCGGTTCAGTGCCGGCCAGAAGGCCTCGGCGCTGGTGCCGCTGGCGGTGCTCTCGGCGGCCTGGACGGCCGGCATCACCGGCCACCTGTGGAGCGCCGGGGGCGACGCGGCCGTCGGCGCGACCGCGCCGAGCGGGAGCGTGACCTCGGTGCGTACGACGGGTGCCGCAGACGAGGCCAGCCGCTCCGGCGACCGCACGGGGCTGCCGACGGCCGCGTTGCCGAGCTCGAGTCCCGGTGCGCAGGCGCCGACCAGCCCGGGCATCGGCCTGCCGTCGGAGTCGGCGACCCCGACGACCTCTCCCACCAGCGGGCCGTACTTCACGCCGACGTCTGGGCCCACCGTCTACCCGACCCTCGCTCCGACGAGCGTCACGACGACCAGCCCGACCAGCACCCCCACGTCGACGGCGACAACCACGAGCACCGCGTCGCCAACCTCCACCACCTCGACCTCGAGCGGCGTACTGACGGTTGCCGAGGCCACGGCTCAGTGCCTGGACCAGGGGATCAGCGCCCTCGACGTGGTTGCTCTCGACGCCTGCGTCGACAACCTGCTCGGTCTCTAGTCCAGCACTAGCGCGTTCGAGCGGGGCGAGAGTCGGCGGCGGAGGCCGCGGGCGGATAGTCGTATGTGCCGGGGACCCAGGCGTTGCCCTGGGCGACCCAGAAGGAGAAGGTGACCGTCCGCAGCGCGAACCGCCAGCGGCCGTCGTCGCAGCGCACCATCTCGTCGCGGTAGCGCCCCGCGGCGACGTGGGCGGCGCCGTCGACGACGCAGGGCTGCCAGAGCCAGGTCTCGCCGCTGGCCGAGTCGCCGGTCAGGTCGATGGTCTCGTTGCTGCTGAAGTGCCACCAGGCCTGGAGCGAGCCATGCTGAAGCGCCGGGAAGAAGCTGCGCAGCTCCTCGTGACCGCGGGCGGTGGAGAGGCCGGCGAAGACGCCGTCGGGGGTGAAGAGCGAGACCAGGTCGTCCCAGCGGCCGTCGTCGAGGTACTGGCAGTAACGCGCCCGGAGCTGGCCGAGCTCGTGCAGGTCCTCGAGCCGGCGTACTCGCTGCTCGAGGTCCATCACCCTCACACCGCCACGGGCCGCGCGTCGACCAGGGGAGCAGCGGTGGCGGCGACGACATCCTCGTAGGAGACGTCGGGGGCCAGCTCGACCAGGTGGAAGGCGCCGCCGGCGACGTCGAGTACGGCGAGATCCGTCACCACCCTGTGTACGACGCGCCGCCCGGTCAGCGGCAGCGTGCACGTCTCCACGAGCTTGGCCGATCCGGAACGCGTCACGTGGTCCATCAGGATGATCACCCGGCCGGCGCCGTTCACCAGGTCCATCGCCCCGCCCATGCCCTTGACCATCGAGCCGGGCACCATCCAGTTCGCGAGGTCGCCGTACGCGGAGACCTGCATGCCGCCGAGCACCGCGACGTCGATGTGGCCGCCGCGGATCATCGCGAAGCTGGTCGGCGAGTCGAAGAACGCCGCGCCCGGGAGCACCGTGACGGTCTGCTTGCCGGCGTCGACCAGGTCCGGGTCGACCTCGTCGTCGTACGGGAAGGGGCCGACGCCGAGGATGCCGTTCTCGGCATGCAGCGTCACCGTCGAGCCCGGCGGCAGGTGGGCCGGGATCAGGGTGGGCAGGCCGATGCCGAGGTTGACGTACTCACCGTCCGCCAGCTCCGCGGCCGCCCTGGCCGCCATCTGGTCACGAGTCCAGGCCATCTCAGGCTCCCTTGCTCTCCGCCGACCCCGCGAGTACGGCGCGGGGCCGGGTGGTGCGCTTCTCGATGTCCTTGCGGGTGGCCTCCTCCGGGGTCAGCTCCACGACCCGCTGCACGAACACCCCCGGCAGGTGTACGTCGTCCGGCCCGAGCTCGCCGACCTCGACGACCCGCTCGGCCTCGACGATCGTCAGCCGCCCCGCCATCGCCGCGGCGGGGTTGAAGTTGCGCGCGGCGGCGTGGAAGACGCAGTTGCCGGCCCGGTCGGCCACCGCGGCCCGCACCAGCGCGACGTCGGTGACGATCGCCTCCTCGAGCACCATCTCGCGGCCCTGGAAGGTGCGCACCTCCTTGGCCGGCGAGGCGACCGCGACCGAGCCGTCCGCGGCGTACCGCCAGGGCAGCCCGCCCTCGGCGACCATCGTGCCGACGCCGGTCGGCGTGAAGAACGCGCCCACGCCCGCCCCGCCCGCCCGCAGCCGCTCGGCCAGGGTGCCCTGCGGGGTCAGCTCCACGTGCAGCTCCCCGGCGAGGTACTGCCGGGCGAACTCCTTGTTCTCCCCGACGTACGACGCGATCACCCGCGTGATCCGGCCCTGCTCCAGGAGCAGCCCGAGTCCGGCGCCGTCGACGCCGCAGTTGTTGGAGACCACGGTCAGGCCGTCGGCGCCCTGGTCGAGCAGCGCGTCGATGAGGATCCACGGGATGCCGGCGAGCCCGAACCCGCCCACCGCGAGGCTGGCCCCGCCGCGGATGTCGGCCACCGCGTCGGTCGCGCTCGCGACCACCTTGTCGAGGCTCATCGGCCCTCCTCCGTCAGATGTTCCAGGATCGCCGCGTTGACCCGGTCGGGCTGCTCGGCGTTGGCGAGATGCGCCGCCTGCGGTACGACGAGCAGCCGGCCGCGTCGTACCGCCGAAGCGATGCGTTCGAGCTGTTCGGGCGGAGTCGCCGGGTCGTCGGCGCCCGCGATCGCCAGCGTCGGCGCGTCGATCCGCGGCAGGTCGGGGCGCAGGTCCATCGCCGCGATGACCTCGCAGCACGACGCGTAGCCCTCGGCCGGCGTACCGGCGACCATCTCCTCCGACTCCTTGCGCAGCACCGGGTCGGCCTCCAGCCGGCCCGGCGTGAACCACCGTCCGACCACCGCCTCGGCCACCGCCGACGTGCCGTCCGCGCGCACGATTGCGGCGCGCTCGGTCCAGGCCGAGGTCGGCTCGAGCCGGGCGCCGGTGCAGAGCAGCACCAGCCGGTCGACCCGCTCGGGGTTGCGCGCGGCCAGCCGCATGCCGGTCATCCCGCCGAGCGACAGCCCGACGAAGTGCGCGCGCGCCACGCCGAGTACGTCGAGCAGCGCGACCACGTCGTCGGCCAGGTCGTCGAGGTCGTAGGGGCCGGCCGGGACCGGCGAGCGCCCGTGCCCGCGGGTGTCGTAGCGAACCACCCGGAAGCGCCGCTCCAAGGCGGCGAGGTTGGCGTCCCACATCTCCAGCGTCGAGCCGAGCGAGTTCGACAGGACGACGACCGGCGCGTCGGCGGGCCCGCTGACCTCGTGGTGTACGACGACCGCGCTCATCGGACCGCCTCGAAGACGGCGGCCAGACCCTGGCCGCCACCGATGCACATCGTCTCCAGCCCGAACCGGCTGCCGCGACGCTGCATCTCGTGCGCCATCGTGGCCAGGATCCGGGCCCCGGTCGCACCCACCGGGTGGCCGAGCGAGATGCCCGACCCGTTGGGGTTGAGCCGGTCGTCGGCGGGGTCGATCTTCCACTCGCGCAGGCAGGCGAGCACCTGTGCGGCGAACGCCTCGTTGAGCTCGATCAGGTCGATCTCGTCGAGCGTCAGGCCGGCCCGGCCCAACGCGGCGGCGGTCGCCGGGACCGGACCGATGCCCATCACCTCCGGGCCGACACCGGCCACCGCCCACGAGCGCAGCGCGAGCAGAGGGCGCAGGCCGCGTCGTACCGCCTCGTCGAGGGTGGTCACCACGCACATCGCGGCGCCGTCGTTCTGGCCGCTGGCGTTGCCGGCGGTCACCGTGGACTCGGGGTCGAGCTTGAGACGCACCGGCCGCAGAGCCGCCAGCTCCTCCAGCGTGGTCGCCGGCCGGGGGTGCTCGTCCCGGTCGACCACGACGTCGTCCTGGCCGCGGCGGCCGGGGATGGTCACCGGGACCAGCTCGTCGGCGAACCGGCCCTCGTCGTGGGCGGCGCCGGCCCGCCGCTGCGACTGTACGGCGAGCTCGTCCTGCTCCTCGCGGGTGATGGCGTACTCGCGGCGGAGGTTCTCCGCGGTCTCGAGCATCCCGCCGGGCACCGGGTGGTCGCGGCCGCCGGCGGTCTCGCGGGCCCGGACCAGCCGGTCCATGAGCTCGACGCCGCCGCCGCGGATGCCGGTGCGCAGCCCGAGCGCGTAGTGCTCCACCTGCGACATCGACTCGGCGCCACCGGCCACCACGACCTTGGCGGCTCCGGTGGCGACCATGCCGGCGGCGTACAGCACCGCCTGCAGCGCCGAGCCGCAGCGCCGGTCCACCTGCACGCCCGGCACCGCGGTGCCGAGGCCGGCGTCCAGCGCGGCGATCCGCCCGATCGCGGGCGACTCGCCGTTCGGATAGCACTGCCCGAGTACGACGTCGTCGACGTCGCCCTCCTGCAGCCCGGTGCGGCGGACCAGCTCGCGCAGCGTCAGCGCCGCGAGGTCGACCGCGCTCAGGGAGGACAGGGCGCCACCGAAGCGGCCCACGGGGGTCCGGATCGGCTCGCAGATCACGACGTCGCTCATGAGGTCGACGTTAGGGCCATCTGGCGATATGGAGAAGTATCGATTTCCCGTCGATAAAGACTCAGAGACTCTGAATCTCCAAAGGCGCCGTGGGCCAGGCCTGACGGGCCCCCTGAGTGTTCATTCGCGGGATCGACAACTTCCCTGCCATTGAGACTCTGTAAGTATGGCCGAGTGGAGCTCCGTCACCTGCGCTACTTCGTCGAGGTCGCCGAGCAACGGCACTTCGGCCGGGCTGCTGCCCGCCTGCACATGGCTCAACCGCCGTTGTCGCAGCAGGTGCGGCAGCTTGAGGCGGAGCTCGGGGTCGAGCTTCTGCGCCGCACGACGCGCCGGGTCGACCTCACGGACGCAGGGGCGGCGTTCCTGCAACGAGCCCGCGAGGTCCTCGCCGCGGTGGACGCCGCCAGCGCCGAGGCCCAGCGGATCGGCGCCGGGCTCGAGGGGCGACTCGTGGTCGGGTGTGTGGGGTCGGCGACGTACAGCCTCTTGCCGAGCCTGGCCCGCACGCTGCGTGAGGACCTGCCGGCCGTGGACTTCAGCTTCCGCGGCGAGATGCTCGTGCCGGATCAGGCGGCCGCGCTGCTCGCCGGCGAGATCGACCTCGCTCTGCTCCGTCCGCCCGTCGACCACCCGGGACTGGTGCTGACCCGGCTGCGCCGCGAGCGGTTGATCGTGGCACTGCCCGACAGCCACCGACTCGCCGGCCGCAAGCGGCTGCGCGTGGGCGATCTCCGCAACGAGGACTTCATCGTGCACCCGGGACACGGTCGGTCCGTGATGAGCGGGCTGGTGCTCACCCTCTGTCGCGAGGCGGGCTTCGAGCCGCGGGTTCGGCAGGAGGTGGGGGAGACGTCCACCCTGGTCACGTTCGTTGCGGCGGGTCTGGGCGTCGCGCTGGTGCCGGAGCCCGTTGCCGCACTCGGCGTGGCGGGTGCGACGTATCGGCCGCTCGTCGGCGGTGGGTACGTCGAGCTGTCAGCCGCGACCCGTGCGGGTGACGACTCACCCGTACTGGCGCGCGCGCTGGCGATCCTGGCCACACTGACCACCGGGTAGCGGCCGGGTGACGGGGCGTCGCTCAGTAGAACCCGTCGCGAGGCGACGCCGCGAGCAACGGCGACGTCGCCCGCAGCAGCCGCAGGTCCTCGGTGATCGCGGCCGCGGCCTCCTGCATGAGCGGCACGACCTCCTCGGCCA
>DASXRJ010000282.1:0-5707 GCA_036506675.1 Nocardioides sp. | reverse complement strand
GCCCGCACGGTGGGGGCGTCCACCGCCCGCCACCCCGCGAAGGATCCACCCATGAACCTGCCATGGTCGAAGTCCCGCGTCGGCGTCGCCGCCGGCCGGGTCGCCGGCAGCGCCGGACTGGCGCTGCTGTCCGGGCTCGGGCCGGCGCCGGCCCTGCTGTCCATCGCCGCCGCCCGGGGCGCCGAGGACACCCGCGCCACGAGCACCACCGGCTCCACCGCCACCGACGACAACCCGGCGGCGGCCCCGGCCGACGGGACGCGGGTCGTGCAGGCCGCCGGCGCCGGCACCGTGACCGTGGCTCTGGCCGCCGGCAGCCTCGAGCTGCTGAGCGCCACGCCCGCCGCCGGCTGGTCGGTCGAGGTCGAGCAGTCCGCCGGCACCGAGGTCGAGGTCGACTTCCGCCGGGGTGCCGAGCGGGTGCAGGTCGACCTCGAGATCGAGGACGGCGCGGTGCGCGAGCGGCTGCGCATCCGCGACGATGCCACCGGCTCCGACGTCCGCATCGAGGACGGCACGATCGTCAAGGCCAGCGGCCCCGGCGCCGACGACCTGGAAGAGAGCGGCACCAGCGGCCCGGGCGTCAGTGGCGGCGGCACCGACAGCTCGGGGCCGAGCGCCGACCGCGGCCCGTCGGCCTCGGGCGACGACGACCCCGGCCACGACCACGGCGGCGACGCCGGCCGCGGCGGCACCGACGACCCGCCGGGCGACGACCACGGCGGCGACCACTAGCCGCATCCATCCTTGCTGCCCGCCCGTGGCCGTGAGCCTCCCGCCTAGGGCTCACGGCCACCGGCGCGCCCGGGAGCGGGAGGCCGGTAGACTCGGGGAGCTGTTTGACAAGGGGCTGATCGGTTTCGACGTCGGGACCGGAAGTCGAATCGTGCGACCGGAGTTGCTCAGACTCCTTAAACGGGGCACAACCACAACTGCCGACAAGCAGTTCGCCCTCGCCGCCTGATCTGATCAGGTGAACCGAGAGCACCAGCGACCCGTGAGGGCACGCGGGGCCAGATCACCGCAGCCCGGCAACAGAAGCGGTGGTTGACGGCGGGAAAGACCGCTGGCGGCGGGAAAGACCGCTGACCTCAGGGAACAGACCTGGCGGCGGCCTCCCTGCGAGGCCCACCGACCCGGCGGTGCGGCAGCCGTAGAGCCGTAGACCTCGGGAATGGTCGTAGCGCGAACGACGACCGCTCGACGGACGGGGGTTCGATTCCCCCCAGCTCCACGCAGCAGTCCCGGACGGTGCACAACCGTCCGGGAAATGCCCTGACCTGGGGCGGCGGTCCACCGTCTGGTTGGCCGGTTCGGGCCGTGCACCGCGGGGGTCATCGCCGTCGAGGATGGCGGCAGCCCGTTGAGCGACGGCGTGCGGGCGACGGCCGAGGCGCTTGACGTACCCGGCGGTGGTGGCGGGCCGGGCGTGGCCCACGAAGCGAGCGATGTCCTCCAGGGCCTCGTCGCCGTCCACGAACGGTGTCGTGACGACGGTGCGGCGACCGTGTGGGTGCCGAGCTCGGCAGCGATACCGGCGGTCTTGCCGGCCTGCTTGACGATCTTGGCAACCGCCTGCCGCAGCACGAGCCCGCCGGTCGGGTTGGTGAACACGAGGTGATCCGCTCGCCGCCATGGATCATGGTGTCCCACCGCGGGGCGGCCGCCCGCTCCTGGTCCTGTACTTCCTGCCGCTTCCGGAGCAGGGCGACGACCGTGGGCATGAGCCAATGTTCGCCGCGGGCGCCTTCGGTCTTTGGTGGCCCGAGCTGCTGGCCCCGGCCGTCCACGTACACCGACGCCCGCCGCACCAAAGCGGTGCCGGCGTCGAAGTCCACGTCCTCCCAGGCCAGCCCCAACACCTCCGAGACCCGCCAGCCTTGCAGGAACAGCAGCGCCACGGCGGCCCCGAGGCGGTGGTCCCGGGCGGCGGCCAGCCGCGCCCTGGTCTCGTCCCGGTCGAGGGCCACCCCGTCCGCGTCGGTGGCCCGCAGCGGCTTGACCGACCGGACCGGGTTCCCGACCAACGCGCCCATCTTCACCGCCTCGTCCACCACCAGGGCGAGCGTCTGGCGATGGTTCCGCACGGCTAGATCGGCGGTTCCGTGCTCTGGTCAGGCAGGCTCGAGCGTGAGGACGCTGGCGCCCGCCGCGCGGCCGGCGACGGCGTTCCTGAGCGCTGTGGCCGCCTCCTCGAGCGGCAGTGTCGCCGCGACGCGCAGCGAGAGCTGCCCTTGGGCGAGTGTTGCGACCAGTGCGGCGAGCCGTGGGCCGTCGGCTCGGACGTAGACGTCTATGACCGTGACCCCGCGTTCGGGCGGCGGCGGATCGGTAGTGATCGTCGCGAGGCGGCCTTGGTCCGCCACCGCCTGCAGTGCGGTCGCTGCGCCACTGGGGGCCGCGTTCACGGCGGCCCCCACTCCCTGGCGGCCCGGAGACGCGTCTCGCACGTGGGCCGGCCACGCGGGATCGTGATAGTCGACGACGAGATGCGCGCCGTAGTCGCGGACGCGCGCTGCACTCGCGGGGCCCGCCGTCGCGACGACGGTCGCTCCTCGCGCGACCGCGAGCTGCACGGTGAGTCCGCCGGTCACGCCGCCGGCGCCGTGCACAAGGACCCACTCCCCGGCGGGGGCTGGTGCGACCTCGGTGAGCGCCTGGTCCGCGGTGAGTGCCGGCACCGGGAACGCGGCCGCGCCGTCCCAGGGGACGGTGGCGGGCTTCGGCGCGACAAGCGCGGCCGGAGCGACAAGCGACTCCGCCCACGCCCCCTGGTGTCGCAGCGGCACCGGGTGAGTGAGCACCTCGTCACCCGGGACGAAGCTCGTCACGTCCTCGCCGACTGCGGCGACAACTCCCGCTGCCTCGACGCCGAGCACCAACGGTGGTCGGCGTCCGACATCCCACTCGCCGACCCGGACGATCTCGTCCCAGCTGCCGACCCCTGCCGCGTGCACCGAGATCACGACCTCGTCCGGAGCAGGAGACGCTGGCGCCGCGAGTTCGAGCAAGCGCACCTCGTCGCCGAACGCGTCGATGCCGGCGGCCCGCATCCGTGGCATAGGCCACCACCTCCAACATCGAACTCTAGAACCGACGAGGAGCAGTGGGCGCAGCATGGCCAAGCGTCCGCGGCCAGGACCGGCCCCAACATACCCAGCTTTCTGCCGTGGTTGCTGGACGGGGCAGACGCCGGCCGCACCAAGGCGGTCCTCGGCCGACACCCCGACCAGGCCCAGCAGGCATATCGGGCGCTTCGGATGTGAGCGGGGTGTGGCCGGGTAGGCGAGTGTGGGTGGCCAACGAGATCTGCCCGCTGACGGCCACCGACCTCCCGGCGGTGGTGACGACGGGGCGTGGTTAAGCAGAAGGAGAGCCGCGACGCGCCCCCAGCCAGCGTGCCGGCGTTCTGGGGCACCGTCGAGTCGTTGTCCAGGCGCACCGGCGACTCGTCGGTGCATTCGCCAGGGCAGTCCACGCTTGACCCTCGAGCGGCCGTGCCATACGTTTAACGCGTTCGTTAAGTGAGGGGGGTGTGGTGGCCGGGACCGATCAACTGAGCGCGGTGTTCTCGGCGCTCGCCGACCCGACCCGTCGGGCGATCCTCGACCAGCTGGCGGAGCGCGACGCAACGGTCACAGAGCTCAGCGCTCCCCTCCCGATGTCGATGCCGGCCGTGTCGCGACACCTGAAGGTGCTCGAGCACGCGGCCCTCATCTCGCGCACGCGGTCGGGCAAGTGGCGTACGAGCCACCTCGAGACCGCCCCGCTTCGCGACGCGGCCGACTGGATCGATCGCTTCAGGCGCTTCTGGGACTCGTCCCTGGACCGCCTCGACGCCCACCTCGCGGCGGTCCAGGCCGCCGTGCGCACCGACACCAAGGAGCATTGATGGACACCGACACGCCACAGCTCGCCGTCTCGCGCGTGTTCGACGCACCCCGAGCGCTGGTCTTCCGGCCTTCACCGATCCGGACCACCTCGCGACGTGGTGGGGCCCGAGCGGCAACTCGCTGCCACGGGACGAGATCGCCTTCGACGTGCGCCCCGGTGGCTTCCAACGCTGGACCGAGGTCGCCGCCGCCGAGCCCGACCTCCGCGTCCACGTCTACATCGACCTGACCGACGTTGCCGACGGCGACCTCCTCGAAGGCGTCATGCACGTCTCCGGCCAGCTGCAGGAGGGCTTCGAGCCATTCGAGACGAGGTTCCGGATCGAGTTCCACGACGAGCCAGACGGACGGACCCGGCTCGAGATCCGCCAATGGCTTCCCGCCCACCTGGCCGGGCCCAGCAACCAGGGCTGGCTCGAGGCCTTCGAGAAGCTCGACGCCACCTTGCTCCACCTCCAGGCCGCCACGGCCGACATCGAGGTGTAGCGCCGTGGCCAAGCTCGTCTACCTCACCAACGCATCCCTCGACGGCTACATCGAGGACGAACACGGCGCCCTCGACTGGGCTCCGCCGGACGACGACGTGTTCGCAGCCACGACCGCCCTGCTGAGATCTTTCAGCACGTTCCTCTACGGGCGGCGCCTCTACGAGACGATGTCCGGCTGGGAAACCAACCCTGCCCTCGCCAAGCAGTCCGACCTCACGGCCGACTTCGCGAGCGCTTGGCAGGCAGCGGACAAGGTCGTCTACTCCACGACCCTGACCGCCGTGTCGACGGCCGCCACCCGCCTCGAACGCGACTTCGATCCCGACGCCGTCCAGGAACTGAAGGCCACAGCCACCAGCGACCTCATCATCGGCGGGGCCAACCTGGCCGCCCAGGCCATGGCAGCAGGCCTGGTCGACGAATGCCAGCTGTTCGTCTGGCCGATGATCGTCGGCGGCGGCAAACCGGCCCTGCCCGCGGGCATCCGCACCAACCTCGAGCTCCTCGACGAACACCGATTCGACAACGGCGTCGTATACCTCCGCTACCGCATCCCAACATGACCACCCCCCGGACCCCTTTCTCAGAAGTGCCGGTGGATGACTGTCGGGACTCTTGGTCCGGACTCGATGCGGATCGACATGGACACTGTTGCTGGCCCGAGTGACCTTGCTGACCTCTTGGATGTCATCGGCACCGAGTCGCGCCTCTTCGTCGGCGCGTATCCCGGGCCCGACGGCGGCGACAGTGCCGTCACGCTTGTTGTGCCAGATGCCGACGGCGTCATCCGCCACCATCCACACTGAGGTCGCCCCCGATCGATCACCGTGAGCTGCGCTGGCGGCCGGATCCTGTCCGCGTCGTGACAGCAGCGTGCCAGAACAGCGGCGGAGTCAGAACACACGCAGTCATGGGAGGCCATCGTCGCCGTCACTCCATGGGTCAGCTCCGGCCCTGGTCGGCCGCCGCTCAGGGGATCGACCGTTGGAGCTGGTTGTCCGAAGGACGACCCTGATCGCGCGTCCATCGCGCGGCTGCTCCTGATCGCCGTAAGCCGCCGCCGTCTGGACCGGGGCCCCTCCTGGCGCTCACGGGACGATGCGCAGCGGCAGACGAGTTTGATCAGGCCTGCTTCGGCCGCCAGAGTGCCAGTCCGACGCCGGCGACGGCGAGCACCACGCCGACGACCACGGCGGCCAGCTGTTTGGAGCCAAACTCGTCGACGCCTTCGCCACCGAGCCCGATCTGATCGGCCAGTCCTCCGACGATGGCGATGGCGGCGCCCACCGCAGCGACCACCCAACCGATCAGCCTGCGCGTGCGTAC
>DASXRJ010000281.1:0-9874 GCA_036506675.1 Nocardioides sp. | reverse complement strand
GCGGCGCCGTACTCCCCTCGTCCGCCGACGAGGCGATTCGCCTCGCGCATGCCATCGCCGGACCGAGCGCGGTCACGCCAGCGGCACAGGCCGAGATCGATCGCGTCGTGGCGGCCGGCGCGAACTCGGCGCGCACGCTCGCCGGCCGGCCAACGCCCGGGGCGCTGGTCTCGGCGCAGGTGCGCTGCGCGGTCTTCGAGGGCCAGCAGTACTGCCTGCACGCCGGCTGGACCAACGACCCCGCCAGCGACGTCGTCGCCGAACTCACCACCGAGACCACCACGCTCAGCGCCCGGCCGATCGCCACCCGGGTCGGCACCGGCGACGCCGACATCGCGACCGTGCTGCAACGGTCCGCCGCGCTGACGCCGACCGCGCGGGCGGCGGCCGACCGGGCCGAGCTCACGGCAGCCGCCCAGGCGATCGCGAAGGTCTGGCTGATCCACCACCAGGTCGAGGGCGTCCCGCTCCCGGCC
Organism: Nocardioides sp.; assembly: GCA_036506675.1. Classification (GTDB taxonomy): domain Bacteria; phylum Actinomycetota; class Actinomycetes; order Propionibacteriales; family Nocardioidaceae; genus Nocardioides. The sequence goes on along the minus strand of DASXRJ010000281.1, from coordinate 9,398 downwards.
GGCTTCCTGGAGCGGCACCCGGAGATCCGGCTCGGCGGCGTCGACGGTACGCCGGCGTACCTCACCCAGCCGTCGGCCACGCCCACCTCGAGTCCGGGAAGCAGCCCGACCGCCAGCCCGACCGCCAGCCCGGCCGCCGGTTCCGCCACCCCGGCGGCCGGGAGTACGACGTCCGCCACCCCCACCTCGTCCACCGGCACGTCGAGCTCACCGTCGGCGACCAGTACGACCAAGTCGTACGGCGACTATCCGGAGTCGGCCAAGATCCTCAGCACCGACCGGGTGGCGGAGCAGACCCGCACCTACTACTGCGGCCCGACCTCGATGCAGATGATCGCCTGGAACTGGCTGAAGACCAAGAGCTCCCAGGAGTACTGGGCGGGCAAGCTCGGCACCACCTCCAGCGGCACCGCCATCACCGAGATGGTCCGGGTCACCAACGCCTACACCGGGTGGGACCGCAGCGACTTCGCCGGGCCGTACATCGTGCTCAACGTCGGCAACTACTCCTACGGCCAGTGGTGGCTGCTCAACATGCGGCACATCTACGACTACCGGGCGCCGCTGATCTACCACCCGATCCTGCTCACGCAGTACTACCCCTACCTCGACCACGACGGCTCCGGCCACTTCCAGGTCGGCCGCGGCTACGACAAGAACGGCGACGACACCAACCTGGTCGGCTACTTCGAGCCGTGGAACCAGCAGCGCTTCCATCCCGACGAGCCCTACATCTCCCGGGTGCAGTGGCGCAGCGCGTACAAGAGCTACCGCGCCAACCTGGCCCACTTCCAGCACAACATCGGCGTCTGATGGGGATCGTTCGAGCTGCGCGAGCCGCGACGCCGTCCCGCTGTGGGTCGGCCCCCCGCGTGCTGGCGGCCTGCGGGCTGACCGCCGCGCTCGTGCTGACCGGCTGCACCAGCGGCGACGACGAGCCGCTCGTCGACCTGCGCGGCTCCGGCACGCCCAACCCGATCCAGTCGCCGCTGACCAGCCCACCCTCTTCGGGGCCGGCCAGCTCGAGCGCCCCCGCTCCTACCGGCGACGGTCCCGCCGGCGGCACGGCCGACCACCCGGCGGTGCTCGACGCGGCCACCAGGCTGCTCGACTGGCAGCCGGTCGCCGACACCTCGATCGACGACGTGGTCACCGACAACGGCATCTGGACGGTCACCGTCGACCAGGCCGGCAGCCAGGCCCGGCTGGTCGGCGAGGACGAGATCACCGTCAAGCCGCCGTCGGGCATGACCATCCAGGAGGCCATGCTCGACGAGGCCTGGGCCGTGGTGGTGGCCGCCGACGAGAACGGCGTACGCCCGGCGGTCGCGACCGTGGTCGAGCTGGCCACCGGTCGGCGGACCATGATCGACGGCAGGTCGGGGGTCCCGACCGCGCCCAGCGGCGCCTGGGCGCTCGGCGGCGACACGCTGCTGCGGGCGACGTACCAGGGGCGCGACTACTGCGTGGCGTCGACCGACCTGACCACGAGTACGACGACGGTCACCTACTGCGCCAAGCCGCGGCACGGCTTCAACGCGCTGGCGGTCTCGGCGGCCGGGCGGTCGCTGCTCACCTTCGACGCCGGCCAGCCGTCCTGCCGTACCCCCGCCCGGCTCGCCGACGACGGGGCCGAGCCGCTCCTCGACGTCACGCCGTGCAAGGGCTCGGACTCCGTCCTGACCGAGCACGGCGCGGTGTGGGGCGTCGTCGAGAAGGAGCAGCGCTACGAGGTGTCGCACTACTACGCGTCGTACGACGACCAGTACTTCGACCTCGGCGTCGGTACGACGGGCACGCTGACCTGGTGCGGCGACTCTGCGTACTTCGTCCGCGACACCCAGAAGGACGTCGACAAGGCGCGACTGCTCCGCTGGACCCCCGACGGGGCGCTCGAGGCGGTCTACGAGTCGCCCGGGGAGGGCAACGCGTTCCTCACTGCGCCTCGCTGCGGCGGCCACGTGCTGACCCTCACCGAGCTCGGCGAGGGCGGCGACGAGCAGGTCTCGGCCGCCGTGCCCTGAGCGCGCCCGTAGGCTGGGCGGGTGGCTGAGTTCAGTGGGTTCCCCGTCGCCGCCCTCGACTTCTACGACGACCTCGAGCTGGACAACACGAAGTCGTTCTGGGAGGCGCACAAGGCGGTCTACAAGGAGGCGGTCGAGGCGCCGATGAAGGCGCTGATGGCGGCGCTGGAGCCGGAGTTCGGCGCGGGGAAGGTGTTCCGGCCCTACCGTGACGTGCGGTTCGCCAAGGACAAGACGCCGTACAAGACCAGCCAGGGTGCCTTCGTCGGCACCGGCCCGGCGACGGGCTGGTACGTCGAGATCGCTGCGGCCGGCGTACGCGTCGGGGGCGGCTTCTACGAGGCGTCGGGCGACCGGCTCGCCGCCTTTCGCGATGCCGTCGCCCACGACAAGACCGGGCCCGCCCTGAAGCGGCTGCTCGCCAGGCTCGAGAAGGCCGGCTGGGAGATCCGCGGCGACCGGCTCAAGACCTCGCCGCGCGGGTACGACGCCGACCACCCCCGCATCGAGCTGCTCCGCCACAAGCAGCTCTTCGTCGGCCGGTCCTACGGCTTCGACGGCTTCATCCACACCCCCGAGCTGCTCGACCGGGTGCGCGACGACTGGCGCGCGCTCACGCCGCTGCTCGACTGGGTGGCCGCCGCCACCGCCGAGTAACCGGGTCTGGTTGGCCCGCTTCCGACGCGGCGCACGTCACACGCCGGTTTGGGCTGGAGACACGGGTTGTTCACCTGGGCGGCGCCGGCACATGGCACCGTTGGGTCCATGGCACGACGCAAGATCTTCCTCCACATCGGGCTCGCGGGCACGGGTGCGGGCTTCGTGGAGCAGGCGCTCCTCACCCACGCCGACTCCCTCGAGGCCGCGGGTGTGGACGTGCCGTGGCGCTCGTCGGAGGAGCTGCTGCGAGCGGTGGTGGAGATCCGTCGTACTCACAAGGCGTGGGGCTACGAGCGGGCCGAGGTCGAGGGCGCCTGGGCGGCGCTGTGCCGCCGGGTCTTCAAGGGCAAGGGCACCGCCGTGGTCAGCCAGGACCTGCTCGCGACGGCCGACCATGACCAGGCGGCGCTTTTGCTGGACGGCCTGTCCGGGCGCGAGATCCACCTGGTGCTCACCGTCCGCGACCCGGCGACCCAGATCGCGCACGGCTGGGGCGAGGCGATCCGGTCGGGCGACTCGGTGTCGTTCGGGCGGTTCCGCCGGCGGGTGCTCGACGCCGAGAGGGAGCACGACCAGTCGCAGGAGTTCTGGGCCGCGCAGGATCTCGGCGAGGTGCTCGACCGCTGGGGTCCGCTCGTGAAGCCGGAGCGGGTGCACGTGGTCGTCGTACCCCGTGGTGGCGACCCGCGGCCGGCGATCTGGCAGCAGCTGGCCGCGCTGGTCGGCTTCGACGCCGAAGCCTTCCCCGCCACGGTCGCCCGGGCCGCGCAGCCGACCCTGGGCCCGACCGAGGTCGCCGTACTCCGGGGCGTCAACCGGGCCATCGACGGCCGGATCGAGGGCCAGCTGCGGCGCGCGGTGGTCAAGCGCTACTTCGCCGACCGCGTCCTCGGCGGCACCGACCACCCGCTCCCGCCGCTGCCGCAGGAGGACCACGACGTCCTGGTCAAGGTCGCAGAACGCTGGCAGAAGCAGATCGCCAACGCCGGGTACGACGTCCGCGGCGAGCTCGCCGACCTGATCCCCACGCCGCCCGCCCAGGCCGCCCTCTCGCCCGACGACGTGCCCGCCAAGGAGCGGCTGAAGACCACGACCGACGCGCTGGCCGACGTTCTCGTCGAGGTGGCGCGGCTGCGCGAGCACAACGAGCACCTCGAGATCCGCAACGCCAAGCTCGAGAAGAAGCGCAAGAAGCTCAAGCAGAAGCTGGCCCAGCGCGAGCTCGAGGGCTGAGTACGACGCGGTCGCGCGACCGTCGTACACGTGGTCGCGCATCTGGAGCCGTCAGTGCGGCTGCCAGTCGTCCTCGTCGGTGGTGCGGGCGAGGATGTCGTCGGGGAGCTTCTTGGCGGCCAGGTGGGCCAGCGAGACCTCCTCGAAGACGTCGCGCAGGGCTCGGCGGGCCGCGATCCAGACGTGCTGGAGCTCGGCGGCGGAGCCTGTGTAGGTGACCGCCTCGGGGCGCAGACCGTAGACCGAGACCAGGGGCCCGTCGACCGCGCGGATGACATCGGCGACGGAGATGTCGTGAGGATCGCGGTTGAGGCGCCACCCACCTGACTGGCCACGCTGGCTGACCACGACGCCGGCCCGGCGCAGGTCGGCGAGGATCGCCTGCAGGAAGCCGTGGGGGATCTCCTGGATCCGCCCCAGCTCCTCCGCGCTCACCGGCGCTCGATCGGTGCGGCCGGCCATCTCGATCAGAGCCCTCAGGGCGTAGTCGGACTTGGCGGAGACACGCATGCGTCCAGTGTTGCAGATATGTGCACCTCCCCGATCAAGGAACGACTCATATGAACGGCGCCCCGAGCCGGTGTGGTCCGCATCACACGATGTGACGGACGAGTTCCCCAGTTCGACTTGCCTGGACCGCCGCGATGATTCACACTTTTATTACCGGTCAGTAGCCGACAACACCGACATGGAAAAGGTGGAGCAGTGAGCCACTACAAGACCAACCTGCGCGACATCGAGTTCAACCTCTTCGAGGTGCTCAACACGCAGGACTACCTCGGCAAGGGCGCCTTCGAGGAGATCGACGAGGAGACGGCACGCTCGATCCTCGGTGAGGTCGAGCGGCTTGCGCGGGAGGACCTCGCCGCGTCGTACGTCGACGGCGACCGCAACCCGCCGGTATTCGACCCAGAGACCAACACCGCCCCGATGCCGGAGGCGTTCAAGAAGAGCTACAAGTCATGGATGGACGCCGAGTGGTGGCGCATCCAGACTCCGGCCGAGATCGGCGGACAGACTGCCCCGGCCTCGCTGGTCTGGTCGACCGCCGAGTTCATCCTCGGCGCCAACGCCCCGATCTGGATGTACGCCGCCGGCCCGAGCTTCGCGGGCGTGGTGTTTCACAACTCCCACGGCGTGGAGCGCGACGTCCGCATCGCCGAGATCATGGTCGAGCGTCAGTGGGGCGCCACCATGGTGCTGACCGAGCCCGACGCGGGCTCCGACGTCGGCGCCGGCCGCGCCAAGGCCACCCTCAACGAGGACGGCACCTGGAACATCGAAGGCGTCAAGCGGTTCATCACCTCGGGCGAGTCCGACCTCCAGGAGAACATCATCCACCTGGTACTGGCGCGCCCGGTGGGTGTCGAGGGCGTCGGCGGTCCGGGCACGAAGGGCCTCTCGCTCTTCATCGTCCCGAAGCACATGTTCGACCTGGAGACCGGCGAGCTGACCGGCGAGCGCAACGGCGTCTACGTCACCAACGTCGAGCACAAGATGGGCATCAAGGTGTCCAACACCTGCGAGCTCACCTTCGGCGACTCTGCCGTTGGTGAGGGCAATCCGGCGGTCGGCTACCTGGTCGGCGAGGTGCACGACGGCATCGCGCAGATGTTCGACGTCATCGAGAACGCCCGGATGATGGTCGGCACCAAGGCCATCGCCACCCTCTCGACCGGCTACCTCAACGCGCTCGAGTACGCCAAGGAGCGGGTGCAGGGCGCCGACCTGACCCGGGCCGCCGACAAGACGGCCCCGCGCGTCACGATCACCCACCACCCCGACGTACGCCGGTCGCTGATGACGCAGAAGTCGTACGCCGAGGCGATGCGCGCGCTGGTGCTCTACACGGCGTCATGGCAGGACAAGGTCATCCTGGCCAAGTCCAACGGCGAGCGTGACGAGGTGGCGGAGAAGGTCAACGACCTGCTGCTGCCGATCGTGAAGGGCTACGGCTCTGAGCGGTCGTGGACGCTGCTCGGCACCGAGTCGCTGCAGACCTTCGGCGGCTCCGGCTTCCTGCAGGAGTACCCGCTGGAGCAGTACGTCCGCGACGCCAAGATCGACACCCTCTACGAGGGCACCACGGCGATCCAGGGTCAGGACTTCTTCTTCCGCAAGATCGTCAAGGACCAGGCCCAGGCGCTCGGCGTACTGGCCGGCGAGGTCGAGAAGTTCATCAAGTCCGAGGGCGGCAACGGCCGGCTCAAGGTCGAGCGCGAGCTGCTCGCCAAGGCCCTCGACGACGGCAACGCCATGGTCGGCACGATGATCAACCAGCTGATGTCCGCCGACGTCAACGCCGAGGGCGGCGACCTGCGCAACATCTACAAGGTCGGCCTCAACACCTCGCGGCTGCTGATGACGCTGGGCGACATCGTCTGCGCGTGGCTGCTGCTGCGTCAGGCCGAGGTCGCGCTGACCAAGCTGGGTGGCGACGTGTCGGAGAAGGACAAGGCGTTCTACGAGGGCAAGCTCGCCGCCGCGTCGTTCTTCGCGCACAACGTGCTGCCGAAGATCGCCGCCGAGCGTCAGATCGCCGAGAACGTCGACCTGTCGCTGATGGACCTCTCCGAGGACGCGTTCTGATACTGACCTGACACAGGGACCAGTCCGCACTGGTCGAAGGGCCGCCCCGAGTTCTGCGTTCGGGGCGGCCCTTCGTCGTGCTCGGGTGGGGTGCCAGTTTCCCCGGATATCCGGGGAAACTGACGGTTGTCAGGCGCTGCAACACCTGACAACCGTCAGGACTCCCTGACCAGCCAGGTGATTGCAGCGGCGGTCAGGCCGGCGGAATCGCCCGGGTTCGGGCCCCGCTCAGCGAGCCAGGCGGGCGCGGAGGAAGTCGATCGCGGCGGGGTAGGCGTCGAGACGGTTGGCGCGCTTGGCCAGGCCGTGACCCTCGTCGTCGTACACCCGCAGCTCGCACGGCACGCCCTTGGCGTCGAGGGCGGCCTTGATCTGCTCGGCCTCGGACAGGGGTACGCGCGGGTCGTTGGCGCCGTGGATGACGAAGAGCGGAGCGACCATCTGGTCGAGGTAGGTGATCGGGGAGGCCTTCTCGAGGAGGTCGCGGTGGCGGTCGAGGAAGCCGTACTCGCGCTCGCGGTAGGCGCGCCGGTAGCCGGAGGTGTTCTCGAGGAAGGTGACCAGGCTCGAGATTCCGACGATGTCGACGCCCGCCGCCCACCGGTCCGGCTGCATCGAGACGCCGGCGAGCACCATGTAGCCGCCGTACGAACCGCCCCAGAGCGCCGAGCGGGCCGGGTCCAGCCCGACGCTCGGCAGCCAGGCGTGCAGCGCGGCCAGGTCGGCCACCGAGTCGAGGCGCTTGTCGACGTCGTCGAGGGAGTACCAGCGCTTGCCGTAGCCGGCCGAGCCGCGCACGTTGGGGACGAGTACGTCGAAGCCGGCCAGCGCCAGCCCCTGCAGCACCGGGCTGAACAGCCGCTCGGCCTCGCCCTCGGGCCCGCCGTGGATGAGTACGACGCTGGCGCCGGCGAGCGAGTCCGCGGGGGCGGCGGCGTACCGGAAGCAGGGCACCTGTTCGCCGTCGGGCGTGGGGATCCGATGCACGGTCGGCTCTACCAGCCGGTCGCGCAGGTCGGCCGGGATCTGCTCGCGGCCGTCGACGACGGTGACCGCCTGTCCGGTGGTCGCGTCGATGCTGACGATCGAGCCCGGGTCGGTCGGGGTCGTCACGGTGGCGACGATCCGGGCCCCGTCCGCGGACCAGGTGAGGCCGGCGTACACAGCCGGCGGGAGCGCGACGTCGACCCGGTGCCGGCCGTCGGCCTCGTGGATCGCGAGCGTGTCCGCGCCGTCGACATGGTGGGCCACCAGCAGCGCCGCGCCGTCGCGCGAGAGGGAGCCGCGGAGTCCGCGGTCGGCGGCCTCGGCGAGGGTGGTCCAGGTGCCGTCAAGGCCGAGCCGGAGTACGGCGGTCTGGTCGCGCTCGTGGTCGCTCGCGAGCAGGAGGGCGTCGTCGCCGGCCGCCCAGCCGAGTACCTCATGGTTGGCCAGCTCGTCGCGGTCGGTGAGGTCGCCCGCCGACTGAGGGCCTCGCGGCCCGGCCACGCTGACGACGGTCGAGTTGGGCTGCAGGCTCAGCGTGGTCACCGCGACGCTGGTTTCGTCGTGGGAGACGTGGGTCTGGACGACGTACCCACCCTGGTCGAAGACGACCGTCTCCGCGCCGGTGTCGAGATTGCGGACGACGACGTCCATGTCGACCTCGTTGCGGCGGTTGGTGGAGTAGATCAGCGACCGCGCGGTGATGTCGTGGACGACGTTCATGTGCTCGGCGTCCTGGACGACGGGCGTGAGTCCGTCGAGGCCGACGGGCGACTCGATCGGCCGGCTCAGGTCGAGCAGCGAGATCTGCCACTTCTCGTCGCCGCCGTTGTCATGCTGTACGACGACCTGCCGCCGCCCCGGCAGGTAGCGCCCGGTCGCGCGCGAGGGCAGATCCGTCAGCGGCGTACGACGGCCGTCGGGCTCGATCTCGACCAGCTGCAGGCTGCCGAGCTCGTCGTTCCCGGCGAGCACCCGCCCGTCCTCGTCGATGTCGAAGGCCACCCACTGGCGCAGGTCGAGCAGAGCGGTCACGGGGCTGGTCGCGTCGTTCACGCTGGCGACGCTAACAGGGCACCTCGACTCGACGATCCGTGGCAGATCGAGTTGGGGTTGGTTCACCAACCGCAACGATCGTCGATCAGCCGGCGCCGCCGAGCGGGAGGACCAGCGACGCCGGCCCGTCGGCGGTGACCCGCACGGGCACGCCCCAGTCCTGCTGGTGCATCCGGCAGGCGGCGCCCTCGCCGCCTCCCTCGTCGCAGGTGGCGGCCCGGGCGGCGACGTGCAGGACGCCCTCGCCGACGGCCGGGTCGAGCTCTATTACCCGCGACAGATCCGTGGTCCGGCCGTCACCGGCCCGGATCAAGGCGGCCGGAGTGGCGGTGACGACCAGCTGCGACGCGGGCCCGAACCGGTCGTCCACCTTCTGCCCCGGCGGCGGCTCGAAGACCACGTCGAGCGCGACCGTCGGCCCCACGTCGGTGACCGGCCGCTGCGTGCGAGCGGCCGAACCGTCCGCCGCCGCCTCTCCAATCGCCACCTCCACGACCCGGTGTGCGTTCGCCTCCACGACGAGGACCCGGTCGCCGTCGACGACCAGGCCGGAGGGTTCGGCGAGGCCGGTCGCGACCGTGGAGAGTACGCCGGTCGCCGGGTCGAGGCGGCGTACCGCCCCGTTGTAGGTGTCCGCCACCGCAACCGTCCCGTCCGGCAGCACCGCCACGCCGAGCGGGTGTTGCAGCAGCGCGTCGTCGCGACCGCCGTCGCGGAAGCCGAAGTCGAAGAGCCCGTGGCCGACGACCGTGCGCACCACGCCGCCCGAGATCACCCGCAGCGACGAGGTCTCCGAGTCGGCCAGCCAGAGCCGGTCGCCGTCCGCGGCCAGCCCGCTGGTCTGCGCGAACC
>DASXRJ010000280.1:0-3819 GCA_036506675.1 Nocardioides sp. | reverse complement strand
TTGTCAGGGGTTGCAGTGCCTGACAACCGTCAGAACTCCCTGACCAGCCCGTCGGACCCAGCCCGTATGACCAGCCCGCAGGACCGCTCACTGGCCGCGGCGGCCGAGGTCGATCTCGGCCTTCCGGGCCAGCCGGTGGGAGCGCCGGATCTCGGCCTCGCGCTGGCGTCGTACCTCGTCGGGGGTCTCGGGCAGCAGCCCCGGCACCGCCCGGGGCAGGCCCGCTCCGTCGACCGCGACGAACACGAAGTACGCCGACGCCACGTGTAGCTGCCGGCCCGAGGCGTCGTTCCACGGCTGGGCATCGACCCGGACCCCGATCTCCATCGACGACCGGCCCGCCCAGTTGACCTGGGCCGACGTACGCACGATGTCGCCGACGTGCACCGGCTCCAGGAAGGCGACGTCGTCCACGGCCGCGGTGACCGCCGGGCCGCCGCTGTGCCGCTGCGCTACCGCACCGGCCGTGGAGTCGGCGAGCTTGATGATCTCGCCGCCGTGGATGTTGCCGAGGAGGTTCGCCGACTTGTTGTCCATCAGGACCGCCAGCGAGACCCGGGCGTGGGACGGCGGCAGGGCGCCCATCGAGCCAGACATGGCTGCACAGTACGACGCGCGCCCGCGCCGTGAGCGTCACCCGGCGTGCGCTCAGTGTGTCCACTGAGTGGGTCCACGGGGCCGCGCGCGGTACCGTCTCCCGCATGTCTGACCGGACACCCCCGCCCAACCGCGGCCCCGAACGGGGTACGCCGGAGTACGACTGGCTCTACGGCCGTGGCCGCCAGTCGGCACCCGACGACGCCACCGAGGTGCTGGGGAGCCAGCCACCCAACCAGCCGTTCGGGCAGCAACCGCCGGACTCGACGCGGGTAATGCCCTCGATGCCGCGACCCGAGGCGGGCGTGACGCCGCCCAACCAGACGCCGCACCGTACGCCGCCCCCGCCGCCGACGCCTCCAACGTCGGGTGGCGGCGGTTTCGGCATGCCGGGCATCCCGAAGCCACCGCGGCCACACCTGATCCGCCGGTTCTTCCAGCTCAAGCTGCTGCTCGGGCTGCTCATCCCGCTGTGGCTCGTCTACACGCTCGTGACGCCGTTCTGGGCGATGAGCAAGGTCTCCAAGGTCGACGCCTGGCCCGACGGTGACCGGCCCGAGGACCAGCCCGGGACGACGTACCTGCTGGTCGGCAGCGACTCGCGCGCGGGCCTGACCAAGGAGGAGCAGAAGGAGTACCACGCGGGCGGTGACGTGGGGCAGCGCACCGACACGATCATGCTGCTGCACACCGGCGACGGCCCCAACCTGCTGATGTCGATCCCGCGTGACTCGATCGTCGACATCCCGGGACACGGCAGCACCAAGATCAACGCCGCCTTCTCGTACGGCGGTCCCAAGCTGCTGGTCAAGACCATCGAGCAGAACACCGGCATCCGGATCGACGACTACGTGGAGATCGGCTTCGGCGGCTTCGTCAAGGTCGTGGACGCCGTCGGGGGCGTGGAGATCTGCCCGACCGAGCGGATGAAGGACGCGAAGGCCGACCTCGACATCAAGAAGGGCTGCCAGGACGTCGACGGCGTCACCGCGCTCGCCTACAGCCGCTCCAGGCACACCTCTGCCCTCGGCGACATCGACCGGGCCAAGCACCAGCGCGAGGTGGTCTCGGCGGTCGGCAAGAAGGCGATCTCACCGTGGAGCGTGATCAACCCGATCCGTTGGTGGAAGCTGAACTTCGCGGCTGCCGAGTCGGTGCAGATCAGCGACGGGACGAGCGTGTTCTCGTTCGGGAAGTTCGCCTGGGCGATGACCCACGTGAACGGCGACAACGGCCTGACCTGCGGCGTACCCATCGTCAACCTGGCCGTGACCTGGGACAGCAAGCGGTCCAAGGAGATGTTCCAGGACATCATCGAGGACGACACCCAGGCCATCTCCGACGACAAGGACCGGCTGTGCACCCCCTCGGGGATGCCGAAGTGACTGACTACGCCACGCTCGACTGGACCGTCGAGGACCGGATCCTCACGCTCACCCTCGACCGGCCCGAGCAGCTCAACGCGTTCACGGTCGAGATGGCCGACGAGCTGGTCGACGCGTTCACCCGCGCGAGTGCCGACGACGACGTGGCGGCGGTTGTGGTCACCGGCCGCGGGCGCGCGTTCTGCGCCGGCATGGACCTCTCGGTCGGCGGCAACGTCTTCGGCCTCGACGAGACCCAGGCACCCACCGTCGACGACCTGCACACCCGGTACGACGACCCCGTGATCGAGCGGGGCGTCCGGGACACGGGTGGCCGGGTCTCGCTGTCCATCTACGACTGCACCAAGCCGGTGATCGCCGCGATCAACGGTCCGGCCGTCGGCATCGGCGCCACGATGACGCTGCCGATGGACGTCCGGCTGGCCTCCACGAGCGCCCGGATAGGGTTCGTCTTCGGCAAGATCGGGATCGTGCCCGAGGCGTGCTCGACCTGGTTCCTGCCGCGGATCGTCGGCATGAGCCGGGCGCTGGAGCTGGTCTACTCGGCCGACATCCTCACCGGCGAACAGGCGCTGGAGGCCGGGTTGGTCCGCTCCGTGCACGAGCCGGACGAGCTGCTGCCCGCGGCGTACGAGCTGGCCCGGAAGTTCACCCACAACCGCTCTCCGGTCGCGACCGCGCTGGCCCGGCAGATGATGTACCGCAACTCCGCGCAGCCGCACCCGCGCGAGGCGCACCGGATCGACTCGCTGGCGGTGTTCTGGACCAGCGTCGGCGACGGCAAGGAGGGTGTCGCGTCGTTCCTGGAAAAGCGCGACCCGGAGTTCCGCGGGCGGGCCTCGGACCTGCCGCCGTTCCATCCCTGGCAGGAGTGACCTTGAGTTCCGCACCGGCGGGTTCCGCGCCGATCGTCTATGTGCACATCGGCCTCGGCAAGACCGGCACGAGCACCATCCAGAAGGCCCTCGAGGAGCAACGTACGGCGCTCGCCGAGCTCGGCATCCACGTGCCCGGCGAGAAGCACCACATCACCCGGCGGGCCGTCTACGACCTGATGGGCCGCCGGATCGGCGGCTCCGACGCCGAGGACAACGCGAAGGTCTCGGGCACCTGGCGGCCGTTCGCCGAGTCGGTCGTGGCCGCCGACGCGCCCACCGTGGTGTTCAGCGAGGAGATGCTCGCGCTGGCCCGCCCCAAGGCGGTCAAGCGGCTCGTGCAGTCGCTGGCGCCACGCCGGGTGGTGGTGATCGTGACCGTGCGCGACCTCGGCCGGGTGCTGGGGTCGTACTGGCAGCAGATGGTCGTCATGGGCCGCACCGAGCCGCTCGCGGAGTTCCTGCAGAGCGTCCGGGACCCGGCGACCGGGCCCGCGAGCGCTGGAGTCGGCTTCTGGCTGCGCCAGGACCTGATCCGGACCCTGAACGCGTGGGAGACCGCCGTACCGCGGGAGGACGTGCGGGTCGTGACCCTGCCCGCCCCGGGCCAGCCGGCGGACCTGCTGGGCGACCGGTTCGCGGAGGTCATCGGCGCACCGGCCGGCCTGCTGCGGGCGCAGGAGAACAAGGACAACGCGTCGGTCGGCATGGCCGAGGTCGAGGTGCTGCGGCGGCTCAACGGGCTGCTCGCCGGCGACCTCCGGGAGAACCAGCGACTGCACCTGATGCGGGTGATCCGGGCCGGGCTGGTCGGCCGCGAGTCGGCGCCGATCCGGGTGCCGGCCAGCGAGTACGACTGGATCAACGAGCGGGCCACCGACCTGGTCGCGGAGCTTCGCGCGCGTGAGTACGCCGTGGTCGGGTCGCTCGACGACCTGCTGCCCGCCGCCCCGGCCGCCGCT
>DASXRJ010000279.1:0-5644 GCA_036506675.1 Nocardioides sp. | reverse complement strand
CATGCGGCGCTTCGAGCAGCGCCCCACCGAGACGCTCGTGATCGGCCAGATGCTCGACCGCGCGGTCACCATCAAGCCCACCGGCGTCTCCGGCACCGTGTACGACGTCGCGATGGAGCAGGCCCGCAACCGCGACTGGGTGCTGAGCCGGGTGGCCGTCCAGGAGCCGGCGAAGGGCTTCCGCCGGCGCGGTCAGAGCCACGTCGTGGAGTGGAGCGACGTGGCCGGGCTGAGCCGGCGCGAGTCCAGCCAGGGCGCGACCCACCTGATCGCGGCGCTCAACGAGATGCGGCCGGCCGACGCGGCCAACATGCTCCACGACCTGCCCCCCGAACGTCGCTCGGCCGTGGTGGCGGCGCTCGACGACGAGCGGCTCGCCGACGTACTCGAGGAGCTGCCGGAGGAGGACCAGGTCGAGATCCTCGAGCACCTCGACTCCGAGCGCGCGGCCGACGTACTCGAGGAGATGTCGCCGGACGATGCCGCCGACCTGATCGCCGACCTGCCCCCGGACACCGCCGCCACGCTGCTCGAGCTGATGGAGCCGGAGGAGGCCGAGGACGTCAAGCGCCTGATGTCGTACGCCGAGCACACCGCGGGCGCCATGATGACGCCCGAGCCGGTCATCCTCGGGCCCGACGCCACGATCGCCGACGCGCTGGCCCATGTGCGCAACCCCGAGCTCACACCGGCGCTGGCCGCGCTGGTCTACGTCTGCCGGCCGCCCCTGGAGGCGCCCACCGGCAAGCTGCTCGGCGTCGCGCACATCCAGCGGCTGCTCCGCGAGCCCCCGTCGACCCTGGTGGCGGGCGCGCTCGACGACTCCATGGACCCGCTGCGCCCCAGCGCCACGATCGACCAGGTCGCGGCCCACCTGGCGACGTACAACCTGGTCGCGGCGCCCGTCGTCGACGACGCCGGACGGCTGCTCGGCGCGGTGACGGTCGACGACCTGCTCGACCACATGCTGCCCGACAACTGGCGCGACCAGGCGATCCGGAGGGCGACCCATGGCTGACGCGCACGGTCCGCGCTTCCGCCTCGACACCCCGCGCGAGCGGTCGCGGCGCCCTCTGATGCGCCGCCCGGACTACGACTCCGACACCTTCGGCATCTTCGCCGAGCGCTTCGCGCGCTTCATGGGTACGGCGAAGTTCCTGCTGTACATGACCCTGTTCGTGATCGTCTGGGTCACCGTCAACCTGATCGGGCTCTTCGGCCTGCACTGGGACCCGTACCCGTTCATCCTGCTCAACCTGTTCTTCTCCACCCAGGCGTCGTACGCGGCACCGCTGATCCTGCTGGCGCAGAACCGCCAGGAGGACCGCGACCGCGTGGTCGCCGAGCAGGACCGGCAGGCCAACAGCCGGGCGCACGCCGACATGGAGTTCCTGGCCCGCGAGGTCGCCTCGCTGCGGATGTCGGTCGGCGAGGTCGCCACCCGCGACTTCCTGCGCTCGGAGCTGCGCAGCCTGCGCGAGGACCTGGTCGCCGAGGGCGCGCTCGATCCCGATGGCAGAGATCACGCCACCGGCGGCTGAACGGCGCCCACCGGCGGATTACCCTTAGACACCATGAGCACCCCCACTCTCGAGTTGGTCAACGCCGCCCTCGCGACGGTCAACGACCCCGAGATCAAACGCCCCATCACCGACCTCAACATGGTCGACTCGGTCGAGATCGCCGACGACGGCTCGGTCTCCCTCAAGGTTCTGCTGACGGTGGCCGGCTGTCCACTCAAGGACACCATCAACCGCGACGTGACCGCCGCCGTGTCCGCCGTACCGGGCGTGACCGCGGTCAAGCTCGAGCTCGGCGTGATGACTCCCGAGCAGCGATCGGGCCTGCAGGCGGTGCTGCGGGGCGGCCAGGCGCAGCGCGAGATCCCGTTCGCGCAGCCGGGCTCGCTCACCAAGGTGTTCGCGGTCGCCAGCGGCAAGGGCGGTGTCGGCAAGTCGTCGGTCACCGTCAACCTCGCGCTCGCGATGGCCAAGCAGGGCATGAAGGTCGGCATCGTCGACGCCGACATCTACGGTCACTCGGTCCCGGCCATGCTCGGGGTCGCCGACTCCCGGCCGACCCAGGTCGAGGACATGATCATGCCGGTGCCCACTGCCTCCGGCGTCTCGGTGATCTCGATCGGCATGCTCAAGCCGCGTCGCGACCAGGTCGTCGCCTGGCGCGGCCCGATGCTCGACCGGGCGCTCGTGCAGATGCTGAGCGACGTCTACTGGGGCGACCTCGACGTACTCCTGCTCGACCTGCCGCCCGGCACCGGCGACGTCGCGATCTCGCTCGGCCAGCACCTGCCCAACGCCGAGGTGATCGTGGTGACCACCCCGCAGGAGGCGGCCGCCGAGGTGGCCGAGCGCGCGGGCACGATGGCGTCGATGATGCACCAGCGGGTGGTCGGCGTGGTCGAGAACATGAGCTTCCTGACCCTGCCCGACGGCTCCACGATCGACGTCTTCGGCAGCGGCGGCGGCGAGCGGGTGGCGGCCACGCTCTCCTCCCGCTTCGGGTACGACGTGCGCCTGCTCGGCCAGATCCCGCTCGACGTCTCGCTGCGTGAGGGTGGCGACGCCGGCAAGCCGATCGTCGACTCGGATCCGACCTCGCCGGCGGCCGTCGTACTCACCAAGGTCGCGAACGAACTGGCCGGTCGCGGGCGCGGACTGGCCGGGATGCAGCTGGGTCTCACCCCATCCAGTAAGTTCTGACCCGTGTTCGGAGTCGGGCTGCCCGAGATGGCCGTGATCGCTCTCGTGGCGGTCCTCGTCTTCGGACCCGACCGGTTGCCGGACCTGGCCCGCCAGGCGGGCCGGTTCCTGCGGCAGCTGCGCAACCTCGCCAACGCCGCGCGCGACGAGCTTCGCGAGGAGCTGGGCCCGGAGTTCTCCGACCTCGAGCTGACCGACCTCGACCCGCGCACCATCGTGCGCAAGCACATCGTCGAGGCGATGCGCGAGATCGACGAGGAAGAGGCGGCGAAGAAGGCCCGCCCCGGGCTGCGGCCACTCGCCGACGGCGAGCCTCCGCCGTACGACGTCGACGCGACGTAGACATCTTGCCGCCGGCCGCCAGTCGCCAACCCGCCGGTCGACAACCCGCCGGTCGCCGACCCGCCGGTCGACAACCCGCCGGTCGACAACCCGCCCTGCCAGCCACGATCGTGCAAGTGCACGGCTGTGACGGCTCGGTCCAACTCGTCGCCAGCGTGCACGTGCACGATTGCGACCGGCCGAAACTCCAGGCGGCTCAACCGCACCTCCGGCCCCGCTGTCCAGCGGCGACTCGAGCCCCGCTCGGTCTCCTCGGCACCAACTGCGGCCGCGAGTCGGCCGCCGGGCCGCCGGAGTCGAGTGGCCGCCGGGCCGCCGGGCCGCCGGGCCGCCGGACCGCCGGAGTCGAGTGTCCCCAAACCCGCCGCTCCCGGGCGGCGGGTTTGAGGACACTCGACCTGCTCACATCCGGGTCGTCTGAGGAGCACCGGCCAGCCGGCCGGCTCGGCAGGGGCAGGCGTCGCTGATCAGGGAGTCCTGACGGTTGTCAGGGACTGCAACCCCTGACAACCGTCAGTTTCCCCGGATATCCGGGGAAACTTGCACCCCCCGAGCCCTACTCCCCGTCCCGCTTCTGCACCGCGCCGATCGCCTCGAACGCGAACAGCGTCATGGTGTTCATCCCGGTCCGCGCCTCCACGAAGTCACCGCCGATGCGGGTGGGGCGGCACTCGTGGCTCGTCCCGTCGAGCAGGTGTACGACGCACTCCTGACGCCCCGACGCGATCCGGCGTAGCGCCGAGCCCAGGCCCAGCTTCGCCACCGGCGACCAGGCCGCTTCGGGCACCGACCGCTCGGCAGCGCCCAGGACGTGCGAGACCGCCGGTAGCCGGATGATCCACTCCGTGGCCGTGCCGGCCACTCCGCCGCTGACCAGGATCCAGTCGGCGCACACCCGCTGCAGGATGCCGCGCACCGCGCCCAGCCCCCGCACGTTGACCACGAGGTCGCGGTCGACCGACGCCATCAGCCGGCTGACCAGCGTCACGGCGGCGTACTCGGCCTGACCGCGGTCGGCGATCTCGAGGTCGCGCTCGGCCTGGAACATGCCCTCCGCCTGCTGCTCCAGATCGTCGAACAGCGCGAACAACTGCTCCTCCCAGCTCATGCCAGCAGCCTGGCACGAGCCCCCCACCGACGCGAGCACCGACGCTGACCGTCTCCAAACACTTGCATTTCCCCTCAATCGAGCGTTGAATAAAGCAAACATAAGCAAACGAAAGGTTCCGAGGTGAACGAGACGGGGGAACGCGCACCACTGTTGAGGTGTGTCGCGGTATGGCTCGTGGTGAGTACGGCGGTCGGTCCGCTGCTGGCCTGGCTCGGGCCCGACCTGGCCGGCGCGGCCAGTGCGACGCGGCACCTGGACCAACTGGCCTTCGACCGGGCCCTGATGCTGCTCGCCGCCGTGGCGGTCGCGGGCTGCGCGGTCTGGTTCTGGCTGGTGACCACCGCGGTCGCCATCGAGGCGGCCCACGGGGCGACGTACACGACGGCGGGCCTGGGCTGTCCGGCCAGCCTGCGCCGGCTTATCTTCGCGGCCTGCGGCCTGGCCCTGGCCACCGGGCTGGCCGCCCCCGCCGGGGCTACCGAGGCGCACAGCCAGCCCCACGCCCCGCAGGTGGCGTCGGCGCAGGTGCTGGAGGGGCTGCCCCTGCCGGACCGGCCGTCCATGCACGACGCTCCCCGGGTCGACGAGTCGCCGGCGGCGCCGCACGTCGGCCCTCGTCATCCGGGGCTGCCGCGGGAGGACTTCTCCGACGAGGTGAGCGACCGGCGCGAGGCCGCCCGGCCCGCACCGGGCGAGACCGTCCGGGTCCGCGAGGGCGACTCGCTGTGGAGCCTGGCCGCCGCGACCCTCCCCTCCGACGCCGGCAACACCCTCATCGCGGAGCGCTGGCACCAGATCTACGAGCTCAACCACGGCGTCATCGGCGCCGACCCAGACCTGATCGTCCCCGGCACCAGCCTCGACCTTCCCGACTTCCAGGAGGACCTGCGATGAACACCAACACCAGCAAGATCAGTCCGCTGCGCAAGCCGGTGGCCGTCGCTCCCGCCCAGGGCACCCTCGCCCTCGACCTCTCCCCGCGGCTCGACCCCCCGGTGGCCCGCGGCCCGAAGGCGCCCCGGGGCGGCGACGTCGTCCCGATCGACTCGCGGGTCCGCCGCGAGCTGGAGGGCTGGAGCTACCGGTACGTCGAGTCGGCGGTGCAGATCGTGAACGGCGACCGGCCGGTCTCGCAGCTGGTCCGCTGGTCGTCGCGGCGGGTGCACGAGGAGCTCACCCGGCGGGCCCAGATCGTCGCCCGGGCCGGCGTACACCGGGCCGGGCTGGGCCGTGGTCGCCGGCCCCTCGTAACGCCGCGCGTGCACCGGGTGCACACGAGCTTCGTCAGCCCCGGCATCGCCGAGGCCTGCGCGACCGTCAAGTACGGCGACCGGTTCCGCGCGGTCGCGCTCCGCTTCGAGCACCTCGAAGGTCGCTGGATCTGCACGGCGCTCGAGTTCGCCTGACACCGACCGGGACAACGGCAGGGACACGCAACGCCAGAGGGGCGCCGCGGCTGGCTAGCCGCGGC
>DASXRJ010000278.1:0-16399 GCA_036506675.1 Nocardioides sp. | reverse complement strand
CGGCTGCGCGAAGCGCGCGATGGCCGACGTCTCGGCGGCGGCGGACCCGAGCAACGGCGGTATGGCGGTCTACTACCCGACCAGCCGCACCAACTCGACCTGGGCCCAGGTCGGTGGCACCAGCGAGTCGGCGCCGATCATCGCGTCGGTCTACGCCCTGGCCGGTGGCGGCTACAGCAACGCGACGCCGTACTCCCACACGTCGAGCCTGTTCGACGTGACCAGCGGCAACAACGGTTCGTGCCCCACCACCCAGTGGTGTGTCGCGCGGACCGGCTGGGACGGCCCGACCGGTCTCGGTACGCCGAACGGCAGCGGCGCGTTCTGATCCGCTGAAGCAGCGCGAAGGGGGCCGTCCGCCGGACGGCCCCCTTCGTCGTCAGTGCGACGGTCAGGTGAAGATGCTGACGCCTCCGGGGCCGACCAGCAGCCCGACGACGATCAGCACGATTCCCCACATCAGCTGGCCCCTGACCACCGAGACGATCCCGGTGATCACAAGGACCGCGGCGATCAGCCACAACAGCGCGTACATGTGTCTCCTCCTCCTGGCCGGGCTCCTGCCGACCACCAGGCGTGAGCAGTACCCCAAACGCGCGGACTCATCCACCCACCGGCAGGACCGGCTCCGGTGACGTCTCGGCTGCCGGCAGCCGCACGGTCACGACGGTCCGGCCCGGCTCGCTGTCCAGGTGTACGTCGCCGCCGTGCGCACGGACGATCGCGGCCACGATCGAGAGCCCGAGACCGACCCCTCCGGAGCTGCGGGTCCGGGCCACGTCGGCCCGGGTGAACCGCTCGAAGACCGTCTCGGCGAGCTCGGGCGGCACCCCCGGGCCGTTGTCGGAGACGGTGATCTCGACGGCGTCGTCCACCGCCCGGGCCGCCACCTCCACGGTGGTGCCCCCGGGCGTGTGCCGGCGCGCGTTGGTGAGCAGGTTGGTGATCACCTGGTGCAGCCGGTGGTCGTCCCCCGTCACCTCGAGCGGGACGTCGGGCAGGTCGAGCCGCCACTGGTGGTCGGGCGCGAGCACGCGAGCGTCGCCCACCGCCTCGAGCAGCAGCCGGGTCAGGTCGACCGGCTCGCTGGCCAGCGGGCGGCCGGCGTCGAGCCGGGCCAGAAGCAGCAGGTCATCGACGAGCGAGGACATCCTGTCGGCCTCGGTCTCCACCTTGGTCAGCGACGAGGAGAGGACCCCGGCGTCGTCGGGAGTACGCCGCGACAGCTCGGCGTACCCGCGGATGGTCGAGAGCGGGGTCCGCAGCTCGTGGCTGGCGTCGGCCACGAACTGCCGCACCTGCTGCTCGGACCGGTGCCGCGCGGTCAGCGACGACTCGACGTGCGCGAGCAGGGTGTTGAGCGCGGCGCCCACCTGGCCGACCTCGGTGTTCTCGTCGGTGAGGTGGTCGGGGACGCGCTCGGAGAGGTCGAACTCGCCCTCAGAGAGCGGCAGCTCGGACACCGTGTGCGCGGTCGCGGCCACCTCGCGGAGCGGTCGGAGCTGGCGTCGTACGAGGAAGAGGCCGGCGGCCGCCGCGGCGAGTACGCCGAACAGCGTCAGCAGCAGCTCCCACACGAGCAGGCTCCGGATGGTGGCGTCGACACTCTCGCTCGGCAGCCCGACCACCCGCGTTCCGGTGGCCGCCCGGGTGACGCCGCCCTGGATGACCTGGTAGCCCCCGCGCTGGGCGATGACCCGGTAGTCGCCGAGGCCGTCGAGGTCGACCGAGTGCGGCCGACCGTCGGACGGGACCGACCCGAGCTGGTGGAGCGCGGCGTTGGACAGAGCCTGTGGTCCCAGGTGCCCCCCGGCGTCGGTGCCGATGACGTTGCCCTCCGCCACGCCGTAGTTCGGGATCAGTTGGGCGTCCAGGGCTCCTTCGCCGACGTACCGTTCGGGGCCCTCGGCCTGGGTGATGGGTGGCAGGTCATCCGGATCGTCGGGCGGGACGTCGGTGCGTACCAACGGCCCGCGGGCGAGCTGAGCCCGCACTTGGTCGTCGATCCGGCCCTGCAGGAAGCCGTGCATGGCCACGGTGGTGACGGTGCCTATGAGCAGCGCGACGACCGCGACCAGGAGTACGGCGGTCAGCACCAGCCGGGAGGTCAAGGACGAGAACCAGGTCATGGCTTGAGCACGTATCCGGCGCCGCGCATGGTGTGGATCATCGGCTCGCGTCCGGCGTCGATCTTCTTGCGCAGGTAGGAGATGTAGAGCTCGACGACGTTGGCCTGGCCGCCGAAGTCGTAGTTCCAGACCCGGTCGAGGATCTGCGCCTTCGACAGCACCCGGCGCGGGTTGCGCATCAGGTAGCGCAGCAGCTCGAACTCCGTCGCGGTCAGGCTGATCTCCTCGCCGCCCCGGGTGACCTCGTGACTGTCCTCGTCGAGCTCGAGGTCGCCGACGACCAGCACGGAGGACGTCGCGGCCTTGACCGCCGTCGTACGCCGCATCAGGCCGCGCAACCGGGCGACCAGCTCCTCCAGTGAGAACGGCTTGGTCACGTAGTCGTCGCCGCCCGCGGTCAGCCCGGCCACCCGGTCCTCGACGGAGTCGCGCGCGGTCAGGAACAGCACGGGTACGTCGGGCTGGCGGCCGCGCAGCCGGCGCAGCACCTCCATGCCGTCGAAGTCCGGCAGCATCATGTCGAGTACGACGGCGTCCGGCTGCACCTCCAACGCCTTGGCCACCGCCTTGCTGCCGCTGTGCGCCTGGGTGATCTCCCAGCCCTCGTAGCGCAGGGCCATCGAGATCAGCTCGGCGATGTTCGGCTCGTCGTCGACGACGAGCACGCGCAGCGGCGTACCGTCGGGGCGGGTGAGGTCCATGACTCAACTGTGGACCCGATCACCTGGGACTGTCTGGGTACTCGCTGTGCGTTCCCTGTGAACCGCGGTTCCGGGTGACTCCGGCCGACCGCGTCGCCGAGTGCACAGTGACCCCGCACCCGCGACACAGCGGTCTCACAGGTACGGCGGGGAACGTGGCTGGCATGACGACCAACAACCCTTCCCCCGACGAGCCGCAGCCGGCCCCAGAGGCCGGGGCCGAGTCCGCACCCGCCGCTGGCCCCGTTCCAGGCCAACCGATCAGTGGTGCGTCGCCGGCACCAGACGCCGGAGAGGCACCATCGTCCGAGGCGGCCGAGACCGCGGCAGGGCCGTCCGTGGCAGCTGAGACCGCGGCGGCCGGGGCCGTCCCTGCTGCCGAGCCGATCCAGCCCGCGGCCGCGCAGTCTGCCCCGCCCGCGCCGCCCATCCCGCCGGCAGGCTACGGACCCGGCTACGGGTCCTACTACAGGCCGCCCGAGCCGCCCCGCCGGAAGTTCTGGAGCCGGATGCTCTCCATGCGCGCCGTCGCCGCGGTGACCCTGGCCGGCGTCGTGCTCGGCGGGGTCGGCGGCGCGGCCGTCGGCCTGGCGGTGGGCAACGACGGCCACGACCGGCGCGGGCCGGAGGGGTTCGGTCCGTCCCTGCAGCAGTTCCCGTCCGAGGGCATGCCGGACGGTGACGGCGGCCAGCAGCTGCCGGACCAGGGGCTTCCGGGCCAGCCGCCGGGCCTACCCGACCAGGTCCCGCCCTCGACCGAACCGGACGACGGCAGCACCGACGGAACGGGCTGAGACCTCGGGCGCCGGTGCACTGGCACCCGAGCCCACTTCCCGAGTACGCCGTCGCGACGACCCAGCCCGTCGCGGCGGCGTACTCGGGCACCCCGGACCTCTCGACAGGTGGGATCGGTCGGGTCCGGCGCGGGCCACCTCAGGCCCGGAAGGCCCCGCGGAGGCGGGCCTGCGCATCGGGCGGGGCCCCGATCCTGTCCAGGCCGAGCAGCGCCGCCCCGACCACTGGGGGCGCCGTCACCACCCGCGCGCGAGCCTTCGGAACCCGCCGGGCGAGGCCGGCGTCGACGGCGTCCAGCAGCAGTCGATGACCCGCCGTGAGTACGCCGCCACCCAGCACCACCTCGACCGGCTCGTCCATGAGGTCGAGCCGCTGCATCGCGGAGGCGGCGAGGGCGACGATCTCCTCCGCCTGGCGCAGCACCAGCGAGACCGCGACCTCGTCGCCGCCGTCGGCCGCCTCGAACAGCACCGGGGTCGCCTGGTGCCTGGCGGCCGCCGGGATCGTCCCCAGGTGCAGCGCCTCGAGCAGGCCGGCCATGTCGATGCTGCCGAAGTGAGCGGGCAGGAGCGAGGCCAGCGACGTCTGCGGACCCCGCCCGTCGGCGGACCGGGCCGCCCACCACAGCGCCTCCTCCACCAGGAAGGCTCCGCCTCCCCAGTCGCCCGAGATCTTGCCCAGAGCGGCGAAGCCGGCGGTGCGGCCGTCGGGGAGCAGCCCGGAGCAGTTGATGCCGGCGCCGCACACCACCGCGATCCCCGGTGGCGCCTCGATCCCCGCCCGCAACAGGGCGAACGTGTCGTTCCCGACGTACGTCGTGAGCCCCCAGGCGCGCCCTTCGATCTGGACCTGCAGCCGCTCCAGCTCGATCGCCAGGTCGGCGTTGGCCAGGCATGCGGAGACGTGCGCCACCCAGGGCTCCCCGGCGCGCCGAGTCAGCCCCGCGTGCCGGGCCGCCTCGTCCAGGAGCGGCTCGAGTCCGGCCACCGCGGCCTCGGGCCCGACCTGCTGCGGGCGGAAGCCGCCTCCACGCGCCCGGCCGAGTACGGCGCCGTCGGGGGCGACGAGCACCACGTCGGTCTTGCTGTTGCCGGCGTCGATCGCGAGCACGCCCGAGGCGGCCGGGAGCGCGTTGGACATCAGGCCCACCCGAGGAACTGTCGGTTGTGCGCCAGCAGGCTGTCGGTCAGGTGTTCGGCGCGGTCGATCTGACCCACGAGCGGGTGCGCCAGCAGGGCGGCGAAGACCCGGTCCCGTCCGCCCTTGAGAGCGGCCTCCAGAGCCAGTCGTTCGTAGGCGGCCACATGCGCGATCAGGCCGGCGTACACGGGCTCGACCGGGGCGACGGGCAGAGCCTGCGCGCCCGCCGAGCCGACGCGGGCCGACACCTCGATGACGTGGTCGTCGTCGAGGAACGGCAGCGTCGCGTTGTTGGCGACATTGACCACGTGGACGCGGGACTCGCCGGCGCGGGCACCCCTGCCGAGCAGCGACGCGAGCAGCGCCACCGCAGCCTCGGAGTAGTAGGCCCCACCCCGCTTCTCGAGCTCGGCCGGCTTCTCCACCACCGTCGGGTCGGCGTACAGATCCAGCAGGGCGCGTTCGATCGCGGCCACCTCCTTGGCCCGCGAGGGCCGCGACCTCAGCTCGCGCACGACCTCGTCGTGCGCGTAGAAGTAGCGCAGGTAGTACGACGGCACCGACCGCAGCCGACCGACCACGGCTGCGGGCAGCTCGACCTCCTCGGCTATCGACTCCAGCCGGTCCCGGAGGAGCGTCGGCAGTACGTCGACGCCGTCGAGAAGCACCGCGCGCTCCCAGGTCAGGTGGTTGAGGCCCACGTGGTCGAGGCCGACCCGCTCGGGCGTGACCTCCAGCATCGCGGCGAACCGGCGCTGGAACCCGATGGCGACGTTGCACAGCCCCACCGCCCGGTGCCCGGCCTGCAGCAGCGCCCTGGTCACGATGCCCACGGGGTTGGTGAAGTCCACGATCCAGGCGTCCGGGTTGCTCTTCCTGACCTGGTCGGCGATGTCCAGGGCGACGGGAACGGTTCGCAGCGCCTTGGCCAGCCCGCCGGCCCCGGTGGTCTCCTGCCCGACGCAGCCGCACTCGAGCGGCCACGTCTCGTCGGCATCGCGGGTCGCCTGGCCACCCACCCGCAGCTGGACCAGCACCGCGTCCGCGTCGGCGACCGCGGCCCCGAGATCGGTCGACGTCGTCACCCGGGCGGGGTGGCCGAGATGGGCCAGGATCCGCCGCGACACCCCGCCGACCAGCTCGAGCCGGTCGGCCGAGGTGTCCATCAGGGCGAGCTCGTCGACGTCCAGCTCGTCGCGGAGCCGGCCCAGCCCGTCGACCAGCTCCGGCGTGTACGTCGACCCGCCGCCGACGACTGCGAGCTTCATCCCTTCACCCCTGTCAGCGTGACGCCTTCGATGAAGGCTCTCTGCGCGAAGAAGAACACGATGATCACCGGTGCCATCACCATCAGCGTCGCGGCCATGGTCAGGTTCCAGTCGGTGTGGTGTGCCGACTTGAACGACTCGAGCCCGTAGCTCAAGGTCCACGCCCCCGGGTTCTCGCTGGCGTAGATCTGCGGCCCGAAGTAGTCGTTCCAGCAGTAGAAGAACTGGAACAGCGCGACCGCCGCGATCGCGGGCTTCGCCATCGGGACCACGACGTACAGCATCGCCTTGAAGTCGCCGCAGCCGTCGACCTTGGCGGCGTCGACGTACTCCGACGGGATCGTCAGGAGGAACTGGCGCAGCAGGAAGATCGTGAACGCGTCGCCGAACGCCATCGGGATGATCAGCGGCCACAGCGTCCCGGTGAGGTGGAACTGCTGGGCCCACACGAGGTACATCGGCACGATCACGACCTGGGGCGGGAGCATCATCGTCGCGATCACGACGCCCATCGCGAGGCTGCGGCCGCGGAACCGGAACCGGGCCAGGGCGTAGGCGACGGGAAAGCTCGACACGACGGTGAGCGTCGTCCCCGCCGTCGCATAGACGATCGTGTTGCGCCACCAGGTCGTGAAGCCCGGTGCCTTCCAGACGTCGACCAGGTTGTGCCATTCAAAGGTCTGCGGCCACAGGTCGCGGGTCAGCGTCTGCTGGTTGCTCATCACCGAGGTCAGCGCGACGAAGACGAACGGCAGCAGGAACACCAGCGCCAGGCTG
This sequence comes from Nocardioides sp., assembly GCA_036506675.1. Classification (GTDB taxonomy): domain Bacteria; phylum Actinomycetota; class Actinomycetes; order Propionibacteriales; family Nocardioidaceae; genus Nocardioides. The sequence goes on along the minus strand of DASXRJ010000278.1, from coordinate 9,589 downwards.
ATGCCCACCACGTGCAGGGCGATCCACTCCAGGGTGGGCCGACGGGGGCTGCGGCCCGAGGGCGAGGTGAGGGCGCCTGCCGGGGTCGGCGCGCGAAGGCCGGTAGTAGCGGTGAGGTCCGTCGTCATCGGTCAGACCTCCCCGAGCAGGGCCGAGCCACGACGCATGAGCAGCGCGGTGAAGAGCATCGAGAGGGCGAACAGCACCAGCGCGATGACACACGCCGACCCGGTGTCGAACCGCTGGAAGCCGAGGTTGTAGACCAGCTGCGGCAGGGTGAGCGTCGACTTCTCGGGATAGCCCGGTTCGAACTGCTGCCCCGACCCACCGACGACACCACTGGCGACCTTCCCCGCGATGAGCGGCTGCGTGTAGTACTGCATCGTCTGGATGACCCCGGTCACCACCGCGAACAGCACGATGGGGGAGATGTTGGGCAGCGTGATGTAGCGGAACCGGGCCCAGGCGCCCGCACCGTCGAGCTCGGCCGCTTCGTACTGAGACGTCGGTACGTCGAGCAGCGCGGCCATGAAGATGACCATCAGGTCGCCGATCCCCCACAGGGCGAGCAACGTCAGGGCCGGCTTGGACCAGGACGGGTCGTTGAACCAGCCCGGCTCCGGGAGCCCGAGCCTGCCGAGCACGGTGTTGACCGGGCCGGTGCCGGGGTTGAGCAGGAAGGCGAACGCCATGGTCGCGGCGACCGGCGGAGCCAGGTAGGGGATGTAGAACACGGTGCGCAGCAGCCCGGCCCCGGTCTTGACCTTGGTGACCAGCATGCCGAGGCTGAGGCCGAAGATGACCCGGAGAGTCACCATGGCGACCACCAGCCACACGGTGTTGGCCAGCGCCGGCCAGAAGAACGGGTAGTCCTGGAACACGTAGCGCCAGTTGTCCAGGCCGTTCGGCGTGGGTGCGGTGAAGCCGTCGTACCTGGTGAACGAGAAGTAGACGGTGGCCGCGAGCGGGTAGCCGAAGAAGAGCCCGGTGCCGACCAGCCAGGGGGACAGGAAGGCCACGTTCCGCGCGAGGTTCCGGCCCCTGCGCCGCCTGGCCGGCGAGATCGTTGCGGTGCTCACTTGGCTTGGGCGATGTCGGTGTCGATCTGCTGCGCCGCCGCCTCGAGACTCGACTGCAGGTCGGTCTGCTTGCCGGACTCGACCGCGTAGCCGAGGTCCTGGAGGGTCAGCTGGTAGGCGCCGCCGTTGATGCTGGCCGGCGTCGTGTTGCTGTCGGGGTTCTGGGCGATCCCGATGAACGCCTTGACCGCGTCGTTCGTGTCGAGGTCGGGTGACTCCAGGGCCGCGTTCGTCGAGGGGATGTTGTGGATCGCGTTCGCGAAGCTCACCACGGCGTCGGTGTCGGTGGTGAGGTACTTGACCAGCTCCCAGGCGGCGTTCTGCTTGTCGCTGGTGCTGGCGATCCCGATGATCGTGCCGGACAGGTAGCCCTTGCCGTAGGTGTCCGCCTGGTCGTCCGGCACCGGGAACGGCGCGACGCCGTACTCGAAGTCGACGTTGGCGTCGTCGATGAAGCCGGCCCGCCACTCGCCGTCGATCGCCATCGCGACCTGGCCGGTCTGGAACGGGTTCTTCGCGCCCCACTCATCGCCGAACGTGGTCCGGTACTTCTCGAGCTTGTCGTAGCCGCCGAGCGTCTCGACCATGTGCTTCTGCCAGGTGAGCATGTCGGCGAACGCCGGATCGGTGGCCACCGTCGACTTCCCGTCGGCGTCGAAGTACGTCGGTCCCCACTGCGCGACGTAGTGCGTCGTCGTGGTCTCGTAGCCGTGGTAGTTCGGCATGAAGCCGAGCTGCGAGTACGAGTCGCCGTTCGACTTCGTCAGCTTGACGGCGTCCTTCTCGAACTCCGACAGCGTCTTCGGAGGGCCGTCGATGCCGGCCGCCGCGAAGGCGTCCTTGTTGTAGTAGAGCCCGTAGGCGTCGCTGAGCAGCGGCAGCGTGCACCGGTCGCCCTCGAACTGGGTGTAGTCGAGGAGGGGCTTCGGGAAGGTGGTCTCGGGGTCGATGCCCGACTTCTCCAGGAACGGCGACAGGTCGGTGAACACGTTGGAGGAGCAGAACTGGCCGACGTTGTCGGTCGTGAACGACGAGACCACGTCGGGCGCGTTCGGGCCGCCGGCACGCAGGGCCTGGTTGATCTTGTCGTCGGTGATGTTGCCGACGACCTTCACATGGATGTTGGGCTGCGCGGCCTCGAACGCGTCGATGTTCTGCTGGATCGCCTTGACCTCGCTCGGGGCACTCCAGCCGTGCCAGAACGTGATCGTGACCTCGTCGTTCGGGTCGTCGTTCGCGCTGCCCTTGCTGGCCCCGGTGCAGGCACTGCCCAGCAGGGAAACGGAGGCGATCACCGCGGATGCGGCAAGGATTCTCTTCGGGAACGCCATGACAATTCTCCAGTCGGTTGCGGTCGGACCTGCGGTGGGGCGGTCACTCAGCGACGGTCCTTGCGCCGGTGGCCGGATCATTTGTGTTGAACACGACGTCGCGCGCCGTGCGCAGGGCGGCGTGTAGCGCGCCCTTGAGAACGGGGTCGACCGGTACGCCGGTCAGCTCGATCCGGGGCCGGCACAGCGACAGGTCGTGGAGCTCGTGCTGCACGACGCGGCGAAGCTGCTCGCCGCCCTCGCTGATCACCCCGCCGGACAGGACCACCAGCTCCGGGTCGAGCACGGAGACGATCGCGGCGAGGCCGACGGCGAGCCGGTGGCCGAGCTCGGCGAGGAACGGATCGCCGTACGCCGGCAGCCGCAGCGCCGACCTGACCGCGAACTCCGCGGTGGAGGCGCGGATGCCGTGCTCACGGGCCAGGGCCAGCACGGCCTTGGCTCCGACCAGCTCCTGGAAACCGCCCGCGTTGTTGATGCCGACGTTGCGGACCAGCGGCGTGCCGGGGACGGGGAGGAACCCCACCTCGCCGGCACCGCCGGTGAAGCCGCGGTGCAGGCGGCCGTCGATGACGACGGCGGCGCCGACGCCCTCCTCGCCCCAGAGCAGCACGAAGTCCTCGCCACCGCGGGCGGCCCCGACGCTTTGCTCGGCCACCGCCGCCAGGTTGACGTCGTTGTCGACCTCCAGCTCGATGCCGAGTGCGTCGCGCAGCTGGCTCAGCAGCTGGTGGTCGTGCCAGCCGGGCAGGTGCCGTGCGTAGCGCAGCCGCTGGGTGCCGGGGTCGAACGCACCCGGGGTTCCGATCACCAGGCCGCGGAGCTTCGTGCGCTGGACGCCGGCCCGGTCACAGGCGCCGTCCACGGCGGTGGCCACCCTGGCCACGGTGTCGCCGGCGGCCCGACCGGGAGTCGGCAGCTCGAACTCGCCGATGGTCCGGCCGGCCAGGTCCGCCACCGCGGCCCGGATCCGTCGCGGCGTCACGTCGAGACCGCCGACGTACGCCGCCGTGGGGTTGACCTCGTAGAGCGCCGCGTTGGGTCCCGGCCGGCCCGGGCTGCTGCCGCTCGGTCGCACCAGACTCGCGCTCTCGAGCCGGGCCAGGATCTGCGACATGGTCGGCTTGGAGAGCCCGGTGAGCTCGCCGAGCGCGGGGCGCGACAGCGGCCCCTGAGCGAGCAGCAGGTCGAGCACCGCCCGGTCGTTGATGGCCCGGAGCAGTCGAGGAGTGCCAGGCTCGCGCACTGTGGTCTCCCTAACTGTTAGGTAAGTTTCCTATTAGTTGGGAGGTTAGGGCCGTCGCCCCTGCCCTGTCAACGGCCGGTCAGCATCCGGTCGACGCCCTGTCAACGGCTGGTCGACACCGTCGTGCGCTCGCGACGGCGGGAATCGACTCGCACAGCTGGGGTGGGGACGGCACAATTGCGCCGTTGTGCAGATCTCCTATCCAGCCCAGCTGCCGGTCAGCGCGCGTCGCGACGACATCGCGGCGGCGATCCGCGACCACCAGGTGGTCATCGTCGCCGGGGAGACCGGGTCCGGCAAGACCACCCAGCTGCCGAAGATCTGCCTCGAGCTGGGCCGGGGCGCGGCCGGTCCGGGCGGCAAGCTGATCGGGCACACCCAGCCCCGCCGGATCGCGGCGCGGTCGGTGGCCGAGCGGATCGCCGAGGAGCTCGGCACCGAGCTGGGCGACGTGATCGGGTACCAGGTCCGGTTCACCGACAGGACGTCGAAGGCCAGCCGCGTCAAGCTGATGACCGACGGCATCCTGCTGGCCGAGCTGCAGCGCGACCGCGAGCTGACGGCGTACGACACGATCATCATCGACGAGGCGCACGAGCGGTCGCTCAACGTCGACTTCCTGCTGGGCTACCTCAAGCGGCTGCTGCCCAGGCGGCCCGACCTCAAGGTCATCATCACGTCGGCGACGATCGACCCGGAGCGGTTCGCGGAGCACTTCGCCGACCGGCGCGGGAAGCCGGCGCCGATCATCGAGGTGTCGGGACGCACCTACCCGGTGGAGCTCCGCTATCGGCCGCTGGTCGAGCTTCCCGAGGAGGACGACGAGGGCGAGCCGGTCGTCCGCGACCAGACCGAGGCGATCGTGGACGCCGTGCGCGAGCTGTCGGCGGAGGGGCCCGGCGACATCCTGGTCTTCCTGCCCGGCGAGCGGGAGATCCGCGACACCGCGGATGTGCTGAGCGACCAGGACCTGAAGAAGCGTGGGCTGCTGGAGGTCGTGCCGCTCTACTCGCGGCTCTCCGCGGCCGAGCAGCACCGGGTCTTCGAGTCGCACACCGGGCGACGCGTCGTACTCGCCACCAACGTCGCGGAGACCTCGCTCACCGTGCCCGGCATCCGGTACGTCGTCGACACCGGCGTCGCGCGGATCAGCCGCTACTCGGCGCGGACCAAGGTGCAGCGACTGCCGATCGAGTCGATCAGCCAGGCCTCGGCCAACCAGCGGTCCGGCCGCTGTGGCCGGGTGGAGGCGGGCATCGCGATCCGGCTCTACTCGGAGGAGGACTTCGAGGGCCGGCCGGAGTTCACCGACCCGGAGATCCTGCGCACCAACCTGGCCTCGGTGATCCTGCAGATGACCTCGCTGGGGCTGGGCGACCTGGGCCGGTTCCCGTTCGTGGACCCGCCCGACAAGCGCAACGTCACGGCCGGCGTACAGCTGCTGGAGGAGCTCGGCACCCTGGCCGCCGGCACCGACCGGCGCGGCGGCCGGCGGCTGACCCGGCTCGGGCGCCGCCTGGCCCGGCTGCCGATCGACCCGCGGCTCGGCCGGATGATCCTGGAGGCCGAGCGGCTCGGCTGCGGGCGCGAGGTGATCGTGATCGCGGCTGCGCTCTCGCTGCAGGACCCGCGCGAGCGGCCGGCCGAGTTCCAGGCGCAGGCCGACCAGCAGCACGCCCGGTTCAAGGCCGAGGGCAGTGACTTCCTGACCTGGCTCAACCTGTGGCGCTACGTCAAGGAGCAGCAGCGCGAGCTGTCGTCGAGCGCGTTCCGGCGGATGTGCAAGCGGGAGTTCCTCAACTACCTGCGGGTGCGCGAGTGGCAGGACTTCGAGTCGCAGCTGCGCCAGGTGGCCAAGGAGATGCGGATCGAGCTGGGCCGGCCGGCCGACGTACCCGACGCGGACGGGATCCACCAGGCGCTGCTGTCCGGCCTCCTCTCGCACATCGGCCTGCTCGAGGAGCGGGACCGCAAGGAACCCGGCGGCGGGCGACGCGGACCGCGGGAGTACCTCGGCGCTCGCGGTGCCCGCTTCGCGATCTTCCCGGGCAGCGGGCTGCGCGGACAGAACCCGCAGTTCCTGATGGCCGGCGAGCTGGTCGAGACCTCGCGGCTGTGGGCCCGACAGAACGCCGCGATCAAGCCCGAGTGGGCCGAGCGGATCGGCGCTCACCTGGTCAAGCGCACCTACTCCGAGCCGCACTGGTCGAAGAAGCGCGGCTCGGTGATGGCCTACGAGCGGGTCACCCTGTACGGCGTACCGCTGGTCGCCGACCGGCTTGTCTCCTACGGCAAGATCGACGCCGCGCTGAGCCGCGAGCTCTTCATCCGGCACGCCCTCGTGTACGGCGAGTGGTCGACCCGGCACGCGTTCTTCGCGAAGAACCGGCGCCTCCTCGAGGAGGCCGAGGAGCTGGAGCACCGAGCCCGCCGCCGCGACATCGTGGTCGACGAGCACACCCTCTTCGACTTCTACGACGGCCGCGTCGGCGCCGAGGTGGTCAGCGGCGCGCACTTCGACCAGTGGTGGAAGCGCGAGCGGCAGAAGCGGCCCGAGCTGCTCACCTTCGACCCGTCCATGCTCACCCACGACGGTGCGGAGATCCGCGAAGCCGACTTCCCGACGGCGTGGGCCGGCACCGGGGGAGGGCTGACCTTCCCGATCAGCTACCACTTCGAGCCGGGTGCGGCCGACGACGGCCTGACCATCGACGTACCGGTCGCGACGCTCAACCAGGTCGACGGCGACGACTTCTCGTGGCTGGTGCCCGGCCTGCGCGAGGAGCTGGTGACCGCGCTGATCCGCAGCCTGCCGAAGCACCTGCGGGTCAACTTCGTGCCGGCGCCCAACCACGCGCGCGAGTTCCTGGCCAAGGTGCCGCCGGGGGAGGAGCCGCTGCTCACCGCGCTGGAGCGGCACTTCCGCTCGACCACGGGCGTCGTCGTACCCGGTGAGGCGTGGGACTGGGACAAGGTGCCGGCGCACCTGCGGCCGACCTTCCGGGTGGTCGACGACTCCGGCCGCGAGCACGGCCGGGGTAAGGACCTGGAGTCGCTCAAAGCGCCGCTGCGGCCGACCTTCGAACGCGCGGTCGCCGAGGTGGCCGCCGACACCGGCCACACCGCGACGGGCCAGACGACCTGGACGTTCGGCACGATCGAGAAGTCCAACACGTGGACCCGTGCGGGCCATGAGGTCCGCGGCTTCCCGGCGCTGGTCGACGAGGGCACGGCCGTCGGGCTCGCGGTCTACGGGTCCGCGGACGAGGCCGACGCTCGCCACCGTCTGGGAGTACGACGGCTGCTGCTGCTCGCCCTCGACCGATCCGGCCAGCCCTCGACGGTGAAGCAGGTGCTCGACTCCCTGACCAACACCGAGAAGCTCGCGGTGGCCGGGTCGCCGTACCCGACCGTCGCTGAGCTGCTCGAGGACTCCCGCGCGGCCGTCGTCCAGGCAGTCGTCGACGCCCGGCCGGTGGTGCGCGACGCCGCCGCCTTCGACGGACTGCTCGAGGCGGTGGCCGACGAGCCGGTCGCCCGGGTGCGCGCCGTACTCGACGACGTGATGCGGGCCCTGGAGGCGTGGCGGCGTACCGACAAGCTGCTCTCCGGCCGCGCGGACATGATGACGCTCCCGGCGCTGACCGACATGAAGGCGCAGCTGGGCCGGTTGTTCGAGCGCGGTTTCGTCGCGGAGGCGGGCGTCGTACACCTGCGGCACTACCCGCGCTACTGCGCCGCGATCGACTACCGCCGCTCCCGCCTCGACGGCCAGGTCAACCGCGACCGCCAGCTGATGGACCAGCTCGGCGACCTCCAGCAGGCCTGGCTCAACCGGGTCGCGGCGCTGCCCTCCGGCCGGCCGGTGGGGGCCGATCTCCGGGCGGTCCGGTGGCTGCTCGAGGAGTACCGGGTCTCGCTCTTCGCCCAGCAGCTCGGCACCGCCCAGCCCGTCAGCGACGCCCGGATCCGCAAGCTCCTCGACGGCGCATAGGGGATCCGCGCCGAGGTCCCTGGTGACCCAGCGACGGTACGCCGGTGTCGCGCGGCGCGAAATGTAACGCGCTGTTATCCCGCCTAACCACCCGCTGCAACGGCGCGGTAGGCGGGATAACAGCGCGTTACATGTGCGGGCGAGCCCGGGTCAGGCCTTACCCTGGACGCGTGACGCGCCCGCACCACCGTCCCCTGCTACCCGGCAGCGACCTGTTCGAAGAGGCCGACAGCGGCAGTGACCCTGCCCTGGTCTCGGAGGCCGCCGACCGGGCCGCGACGCTGCTGGTGCGCGGGGCCCGCGAGAGCGGCGACGCGGACATCGCGGACCGGATCCTGCACCTGGCCGACACCGAGGGCCTGGAGACGCTGGCCGATGTGTGGGCGGGTTCGCCGGCCGACTCGCTCGCGGGATGCCTGTGGCGGCTCTACGTCCTGCGCACCTGGGTGTACGCCGACCCGCACCTCGCCGCCGAGCAGTACGACGCCGGGCGGGCCAGTGCCCAGTTCGCGCGCGTGGTGGCCGGGGTGGCCGACCCGCCCGGTCCGGAGCAGCTGCAGGCGATGGTCGACGAGGTGCTCCGCGGGATCGTGCACGGCGACTTCGCCGACGTACTGATCCGGGCGAGCGCGTTCGCCCGGGTGGTCGCGGCCGGCCGCGCCGTACGCAACGAGCCCGACGCGGTGCAGATGCTCACGGTGGCCGAACAGCTCGAGTCGGCCGCTCATCAGGAGCTTCGGCACGAGCTCGCCTGAGACTTCTGGCCGGACCCTCTGGACGTCTTGGCCGGAACCTCTAGACTGGGGCGCGCACGCCGGACCGCGGCAGCCCCGGGTCCCAAAATCAGCCGCTGCGAGCGGTCACGCGCCGTGAGGCGCTCCCGGTCCGGCGTGCACCTACTTCGGCAGGAAGCCACATTCGGTCGGCCGCTCCGCCAACGGCCGACGGACGCTCGAAGGCCTCTCGAAAAGACTCAGCCCAGCAGCTCGACGATCCGGCGTACGGCGCGGGACTCGGGCTCCCGCCCGGGCGCGAAGTCATAGTCCTGGCCGACCGTGCGGAACTGCACGATCGACACGAACCGCCCCCGCCGCGCCAGCCCGAAGCCGACCAGGTTGGCCTCCCCGCCCGCCGGATCCTGCCCGTAAGCCATCAGGAACCGGTGGCCGACGCCAGCGGACACAGTGACCCGGGACAGCGCGGAGACCTCCTCCAGCGGGTAGTCGTTGAAGTCCGGGCACTGCCCACGCCACGACTTCAGCACCTGGTAGGCCCGCCAGGCCGATGACGAGTCCGCGAACGACGCGACCACCTGGGCCGCCTTCGGTCTCGCCGCCCCGGAGGCCGGGACGTACGTGCGGACCACCGCGCGGGTCGCCCCGATCGTGGTCAGCGAGGTCTTCTGGCACACGCCGAACGCCGACGACTCGGGCCCGGTCGAGGCCACCCGCCAGCCCAGGTCGGGGTTGAACCGAGGCAGCGCGCCGGCGCTCAGCAGCCGGGTGCGCAGCCCGGTCGGCCGGGGCGCGGCGAACGGCGACTGCGAGACGGGCCCCGTGGCCGATGAGCCGGCCGAGGTGGCCGGCACCGCCGAGGCCGCCGACGCCGAGGAGACCGACGACGCGATCGTCGAGCCCGTGACCGGTCCGGTCGGGACCGTCGTACCGCCGGGAGAGTCGCCGGCCGCATCGGAGCCCGCGGTCGCGCGGGCCGGGCCCTCGGCGAGCGGGCCTTCGCTGCCGCAGGCGGACAGGCCGGAGAGTCCGACGGCCAGTACGGCGGTCAGGAGCAGGCCGGGTCCGTGTGACATGTCTCCCAGCCTAGAGGCGTCCGGGGCGGGGATGCTGTGGACCCGGCGTTCCCTGTCGGTGGCGTTGGCTAGGGTGTGGAGGCGGCCCGGGGGAGGCCGGGGAAAAAGGAGTTTGACGCGTGAGTGCAC
>DASXRJ010000277.1:0-3784 GCA_036506675.1 Nocardioides sp. | reverse complement strand
GAAACTTGCGGTTGTCAGGGACTGCAACCCCTGACAACCGTCAGAATCCCCGGATATCCGGGGAAACCGACACCCGGAAAACCCACAGCCCCGAGTACGCCGCCCGGCTAGCGTCGGCGCCAGTGATGCACGAGAACGAGGTCAAGACCGACGCCGAGCAGGTACGCCGGCCGGTGGCGCAACAGTTCCCCGAATGGGCCGGGCTGGACATCACGCCGATGCACGGTCAGCGGCACCGACCACGCTCTCCCGGATCGGTGACGAGGTCGTGCCGTGGCTCGAGGGCAAGAACCCAGCGCCCGACATCGCCGAGCGCGGTCGGCGCACCATCGCCGTCGTACTCTCCGAAGAGTCCTGATTCCGGTCCTCCGGGGCACTCGCCGCACGCATTCCGGCGAAAATGGGGTCAACGGGGGGTGTCGGGCCGCCCGACATCGAAGCACAATCAAGACATGCCGTCGTACCGCCACATCCTGCCGATCGACGCCGACCCCGAGACGGTGTTCGCGATCCTCGACGACACCTCGAGTACGCCGGCCTGGCTGGACCGATGCACCGGCATCGACCGGATCGACGACGGCCCCAACGAGGTCGGCACCCGGCTGCGCTACCACTACCGGGACCCCGGACGCACCGGCGAGATGGACGGCCGGATCACCGTGCGCGACCCCAACCGCCGCCTCGCGATGCAGTACGCCGACCGGCTGACCGACGTGACAGTCGACTTCCGTACCGAGCCGCTCGGCGACGGCACCCGGCTCGTGCATACCGTCGAGGTGCGCCCGCACGGCCTCGGCCGGCTGCTGACGCCGGTGATCGCCCACCGGCTGCCGCGGCAGACCGACTCCTCGCTGGCCAACCTCAAGCGGCTGGCGGAGGCCCGGCACGACCACGGCTAGCCGCGGGCCGAGGCCGCTCCCAGTGTCGCGTTGAGCGCGGCGCCCACGACGCCGGCGGTGTTGAGCAGCCCGGCCGGCACGATCGGAGTGTCGATCTCGATCAACGGCAGGAACTCCGCGGACTCCTTGCTCACCCCGCCGCCGACCACGAACAGCTCGGGCGTGAAGAGCCGCTCCAGCGCGGAGTAGTAGTCGGTGAGCCGCTCGGCCCACTTCTTCCAGGAGAGCTCCTTCTCCTCGCGCACGGAGTTGGCGGCCCGCTGCTCGGCGATATGGCCGTCGATCTCGATGTGGCCGAGCTCGGAGTTGGGCACCAGCACGCCGTCGTACAACAGGGCGGAGCCGATGCCGGTGCCGAGCGTGGTCACGATGACCACGCCGCGGTGACCCTTGGCGGCGCCGTACCGGGCCTCCGCCAGGCCGGCGGCGTCGGCGTCGTTGATCACGTGTACGTCGCGTCCGAGCGCCTCGGTGAACAGCGCGTCCGAGTCGACCCCGATCCACTCCCGGTCGATGTTGGACGCCGACCTCACCACGCCGTCCACCACCACGCCGGGCACGGTGATGCCCACGGCGCCGGTCGAGTCGGGGAACCGAGCCAGCAGCTCCTTGAAGACCTTGGCGATCGCCTTGGGGGTGGACTTGTCGGGCGTCGTGATCCGTACCCGCTCCTCGGCGAACTCGCCCGTGTCGAGGTTCACCGGCGCGCCCTTGATGCCGGTGCCTCCGAAGTCGATCCCGAAACCGTGCTCCATGGCCCCATCAGACCACATCGATCCGACGCCGGCCCCAGCCCGACTCGCCCGGGCCGCGACGCTGTCGCCGGGCCCTGGCACGCTGGTGGCCGTGGAACTCTCCGAGCACCTCGAGGGCCTGCGCGCCGCGCTCGTCGCCTTCGTCCGGTACGCCGATCGCGCCGGCCTCGACGCGCCGGTCCCGACCACCCCTGACTGGACGGTCCGGCAGCTGATCGCGCACCAGGGCATGGTCCACCGCTGGGCCGCCGCCAACGTCCGGGGCGCGGAGTGCGACCCCGACGCGCTGGAGCGCCAGGGGCTGGCGGTGGCCGATCCGGTGGAGTGGCTGCGCGACGGCGCCATCGAGGTGGTGCAGGCGATCTCCGAGGCGCCGGAGGATCTCGAGGCGCTGGTGTTCCTCAACGACGCGCCGCCGGCCCGGAAGTTCTGGGCGCGACGACAGTGCCACGAGACCACGATCCACGCGGTCGACGCGCTGTCGGCGGCGCTGGGTCGCTACCCGACGGCCGCCGACACCTGGGTCGACCCGGCGCTGGCGCTCGACGGGATCGACGAGCTGCTGGCCGGGTTCGTGACTCGGCCGCGGGCGCGGCTGCGTTCGGACGAGCCGGTGCGGATCGCCGTACTCCCGGACGACGCGCCGACAGACGCACAGCGCGGTTGGCTGGTGCACGTCTGCACCGAGCCGGCGGTCACCGAGCGGCTCACGGGTAGCGAGGCGGTCGAGCAGGCACGCAAGGCCGACGTCGTACTCGAGGGCGGCGCGGTCGCGCTCTACCTCACGCTGTGGAACCGCAGCGACGAGGCCGTGCCCGCCGACGGCTGGGACCTGTGGGCCGACAGAGTCCAGGTCCGATGGAGCTGACGTCAGGCGGCCGATGAGGCTGGATCGATGAGTTTGGACCGATGAGTTTGGGGCCGCACCGCGGTCGGTAGTGAGACACGGGGGCCAGCGCTGTTGCGCCCCCTGGGCATATCCAAGGGAGTTCAGATGATTCATGCACGCGGACTCGTGCAGACCTTCCACACCGGGAAGGGCAAGAAGAAGACCGAGGTCCGGGCCGTCGACGGCGTCGACCTCGACGTCGAAGAGGGCGAGGTGGTCGGCTTCCTGGGCCCGAACGGCGCCGGCAAGACCACCACACTGCGGATGCTGACGACGCTGCTGCGACCGACCGCCGGCACGGCGACGGTGGCCGGGTACGACGTGGTCACCCAGTCGCAGCAGGTACGCCGGAGCATCGGCTACGTGTCGCAGGTCGGCTCGACGTTCTCCGGTGCGTACGCCGGCGACGAGGTCGTCGACCACGGCATGCTCTACGGGCTGTCCCGCAAGGACGCCACCGTCCGCGGGCAGGCGCTCTTCGAGCAGCTGCAGCTCGAGGGCCTATGGCGCCGGATGCCCAAGAACATGTCCGGCGGCCAGAAGCGCCGCCTCGACATCGTGATGGGACTGATCCACGAGCCCACCCTGGTCTTCCTCGACGAGCCGACCACCGGGCTGGACCCACAGGCGCGGGCGAACCTGTGGGAGCACATCGAGGGGCTGCGCTCGCGCAAGGGCGCGACGGTCTTCCTGACCACGCACTACCTCGACGAGGCCGACGTACTCGCCGACCGGATCGTGATCATCGACCAGGGCCGGCTCGTCGCCAGCGACACCGCCGACAACCTCAAGGCGCAGGTCTCCGGTGACCTGGTCGACCTCGAGGTCGCCGACCCGGCGCTGGTCGCGCTCGCCGCCGACCGGCTCGGCGGCGTCGCCGCGACCGTCGGGGTGGCCGACCGACACGTGAAGGGCCGGGTCGAGCGGGCCGGCCGGGTGATCCCGGGGCTGCTGCGCGACCTCGAGTCCGCCGGCGTCTCGCTCGACTCGATCGAGGTGCACCGGCCGACCCTGGACGACGTGTTCCTGACCCTGACCGGCCGGTCGCTGCGCGACGCCGAGGCCAGCAACGAGGCCGCCGACCACGCGGGCGGCCAACCCGGCGACCAGCCCGACGACCAACCCGACGACCAGCCCGACGACACTGACCGCGCGGCCGAGTCGCACCCGACCGCCGTACTCGAAGGAGCGGAGCGATGACCTTCTGGCGGGAGTCCTACGTCGTCTTCTGGCGACAGATC
>DASXRJ010000276.1:0-3769 GCA_036506675.1 Nocardioides sp. | reverse complement strand
CATCCGGACCGAGCCGTGGATGGCTCCGTCCGGATGACGTCCCGGGGCTTCCGGGCGGGCCCGACGACTCGGCGAGACGTTGGCGGGGTCCAGGCACGACACGCCTGTGATCCGCCACTGTCGAACACTGGGCCAGTCTCGTGATTGGACGGCGTGCGACTGCGGGACGGCACTCAGCTACTCGCCGGTGCTCGCCGTTGCTCGAGATCCGACGGGTGAGCCGCGCGGACGACCACAACCCGAACTTCCACCTGGCGGGCACGTTTACGACCGGCTGTTGTGGTCGTCCGGAGAGCACGCGACCAGCCGTTCGCATCGGCTGGTTCGGCGACCGGCCGACTGGCGGCCGGCTGGCCGACTGGCCGAATCATGCATGGTGCACGGGTTGGGCGATTCGAACCGGCGACGGGCTGGCCAAGTCGTGCAGCAAGCACGGTTCGGCCAATCGCAGGTCGCCAAACTGGGGACCCGAGCCGAGCCAAGACTCAGGACGTCATCCGGACCGAGCCGTGGATGGCTCCGTCCGGATGACGTCCGCGACGAGTCAGACGAGGCGACGACGAGTCAGACGAGCGCGCGGCCGTCGTGGGTCGCGAGCTTGGCGGCGACCGCGTGTACGTCGGCCAGCCAGATGTCCTCCGGGCCGGGCGGGAGCATCTGGTCCCACTCGACGGCCATCGAGCCGATGATGTGCGGCAGCCGCGCCGTACGCGCGATGAACCACCAATGCAGGTGCGAGCCGCCGTCACCCCAGCGGTTGACGTGCACGCGGCCGATGTTGGGCAGGTTCGACATGATCCGGCACAGCCAGGTCGAGATCCGGCCCATCTCGGCCGCCATCTCGTCATCGAGATCCGTCAGGTCGAGGTGCTCCTTGGGCTTGAGCCAGAGCACCAGTGGCAGCCCCGTGGGCGCCTCGCTGCGGTTGACGAACCAGCGGTCGTTCTCCCAGATGATGGTGTTCTTCTCGGCTCCGTCGCAGGTGCCGCACGGCTTGTCGTGCGCCTCGCCCCAACGCGGCGGCTCGGAGCCGGCGTACGGCTCCTGGACGACCTTGGGCTGGAGCTCGCCGTCGACCAGCTCCCAGGGGAACATGTCCCATTCGTAGACCGGCGGCATCGGCAGCCGACCCTCCTCGCCGACCGCGGCGACCACCCTCGCGTATACCTCTTCAGCAGACTCCGGCATGGGCACACCCTGCCATCCCGTCCCGACGTTCGTCTCCCGGGGTCGGCGTCTGTCGGCCCGCCGCCGTCGCGGACCGCGGGAACGACGAGCTCAGCCCGCCCCGCCCGCCAGCAGCCGGTCCAGCTTGGCCTCCAACCGGGCCACGTCGGCCTGGGTCGCGGTCTGCTGGCCGGGCTTGAGGGTGGTGACGATCGCGCCGCCGGGTTCGAGGCTGACCTGGTCGACGTCGGCGATGCCGGTGGCGTTCTGGCGGCGTACGGCGGCATCCACGTCGGCCGGACGCAGCCCCTCCTTCCGAAGCGCCCCTGGCAGCCAGTGACCGTCCCGCGCCAGCAGTGTGGGGGTGCCCTCGAGCAGCCGCGCGACCCCGTCGCTGGTCCCCACAGCGCGGACCACCACCGCGTTGACGACCAGGAGGGTGACCGCACCGACGAGCCCGCCGAGCAACGAGTTGTCCGGGCCGATGATGGCGTTCTGGACCACGTTGGAGAGCAGCAGCATCACCACGAGGTCGAAGGAGTTGAGCTGGGCCAGGTCGCGCTTGCCGACCACGCGCAGCAGCAGCGTGAGGACGGCGTACACAACGATCGTGCGCACGATCTTGTCGGGCAGCGTCGTACCCATGTCCATCAGGTCGTTCCACATGCCAGCCATCCTCGACCTCGCGGACGACCCGTCGACGCATTTCCGCCGGATCCCCTCGAGCGGGGCGCCGGCGGCGCTACGCGCTGCGGACCGCGTGCTCGCGCAGGAACGGCAGCGCGCACGCCAGGAACCGATGAGGTACGTCGTTGTAGGGCTCATGCGCGGCGGCCAGGACCACGACCCGCGCCGTCGGCAGCGCGCGTCGTACGCCGGGGAGGTTGAGCGGCGCCGGGTTGATCGGGTCGTACCACCCCCACACGACGAGCACCGGCATGGCCAGCCGCGGCCGGGCGGTCACCAGGTCGATGCGCTCGTCGGCGGCGCTGCGCCAGATCGACGTGTACGACGCCAGCGCGGCCGGGTCGTCCTTGATCCCCTTCGCCCGCCGGTACGCCGCCTTCGCGCTGGCGGTCCGCAAACCGCCGAGGTACGCGATCGAGAACGGCCCGACCACCGCCCGGGCGACCCGCCGCCGCGCCATGAACCGGCAGTAGGCGCGGATCAGCGCGTTCTGCGGGGTGAACCCGGCCGGCGCGACCAGGACCACCGACCGGACCAGGTCGGGCCGCCGCTCGGCGAGCCGGACCGCGGCGTACCCGCCGATACTGCTGCCCAGCACCGACACGTCGCGGTGCCCGCCTGCGACCAGCGCGTCGAGGACGTCGACCGCGATCTCGCCGAGTGCGCTCGCGGTCACGGCGGCCTCGGTCGCGGTCCCGGTCGCGGTCGACCCGCCGTACCCGGGCCAGTCGACGCCGGCCACCGCCCACTCCTCGCCGAGCTTGGGCGCGACCGCGTCGAAGTCGCGCGCGTCGCCGGGGTTGGCGTGGAAGAGCAGCAGTGTCGGCGCGGCGCCGGGCTCGCGGCCCGAAAGCGTGACCGCCACCTCGCCGTACTTGGTGGGCACCGTGAGGCTCATCCGCGTTCCTTTCGCCAGCCGTCGGAGTCGGAAGTCTCTCGCATCCGCCACCGCGGATAAGGTTCGTCCATGCTGAACATCCCCGACGCTCCGCCGATCGAGGGCGCGACCCACCTCCACTCCGGCAAGGTGCGCGACCTCTACGAGATCGAGACCGGCGAGTACGCCGGCCGGCTGCTGATGGTGGCCAGCGACCGGATCTCGGCGTACGACTTCGTGCTCGAGACCACGATCCCCGACAAGGGCGAGATCCTGACCCGGATGTCGCTGTGGTGGTTCGAGCAGCTCGGCGTGCCCCACCACGTGATCTCGACCGACGTGCCCGAGGCCGTGAAGGGTCGGGCGGTGATCTGCGAGAAGCTTGCGATCTACCCGGTCGAATGCGTGGCCCGCGGCTACCTGGCCGGCACCGGCCTGATTGACTACCGCGCGACCGGCGAGGTGTGCGGCGTCCCGCTCCCCGCGGGCCTCGAGGACGGCTCCCGGCTCCCGCAGCCGATCTTCACGCCGGCCACCAAGGCCGAGCTCGGCGACCACGACGAGAACGTCTCGTACGGCGCCGTGGTGGCCACCGTCGGCGCCGAGACCGCCGACAACCTCCGCGCGCTCACCCTCGACGTCTACGGCCGGGCCGAGGCGCTTGCCCGCGAGCGCGGGATCATCCTGGCCGACACCAAGTTCGAGTTCGGCCACCGCCCGGACGGCACCATCGTGCTCGCCGACGAGGTGCTCACGCCCGACTCGAGCCGGTTCTGGCCGGCCGACGAGTGGGAGCCCGGCCGAGCCCAGAAGTCGTACGACAAGCAGATCGTCCGCGACTGGCTGGTCTCGCCCGAGAGTGGCTGGGACCGCTCGAGCGGCGACGCCCCGCCGCCGCTTCCGCAGCACGTGATCGAGCTGACCCGGGCGCGGTACGTCGAGGCCTTCGAGCGGCTCACCGGCCTGACCTTCTGAGTCCGATGCGGGTCCGGTTCGCGGTGCCGGCCGAGGTGGCCTTCGACTACCTCGCCGAGCCGC
>DASXRJ010000275.1:0-14240 GCA_036506675.1 Nocardioides sp. | reverse complement strand
GACGTAGACGATGACGGGGGTGGACACGATTCGCAGTCTGCCCTAGAAGTCTCGTTCATCGCCACGACCACTGCAGTTTCGGGCGCGTTCTCCGGCCGCGATCGTGCTGCGCCGGTCTGCCCGGTACGCCCGGACTTCGCTCGGACACGCGCGCGACACGGCCCGGACGCCGTCCGGGAGAGTGATGTTGGTCATCGTTGCCCGGACCTCTACTCGGGCTCGCTCGGCGGCTGCACCGGCTTGGAGAGCGGCTGCGGCGGCTCCGGCCGCTCCTCACGCTCCTGGCGCTCCTCCAGCTCGGCGGCCAGCCGCTCGAGCAGGGCGTCGACCTCCGACATCCGGTAGCCCAGCACGGCGGTCGAGAAACGGACCCGGCGCAGGTCGGCGCCGCGCAGCGCTCGCCCGGTCGGGACCAGGGCGTCGGGGCGGTCGTCGTACACCTCGGGCATGGAGCGGCCGTAGCCCGCCGCGACGGCGGCGACACCGCCCATGGCGAGGACGATCAGGACCGCGAAGAACCACATCATGCGTCTACTCCGGCTGTCTCGGTTGTACGGCGGCCGGCCCCTTGCCTGCGCGCGCGTCCACCATCATCTTGACGACCTCGTCGATGTCGTCGGTCAGGGTCAGCACATCGAGGTCGCTAGAGGAGATCTTGCCCTCCGCGAGCACCGTCTCACGCAGCCACCCCAGCAGGCCGCTCCAGTAGTCGACGCCGACGAGCGCGACGGGGAAGCTGGTGACCTTCTGGGTCTGCACCAGGGTGAGCGCCTCGAAGAGCTCGTCGAAGGTGCCGAGCCCGCCGGGCAGGACCGCGAAGCCTTGGGAGTACTTCACGAACATCGTCTTCCGAGCGAAGAAGTAGCGGAAGTTGATGCCCTTGTCGACGTACGGGTTGAGGCCGGACTCGAAGGGCAGCTCGATGCCGAGGCCGACGCTGACCCCGCCGGCGTCGCTGGCGCCCTTGTTGGCGGCCTCCATGGTGCCCGGGCCGCCGCCGGTGATCACGGCGAACCCGGCCTGCGCCAGCTTGTGGCCGAGCTCCTCGGCCTTGTCGAAGTGCGGGTCGCCCGGCTTGGTGCGGGCGCTGCCGAAGACGGCGATCGCCGGTCCGAGCTCGGCGAGCGCGCCGAAGCCCTCGATGAACTCGGCCTGGATCCGCAGCACCCGCCACGGGTCGGTGTGCACCCAGTCGCTGGGACCTCGGGAGTCGAGCAGCCGCTGGTCGGTGGTGCCGGTGTCGATCTGGCCCCGGCGCATCATGATCGGGCCCTTGTACTTCTCGTGCTCCCTCATGCGTCGGCCCCCAGCCAGGTGCGCAGCTGGGTTTCGCAGCGGGTGATGTGCTCGATCGGCACGTGCTCGTCCTGCTTGTGGGCGAACATCGGGTCGCCCGGCCCGAAGTTGACCGCGGGAATGCCCAGGGCGCTGAACCGGGCCACGTCGGTCCAGCCGAACTTCGGGTGGGCCTGGCCGCCGACCGCCTCCAGGAACGCCTTGGCGGCCGGCTGGGCGAGCCCGGGCAGGGCGCCCGGCGCGCTGTCGGTGACGGTGGTCTCGAAGCCGTCGAAGAACTCGCGGGTGAACTTCTCGGCCTCGGCCTCGCTGCGGTCGGGCGCGAACCGGTAGTTGACGGCCACCACGCACTCGTCGGGGATCACGTTGCCGGCCACGCCGCCGCTGATGAAGACCGCGTTGAGTCCCTCGTGGTACTCCAGCCCGTCGATGACCGGCCTGCGAGCGTCGTACCCGCCCAGGCGGGCGAGGATCGGCGCGGCCGCGTGGATGGCGTTGACGCCCTTCCAGCTGCGGGCGCTGTGGGAACGCTCGCCATGGGTGCGTACGTCGACCCGCATGGTGCCCTGGCAGCCCGCCTCGACGCCCGCGTTGCTCGGCTCCATCAGGATCGCGAAGTCGGCCCGCATCAGGTCGGGGTCGGAGCTCGCGAGCTTGTTGAGCCCGTTGTGGACGGCCTCGATCTCCTCGGCCTCGTAGAAGATGTAGGTGACGTCGCGGTTGGGCTCGGTCAGGTCGTGGGCGAGCCTGAGGGCGACGGCGACGCCACCCTTCATGTCGCAGGTGCCGAGGCCGTGGAGGTAGGTCCCGTCGTTGCGGCACGGCAGGTTGTCGTTGAGCGGGACGGTGTCGATGTGGCCGGCGATCACCACCCGCTCGGGCCGGCCCAGCTCGGTACGGGCCACGATCGTGTGGCCGCGCCGGGTCAGCGTCAGGTGGTCGAGGGGCGAGAGCGCGGACTCGATCGCGTCGGCGATGGTCTTCTCGTTGCGGCTCACCGACTCGATGTCGACCAGCTGCTGGGTCAGGGTCACGGCGTCGGTAGACAGGTCGAGGGTCGGGTCGAGCGTCATGCAGCCATCCAACCAGCCGGGTCCACCCTTCCGGCAATCTGAAACCTGTTCTAAGTTTGTGCCCGTGCGTCATGGAATCGTGCTCTTCACCAGCGACCGCGGCATCACCCCGGCCGGCCTCGCCGTCGCGGCCGAGGAACGCGGGTTCGCGACGATCTCGGTGCCCGAGCACACCCACATTCCGGTACGCCGGTCGGCGCCGCACCCCGGCACCGGCGACGAGACGCTGCCCGACGACCGCTACCTGCGCACCCTCGACCCCTGGGTCGCGCTGGCCACCGCCGCGGCCGTGACCTCGACGATCCGGCTCTCGACGGCCGTGGCCCTGCCGGTCGAGTCGGACCCGATCACGTTGGCCAAGACGATCGCCACGCTCGACCACCTGAGCGGCGGCCGGGTGACGATCGGAGCCGGTTTCGGCTGGAACACCGATGAGCTCACCGACCACGGCGTGCCCGCCGACCAGCGCCGCACCGTGCTGCGGGAGTACGTCGAGGCGATGCGCGCGCTCTGGACCCAGAACGAGGCGTCGTACGCGGGCGAGTTCGTGTCGTTCGGCCCGTCCTGGGCGTGGCCGAAGCCCGCGCAGCAGCACGTGCCGCTGCTCGTCGGGGCCGGCGGTGGGCCGCAGACGCTGCGCTGGATCGCCCGGCACGCCGACGGCTGGATGACCACGCCGCGCGAGACCGGCATCGTCGAGAAGATCGAGGCGTTGCGAGCCGAGTGGGCCGCGGCCGGACGTGCGGGCTCCCCCGTCGTCCACGTCCTGGTGGCCCGGCGGCCGTCTCCCGGCGACCTGACCGAGTGGGCCGAGGCCGGCGTCGACGAGCTGATCTGGGGCGTGCCGGATACCGACCGGGCCGGCGTACTCGGCTATCTGGACAAGCTCGCCGGCCGGCTGGTCAGCGCCTAGTGGTCATCCCTTCCGGGGATGACCACTAGGGCAGCGAGCCCACGGCGTACTGCACGCCCGTCAGCTCCTCGGAGACCTCCCACAGCCGTGCGGCGACGCTCTCGTCGAGCGCCCGGCGCGGGAAGGTCGCGGCCGTCGGGAAGCCGCGGGACTCGAACGGCCCGCCCGGCCCCCAGTAGGTGCCCCCGGTGGCCTCGGGTCGGGTGGCGGCGTACAGGGTGGGCAGGCAGCCCTGCGCCGGTCCCTGCCCGACGTGGAGCAGCTCGGCGAGCCGGTACGTCGCCAGCCGCCCCCGAGTCACGACACCGGACCCCATCGCGGGGCCGGCGTGCTGCAGGTTGGTGTGGGTGTACCCGGGGTGCGCGCCGACGCTCACGATCTCCCAGCCCTCGCGCTCGCTGCGCCGGTTCAGCTCGAGCATGAAGAGCAGGTTGGCGAGCTTGGACTGGCTGTACGTCGCGGTCGGGGAGTAGCCGCGCTCCGACTGCAGGTCATCGAGCCGGATCCGCCCGACCCTGGCCATCAGGCTGGAGATCGTCACCACGCGCGGCCGCGGCGCCTGGCCGAGCAGCGGCAGCAGACGTCCGGTGAGCGCGAAGTGGCCCAGGTGGTTGGTGCCGAACTGGAGCTCGAACCCGTCGTCGGTGGTATGCCGCTCGGGCGGTGTCATCACGCCCGCGTTGTTGACCAGCAGGTCGACGGCGCGGCCGGCCTCGACCAGCCGCTCGGCGAGCTCGGCCACCGAGCCCAGGTTGGCCAGGTCGAGCCGTTCGACGCTCACCTCTGCCTGCGGGTGCGCGGCCCGGATCGAGGCGACGGCCTCCGCACCCTTCTCGGCGTTCCGGACCGCGAGGATCACGTCGGCTCCGGCGCCGGCGAGCCGGGTGGCTGCGGCGAGTCCGATGCCGCTGTTGGCTCCGGTCACGACCGCATGCGTGCCGGACAGGTCGGGTAGGTCGAGATCCTTCATGGACATCCACTCCTCGCGCGGGGGCACCGACGATAGCCGCCGGCCGGGCGGTGACTTTCAGCGGACGACTGTCACGGGACGACGAGGAACTCGTTGCCCTCGGGGTCGGCCAGCTCGATCCCACCCGCCGACTCGCCCAGGACCCGGGCGCCGGCCGCCACCAGCGCGTCGGGGTCGGCCCGGACGTCCCAGCGGATCCGGTTGCGCCCGCTCTTGGCCTCGGGGACCGTCGCGAAGTCCATGGTCGTGACCGGGTTGCCGGGGATGCCCTCCAGCGTGTGCCACCCGGCGCCGTCGTTGTCGTGCGCCTCGACCCCGAAACGCTCGCCCCACCAGGCCGCGATGGCGACCGGGTCGGCGCAGTCGACGGCGATCCCGTGCAGCCGGTACGCCGGCGGCTCCTCGCGCAGGAACGCGCAGAACTCCCCGCCCCCGGGGTCGGCCATCACCGTCCACCTCGGGAACGCCTCCAGCCGGGTCGCCCCGCGCGCCTCGAGCTCCTCGAGCGTGCGGGAGTAGATGTCGAAGTGGACGCGGTGCTTGACCGACCTCGGCTCGGAGGCCGGCTCGAGCACCAGGCCGCCGCCGGGCGGGCCGACGATCTCGGCCGCACCGAGCTCGCCCGGTCTGAGCTCGCCGCCGATGGCCGCGGCCCAGAACGGCCCGAGCGCGTCGTCGTACGCATCCATCCGGAGGCCGATCCAGGTCGCGTCAGTCATGGCCCGACGATAGCCGCGTGCCCGGACAGACCTGGTTGGACCGCCCTGCCCTGCCCCGGACAGCAGCACAAATCACTGCAGTTCGTGACCGGGCCCGCCGTTGTCAGGCGCGCGCAAGGCCAGGGCGCGGCGAACTGCAGCGTTCTTGCAGACTCGGGTCAGCAGTTGGGGAAGCGAGCGGCCCGTCGCTCGACGGCGTCGTACATCTGGATGACGCGGTCGACCCGTCGCCGGAGGCACGAGCGGGTCAGCGTGTCGCGGGCAGCGGCGCGACACCCGACCGCGCTCAGGCGCGGGTGACGGTGACCTCGGCGGCCGCGGCGTCGGCGTACGAGACCGAGGTCGCCAGCGTCTCGCCGGCGATCAGCTGCTCGTGGGTGCGGGCCGCGTCGAGTACGGCGGACGGGGCGGCGATGGTCAGCGCGATCCGGTCGGAGACCTCGAGCCCGGCCTCGCGGCGCGCCTGCTGAACCTGGCGGACCAGGTCGCGGGCCACGCCCTCGGCCTCGAGCTCGGGGGTGACCGCCGTGTCGAGTACGACGAAGCCGCCCCGGGGCAGCATGCCCGTCGCCGAGTCGTCGGAGTCGGCGGCCACGGTCTCGAGGGTGTACTCCCCGTCGACCAGGGTCAGCCCGCCCGACGTCACGGTTCCGTCGTCGGCGACCGACCAGTCGCCGGACTTCGACCCGCGGATCGCCGTCTGTACGTCGCGCCCCAGCCGCGGACCGGCCGCGCGCGCGTTGACGGTCAGCTTCTGGGACACGCCGTACGACGCCGCCTCGGGCGCCGACGCGTCGAGCAGCCGGACCGCCTTGAGGTTGAGCTCGTCGGCCACGATCGACTCGAAGCCGGACAGCGCCTCCGCGTCCGAGACCACCAGCGTCATCGACGACAGCGGCAGCCGGTTGCGCAGGTTGGCGCCCTTGCGCAGCGCCGAGCCCGCCGAGCAGGCATCGCGTACGACGTCCATGGCGGCGACCAGCTCGTCGTCGGCCGGTAGGTCGTCCGCGTTCGGCCAGTCCGTCAGGTGCACCGAGCGGCCGCCGGTCAGCCCGCGCCAGATCTCCTCGGTCGTGAGCGGCAGCAGCGGCGCGGTCACCCGGCACACCACCTCGAGCACCGTGTAGAGCGTGTCGAAGGCACCCTCGTCGACGACCCCGTCCGCCGCCCAGAACCGCTCACGGGAGCGGCGGATGTACCAGTTCGTCAGCACGTCGAGGAACGACCGCGTCGAGTCGCAGGCGTTGGCGACCTCGTAGTTGTCGAGCTGGTGGGTCATCGCCTCGACGTACTGGCGACACTTGGCGAGCAGGTAGCGGTCGAGCGGGTCCTTGGAGTCGGTGCGCCAGGTGGCGTCGTACCCCTCGCCCGCTGCGTTCGCATAGAGGCTGAAGAAGTACCAGCTGTTCCACAGCGGGATCAGCACCTGCCGCACCGAGTCGCGGATGCCCGGCTCGGTGACGATCAGGTTGCCGCCGCGCAGGATCGGGCTCGACATCAGGAACCAGCGCATCGCGTCGGCGCCGTCGCGGTCGAAGACCTCGTAGACGTTGGGGTAGTTGCGCAGGCTCTTGGACATCTTGTTGCCGTCCGAGCCCAGCACGATGCCGTGCGAGACGCAGGTCTCGAACGCCGGCCGGTCGAACAGCGCCGCCGCCAGCACGTGCATCGTGTAGAACCAGCCGCGGGTCTGGCCGATGTACTCGACGATGAAGTCACCCGGGAAGTGGTGGTCGAACCACTCGGCGTTCTCGAACGGGTAGTGCACCTGGGCGAAGCTCATGGAGCCCGACTCGAACCAGCAGTCCATGACGTCTGTGACCCGGCGCATGGTCGACTTGCCGGTCGGGTCGTCCGGGTTGGGCCGGGTCAGCTCGTCGATGAAGGGCCGGTGCAGGTCGTCGGGGCGGACACCGAAGTCGCGCTCGAGCTCGTCGAGACCGCCGTACACGTCGATGCGCGGGTACGCCGGGTCGTCGCTCTTCCAGACCGGGATCGGACTGCCCCAGAACCGGTTGCGCGAGATCGACCAGTCGCGGGTGTTCTCCAGCCACTTGCCGAACTGACCCTCCTTCACGTGCTCCGGCACCCAGCGGATCTGCTGGTTGAGCTCGAGCATCTTGTCGCGGATCTTGGTCGTCGACACGAACCACGACGAGACCGCCATGTAGATCAGCGGCTCGCGGCAGCGCCAGCAGTGCGGGTAGGAGTGCTCGTAGGACTCCCGGCGCAGCAGCACCGTGCCGGCGGAGACCGATCCGGTCTCCCCCTGACCGCGGGTGCTGGCCTTGAAGTGCTCGATGATCGGGATGTTGGCATCGAAGACGTGCAGGCCCTCGTAGTCGGTGACCGGGAACGTGAAGGTGCCGTTCTGCGCGACGGGCACGACCAGCTCGATGCCCTCCCGGTCGGTG
This sequence comes from Nocardioides sp., assembly GCA_036506675.1. Lineage (GTDB taxonomy): Bacteria > Actinomycetota > Actinomycetes > Propionibacteriales > Nocardioidaceae > Nocardioides. Next base: position 6,855 of record DASXRJ010000275.1, on the reverse strand, counting down.
ATCGCCTTGTCCTCCTCACCGAAGGCACCGGCGGTGTGCACCAGCCCGGTGCCGTCCTCGGTGGTGACGAACTCGGCCTCGAAGATCCGGTGGGCGTTCGGGTGGCCCGCGAAGTAGCTGAACGGCGGCGTGTACGCCCGCCCGACCAGGTCGCTGCCCTTGAGCCGCTCCAGGATCTCCGGCTCCTCGCCCAGCTCTCGCGAGTACGCCGCCAGCCGCGCCTCGCCCAGCAGGTAACGCTCGGTGGTGCCGGTGAAGTCGGACTCCACCACGACGTAGTCGATGTCGGGGCCGACCATGATCCCGAGGTTGGCCGGCAGCGTCCACGGCGTCGTCGTCCACACCAGCGCGAGCGCGCCCCCCAAAGAATCGGCACCGTCGAGCCGCAGCCCGACCGTGACGGCCGGGTCCTGGCGCAGCTGGTAGACGTCGTCGTCCATCCGCAGCTCGTGGTTGGACAGCGGGGTCTCGTCGTTCCAGCAGTAGGGCAGCACCCGGAAGCCCTCGTAGGCCAGCCCCTTCTCGTGGAGCTGCTTGAAGGCCCACATCACCGACTCCATGTAGTCGGTGTCGAGGGTCTTGTAGTCGTTGTCGAAGTCGACCCAACGGGCCTGGCGGGTGACGTAGTCGCGCCACTCCCCTGTGTACTCGAAGACCGACTTGCGGCACTCCGCGTTGAAGGCCTCGATGCCCATCTCGACGATCTCGTCGGTGGTCTTGATGCCGAGCTGGCGCATCGCCTCGAGCTCGGCGGGCAGGCCGTGGGTGTCCCAGCCGAAGCGGCGCTCGACCCGGCGCCCGCGCATGGTCTGGAAGCGCGGGATCAGGTCCTTGACGTAGCCGGTCAGCAGGTGGCCGTAGTGGGGCAGGCCGTTGGCGAACGGCGGGCCGTCGTAGAAGACGAACTCGTTGGAGCCGTCCTCCCCCGCGTCGCGCTGCTCGACCGAGGCCCGGAAGGTGTCGTCGTCCTTCCAGTAGGCCAGCACCCGCTCCTCGATCTCGGGGAACTTCGGGCTCGACGGAACGCTCTGGTCGTCGGTTGATGCCTTCGGATAGGCCATCGGTGCTCCTGCGGTGTACGACGTCTCGGGCTCTGCCACGAGGACGACCCCCTCCTGGTGGGAGAGGCCGCGGTACCACCTCGCTTGCCGCACGTCTCCGCGCGACCGCTTCGTGACGGCTGTGACGGGCCTACCCGTCCGGTTCTAGTCGGGACCCGGGGTCCCTTTCTTCCGGAAGCTCGCCGCTGATGACGGCTCAGGCGCTGGTGCTCCCTAGGCTACGGCGCCGGGTGTGAGGTCCGCCAATCGGTTTGCCTGCCCAGCGAGTTTCGAGGGTCAGAGGCCCGGGTAGGTGCATCTCAGAAGAGAGAAGGGGCATGCCGACATGACCGACTACAGTCCGAGCGCACTCTCGGACCTGAAGAAGAAGATCGCCCACAACGCGATCGCGAAGAGCCTCTACGAGCAGAAGTGGTACGGCAACGCCGAGCGGGGTTTCCGGTCCAGCAACTTCGACGAGACGCTGCCGCCGGTCTCCGGCCCGACGGGAACCATGCGTCTGACGCACCGGGTGAACATGGGCATGGGCGGCGTCCAGGAGGGCGGCCCGCCTCCGGGAGCCAAGTACCTCGGCCAGTCCTACCCCAAGACCGGCGGCATCGCCTACGAGTGGGACTCGGACCCGTGGACGGACATCTACCACCCCTGGATCCAGAACATCGAGGACGCGTTCTACGGCTGGGACACGCTCCCCGAGCCCGCTGACTTCGACACACCGGTCGAGGCGATGCGGGCGGCAGTCGGGTCGCTCACGCCGTACGCCGACGCCGGCAGCAACGGCGACCTGGACGGCGACAAGTTCACCTCGGTCGGCCTGGCCACCGACATCGGCACCCTCGGCAAGTGGATCGGGCCCGACACCCCGGACGCCTGGTCGGGCTCGATCATCTACACCTTCGACACCAAGTACGGCGCGGAACGGATCAAGGGCGTCCTCAACAACCAGGCTCAGCTGGCCATCATGCTCGGCACCACCCTGCTCGGTGAGAAGAAGGTGTGGGAGCAGGCCCGGATCGACATCATGGCCCTCGCGGCCGAGGCGGTGAAGGCCTTCGACCCGCTCGGTGGCAGCGGCAGCGGCTTCGACCTCGGCGTGGTCAAGGCGCTGGCCGACCTGGTCGGCGAGTTCATCCCGGCGCCCTACAAGCCGATCCTCGCGGTGGGGCAGAAGGGTCTGTCCCTGGTCGAGGCGCTGATGCCGCCGAAGAACCAGAGTCCCGTGAACACGAAGATCTCGGGAGGGACCGCGGACGCCGTCCTCACGAGCCTGCGTGACGAGCTCCGCAAGCTCGACGGCCAGATCACCGCCCGCGAGGGCGAGCTGGACACCTCCGTGCAGAAGCTCCTGGACAAGCTGACCACGATGCCGGCCTCTGACTTCCACATCCACCCGGATGCGGGCGTCGACCCCGGCATGAAGTCGGGGCAGATCAAGGCCGACACCAGGATCATGGGCCAGATCGGCTACAACGTGGTGCCCCGGATCGCCAGCACCATGGCCCGAGGTGCCGAGAGCGCGCACGGATCGGACAAGCCCTTCATCTGGCAGCGCACCTACGTCGGCATGCTGCCCAGCGGGCCCTACAGCACCTGGTCGACGCTTCTCGGCGAGCTCGACAAGGTGGCCACCGGCTCGGCGTCCGAGCTCGTCGAGGCGGGTCAGCTGCTCGCCAAGGCCGCCGGCGGCCTGCGGGAGGTCGACGACGAGACGCGCGGAGCCATGAAGGGACTCGACGACGAGATCGCCCGCGGCAAGGACGGCTACCACGCCTACGCGCCACCGCCCCCGCCACCGCCCCCGGTCCGCGGGCATGGTCGCTACTACGAGTGACGCGCCTCTCGGGCGCTCGGCATCCTCGCGGTGCCGAGCGCCCGCACTCACACTGGCCGGCGGATCGACGGCGGCCGGCGCCAAGATCATTCAAGGGACCTGCCAAGGGGCGGCCACCAGTCCTGGATCTTCGCGGCCGGCTAACTCGGTTGCCCGGGTCGCCGACCGGCAGCCAGGCTAGGGGCCATGAGCGACATGTGGGCCGACCCCGGCCAGGACCCCCGGACGTACGGCAACCCGGTCGGCGAGAAGGCCACCCTGCGTGAATACCTCTCCAACTACCGGCTGACCATCAAGCTGAAGTGCCAGGGCCTCGACGCCGAGCAGCTCGCCACGCGGTCGGTCCCGCCCAGCACGATGAGCCTGCTCGGGCTCATCCGGCACCTGGCGACGGTCGAGCACACCTGGTTCCGGCGCGAGCTGCAGGGCCACCACGACGAGCCGCGCCTGTTCAAGCGCGAAGACGACCGTGACTGGGACTTCAACGGCGCGGTCGCCGACCCGGCCGTGGTCGAGGAGGCGTTCGCCGCCTGGGAGAACGAGATCGCTGCCGCCGACGCCTGGCTCGACGACCTCGACGAGGCCGACCTCGCTCGTGTGCTCCCGCTGGGCCACGAGGACGAGACGGCCAGCATCCGCGACATCCTCGTGCACATGATCGAGGAGTACGCCCGCCACGCCGGCCACGCCGACCTGCTCCGCGAGTGCATCGACGGGCGCACGGGGCAGTAGCCGGGCATTACTCTGTCCGCCGTGCGACCACTGCTGCGCTGGCTTGCCTTCGGACTCGGTGTCGCGGGCGGCATCTGGGGTTTCCTCACCCTGGCCGACCCGGTCGTCGACCGGACGAACCAGGCCATGCTGATCCTGGTCTCTTCCGGGGCGGCGACGGCGCTTCCGCTGTGGATCGCGGACGGGGTCTGGGAGCTGCGGCGGAGCAGGGACCGGGTGAAGAAGTGGGTGGTACTGGTTCCGCTGGCGGTCGCGTTCGTCCAGTTCGTGACCGGCTGCGCGGCGTACCCCTTGACCTTCCTGCCGGACGAGAGCCACGACCCGAGCTGGTTCGCGGTGGCGGCGTTCGCGTCGTTCCTCGTCGTGCCGCTCGCCTACGGCATCGCGATCGCGGCGATCCTGCTGACGATCGCACCGATCCGGATGATCCTGGTCAATCTGGCCGGGGCCCGGGCCGGGGACCTGCGTTCGCGCCAGGGGGTGCTGGTCGGCGTACTCGTGCTGCCGGTGCTGCCGCTGTGCATCGCGCTCGCCAGGATCACCGGTGAGGGCTCGCACCGGGCGGGCGGGCCGATCGGCGCGCTGCTGGTGCTGCTCGGGGTCACGCACGCGCATGACCCCGAGCTGCTCTGGCTGGCCCGCGTGCTCGTGGTCGTGATGGTCGCCGCCGGCTGGCCGCTGATCCGGCTGCAGCGCCGCCACCCGGACCTGGAGAAGCGACTGGTCGAACATCTTGACTGGCGCGACCCCTGACCGCCCGCCTGGGGTCGTTCCGTAGGGTTGCTCCGTGACTTCTGCCGCTTGGGGCTACGGCCTCGCCACCCTCGATGCCAGCGACACCGTCCTCGACGTATGGTTCCCGGCCCCCGCGCTGGGCGCTCGGGAGGACGCCGAGGCGCCGGTCGAGCTGACCAAGCTGGAGGGCCGCGACGACGCCCGCGACGTACGCCGTGAGGTGCGGCTGGTCGAGATCGCCGACCTGTCCGCGGCGCCCGCCTCGACCGAGGAGGTCTGGCTCCGTCTGCACCTGCTCTCGCACCGACTCGTCGTACCCAACTCGATCAACCTCGACGGCGTCTTCGGGCTGCTGACCAATGTCGTGTGGACCTCGGCCGGGCCGTGCGCACTCGAGGGCTTCGAGCTGACCCGGGCTCGCCTGCAGGCCGCCGGGCAGCACGTCACCGTCTACAGCGTCGACAAGTTCCCGCGGATGGTCGACTACGTCGTGCCGTCCGGCGTCCGGATCGGCGACGCCGACCGGGTGCGGCTCGGCGCCCACGTGGCCTCCGGCACGACCGTGATGCACGAAGGCTTCGTCAACTTCAACGCCGGCACGCTCGGTACGTCGATGGTCGAGGGCCGGATCGTGGCCGGCGTGGTCGTGGGCGACGGCTCGGACGTCGGCGCGGGCGCGTCGATCATGGGCACCCTCTCCGGCGGCGGCAAGGAGCGGGTCAGCATCGGCGAGCGCTGCCTGCTCGGCGCCAACGCCGGCATCGGCATCGCGCTCGGCGACGACTGCGTGGTCGAGGCGGGCCTCTACGTCACCGCCGGCACCAAGGTGACGCTGCCGGACGGCACGGTCGTCAAGGCCAAGGAGCTGTCCGGCGCGAGCAACGTCCTCTTCCTCCGCAACAGCGTCACCGGCGGCGTCGAGGCCCGGGACCGGAAGGGCACCGGGATCGAGCTCAACGCCGAGCTGCACAAGAACTGACCGATGGGCAAGGGCGCCAAGGGCGCGCTGTTCGTGGGTGCCGTCCTGGCCGTGGTGGTCGGCACCGGCGTCGCGATGTGGAAGGGCGCCGGGCCGCTGCCCGACCCCGAGGGCTGTACAGCGAAGGTCGCCGGCCACCGGGTCGACCTGTCCACCGAGCAGGCCGAGAACGCGTCGCTGATCGCGGCGATCGGCGTACGACGTGGGCTGCCGGCGCGGGCCGTGAGCATCGCGCTCGCCACGGCGTACCAGGAAAGCAAGATCAGCAACATCGCCGGCGGCGACCGCGACTCGCTGGGGCTCTTCCAGCAGCGGCCGTCGCAGGGGTGGGGCACCCGCAAGCAGATCATGGACCGCTACTACTCCATCAATGCGTTCTACGACGCGCTCGAGGAGGTCGACGGCTACCAGGAGATGCGGATCACCGAGGCCGCGCAGGCGGTGCAGCGGTCGGGGTTCCCGGAGGCCTACGAGGACCACGCCGCGGACGCCCGCGTGCTGGCCTCCGCGCTGACCGGCTACTCCGCGGGTGGCACCTTCACCTGCGTGGTGCGGCACGACGACGGGCTGGAGTCGGAGACGGAGCTGAACTCGGCGGGACTGACCGGCCGTGCGGCCGCCGTACGACATTCTCTCGGGAAGGCCTTCGGCGACGTGCCGATGGGCGGCTTCGAGCCGGACGGGGTGGATGCCGGTCAGGGCGACGGGTCCGCGGATGACGACGGCCGCGCGATCGACGTCTTCGTCCGGCCGGTCAACCCGGATAACAATCGCCGGGGCTGGTCGATCGCGGCCTACCTCGTCGCCCAGGCCGATCGGCTCAACATCGACCACGTCATCTTCGACGACCAGATCTGGACCGCCGGCCGCGCCTCCGAGGACGGCTGGCGTGACCTCGACCCCGGTGACACCTCCGGCAAGTCCGACGCCACCATCGCCATCCTCGAGCATCGCGACCACGTCCACGTCGACGTCCCCTGACCCGCCGAAGTGGCGAAATTTGCCCCGCGAAGTGGCAGGAATCGCCCTTCCAAGTGGCGACCTTTGCCCTTCGAAGTGTGAAAAACGGCCCGACCGGCCAGTACGACGGTGGCCCGACTGAGCCATGCCGGACCGCCCAGGCAGGACAGCCCCACCGCCGGACGGCTCGGATCCGGGTCGACCGTCCCCGCGACCCTGCCTCCGACCGTAGATTCGAGTCGACTGCTCACGAGAGGACACCCATGGTCGGCGGTGACTCCACGCTCTACACGATCGGTACGGCGTTGCACCGGGCCCGGGATCTCGGGCTCACGGTGCAGGTGCTCGTCGCCGGTCACTGGCTCGAGGGCGCCGTGACCGCGGTCGATGGACACGGCGTGGTGCTGACCGCCGGGGTCGTCGAGCAGTCGGTCATCCGGTTGGAGATGGTCTCCGCGGTCCGGATGGTCGCGTTGGCGCATCCGGCGGCGGTCGGCGTCCCGGCTGCTGCCGAGGCCGGCTGAGCCCGAGCATCGGTCTCGTCTTCGAGGGGCCCT
>DASXRJ010000274.1:0-3970 GCA_036506675.1 Nocardioides sp. | reverse complement strand
GGCAAGGCCGTGGCGGCCGGGGGCAGCATCGTGAGGGATGCAGCCGACGCCACGTGGGGTGGCTACTTCGGGTACTTCGCCGACCCCGACGGCTACCTCTGGAAGGTCGCCACGGCGAGCTGAAGCCCGCACCGGGCAAGCGTGCCGTGCTCAGGTCGCCGGGCCACGCCACGAGCCGATACGAGATCGCAGGAGAAGACAATGAAGTTCCGAACGCAGGTCGAGCCCCCCGAGCCCATGCGGGGCCTGGAGGTTCCGCCCGAGGTGGTCGAGGCACTGGGTGGGGGCAAGCGGCCAGCGGTGACCATCACGATCAACGGGCACTCGTGGAAGAGCCGGGTCGCCATCATGCGTGGTCGCAACCTGCTCGGCCTCAGCAATGCCAACCGACGAGCCGCCGGTGTCTCGATCGGCGACGAGGTCGAGGTCGAGGTCGAGCTCGACGCCGAGCCCCGCGTCGTGGTGGAGCCGGAGGACTTCGCCCGCGCCCTGGACGCCGACCCGGCCGCCCGCGCCGCATACGACAGGCTGTCGCACAGCCGCAAGCGGGAGCACGTGCTCACGATCGAGGGTGCGAAGAAGGCCGAGACGCGCACCCGCCGCATCGAGACGGCGCTGGCAACGCTACGGACTTCGACCCCCGGCAAGCGGTAGAGCGGCGCGGAGTCAGGTGCCGGTCCGCAGCGCGCTTCAGCGGAGCTCAACGCTGCCTGCGGGGCGGGGGGTCCAGAGCGCATTTGTGGCGGTGCGGAGGGCGTCGAGGTTTGGCCGGGTCAGATGAAGGGCCGCTGGAAGCACCCGATCTCAGGGGAACTTCGCGCGAGATCGGTAGAACTGGCGGCGTTCTGCACCGGAAGGATCGCTAGCAACCCGAGCGCGGTCCGGGCACTATGCGCTCGTCGTGACGACATTCGCGGGGCTCACCGCGGCATCGACGCCTCCGGCGGCTTAACGGGGCGCGTCGCCTGAGGACGGCTTCCACCGTCGATAGACGGGCATCTCGTCGTCCGAGTACTCCGTCGCCACCGCCTCTTCTACCGAGCACGCGTAGTGGACAAGCCCGTAGGGCGTCTGGCCGGGGCGCGCCGTCACCGCCGGGTGCGATGGAGGGATCTGTTCGAGCCATCCGCGCGCCATGAACTCTCCGTGTTCGCCAGCGTGGTCCTCCGACGGCTGCGCGGTGTGCAACGCGTAGCGCGCGTCGCGCGCCACCTCACGCAACTTTGGGCTCGTGTCGCGGAACGAGACGCACAGCAGCCCGGCGCCGAGCCAGGGGGAGACCGGGTGCACGCGCGGTCCGCCGTCGAGCCGAAGCGTCGCCTGGTACACGATCCGGCCCTCCATTCGCGCTCGGGCGAAGGCGGCCAGATCCGGTGCGGCGTTCGCGAACTCAGCCCAGGTGGCCACGACCGACGTACCGTACCGCCGCACTCGACCTGGACGCTGTCCACCACGCGCTCACCGGCGGCCACCAGCCGTTGCGCGAGGTGCTTGCCCACAGCGTTGCAACCCTCGATCGCCCAGGTCCCATCCCGCGCCCACCCCGCGGGCTGTCCCGGCCGTCACCCCCAGGGACTCCAGGCCTGGGTGTAGCGGCCACCGACGGTAGCGGTCACGTCCGCAAGAGTGTGGTGAGCCGGCCAGTGCGGGAGAGGCGTCCCCTTCCGGTCACATTCCCGCGGGCCGGCGTGTCTCTGTGGTGAAGAACGAAACCCGCAGATGTGACACGAAGCGAAAGCGAGAACGTGATGGAACCGATGAACGTCGTGATGATCCGGGCCAAGGTCAACGCCGAGAACGTGCCCGACATCGAAGCGGCCGCCGAGAAGATGTTCGCTGCGATCGACGCCGCCCGGCCTGAGGGCGTGAAGTACGCGTCGGCCGGCCTGGCCGACGGCGTCTCCTTCGTCGCCCTGCTGGCGTTCGACGACCCGGCCGACAACCCGCTCGCGGCCATCCCCGAGTTCCGCGAGTTCCAGGAGCGGCTCAAGGGGTGGCTCGCCGAGCCGCCGACCGTCGAGCCGCTCACGGTGCTCGGCTCGTACGAGCTGTTCTGACCGCGAGGAGCCTCGTCATGACCTCCATCATCGAGGCGCACGGCCTCGTCAAGCGGTTCGGTGACGTCGACGCCCTTGCCGGCCTCGACCTCGTCGCCGAGTCGGGGCGGGTCACCGCGCTGCTCGGCCCCAACGGCGCCGGCAAGACCACGTTCGTCAGCGCGGTCGCAACCCTCCTCCGCCTGGACGCCGGCGAGCTGCGCGTGGCCGGCATCGACGTGGCCGCCGATCCCCGGCGGGTGCGCCAGATCATCGGGCTCGCCGGCCAGTACGCGTCGGTCGAGCCGGCGATGACCGGCCGGGAGAACCTCGAGCTCGTCGCCCGGCTCTTCGGCCTCGATCGGCGCGGGGCACGAGCGGCGGCCGGCGACGTGCTCGACCGGCTCGGCCTCACCGATGCCGGCGACCGCCTCGTGCGCACCTATTCGGGTGGCATGCGACGCCGGCTCGACCTGGGCGCGAGCCTGGTCGGACGGCCGCGGCTGCTGCTGCTCGACGAGCCGACCAGCGGGCTCGACCCCGCCAGCCGCCGCGAGCTGTGGGTCGCGATCCGTGGCCTCGTCGCCGACGGCGTCGACGTCCTGCTCACCACCCAGTACCTCGAAGAGGCCGACCAGCTAGCGCGCCACGTGGTGATCATGGACCACGGCCGCGTCGTCGATGCCGGGACGCCCGACGAGCTCAAGGACCGCGCGGGACGCGACGTGATCGACGTCCGCCCACGGGCCGCCGGCGACCTCCCCGCAGTCGAGGAGATCCTTGCGTCGATCAGCGACGACACTCCGCAGTCCGACATCGACACCCAGCGCGCCTCGGTGTCCGTCGACAGCGGGGCCGACCAGCTCGCCGCTGTCGTGCAGATGCTGCACGACCAGCGCATCGCCCTGGACGACGTGGGTGTCCGCCGACCATCGCTCGACGAGGTGTTCCTCGCCCTCACCGGTCAGCCGCTCGGGCCCTCCGACAACGACCACGACGGCCACGACGGTGACCACGACCACGACCAACGCGACGGCAACACGGCCGCCGCCTGACCACTGCACCTCTCCCTCTCTCCTCCCCCTGCACTCGGAGCCGTTCCATGCCCACCACGACCACCGTCGGATCGACCCCCGACACCCAGCACCCATCTCTGGTCCCGCAGACCGGCGCCGCGTTCGGCACCGCCACCGTGCAGTCGGCGCGACGCACGTTTCTGCAGTACCTCCGCACGCCACAGTTGCTGGTGCTCCCGACGATCATCGGTGCGATGTTCCTCTTCATCTTCCGGTACGTGTTCGGAGGCGCCATCGACGCCGGGCACGGCGTCGACTATGTCGACTTCCTCGTCCCTGGGTTCCTGCTGACGACCATCCTCTGGACCGGGATGAACGCGCCGGCGGGCGTCGCCGAGGACGCTGCCTCGGGGGTGCACGACCGATTCCGGTCGCTGCCGATCCCCCGGGCCGCGGTCGTCGCCGGCCGATCGCTCGCCGACGGCCTGCTCACGTCGTGGACGTTGCTCGTCAACGCGGCGCTCGGCTTCGCGGTCGGCTTCCGCACTCATGGCGGCATCACCGCGGTGGTCGGCGCGTTCGCGTTGATGCTCGTCGTGACGTACGTGTTCAGCTGGGTGTTCCTCACGCTCGGCCTGGTCGGCGGCAACGCCCAGGCGGCCCAGGGCATGGCGACGCTGCTCGTCGTACCGTTCACGTTCCTGTCGGGCGCCTACGTGCCGGTCGACTCGATGCCGGGCTGGCTGCAGTTCTTCGCCGAGCACCAACCGATCACCGTGATGATCAATGCCGTGCGGAGCCTGATGCTCGGGGGCACCCAGGCCGCCGGGATCGGCCATACGACCGGCTACTGGGTCGTGCTCAGCATGGTGTGGTGCGCCGGCATCCTGGCGGTGTTCTCGGCCGTGGCCGTCGCCC
>DASXRJ010000273.1:0-14130 GCA_036506675.1 Nocardioides sp. | reverse complement strand
CGAGCACCTCCCCCTGGGGGTCCCGGACCGGCACCGAGGCGGAGAGCAGGCCGTCCTCGAGCTCGGACTCGACGACGGCGTACCCCTGGCGGCGTACGACGTGGAGCGCGTCGCGGAGAGCCGTGGCGTCCGTGATCGTGCGCTCGGCGAGCCGGGGGAGACCGGCGGCGATGATCGCGTCCACCACCGTCGCCGGCGCCCAGGCGGCCAGCACCCGGCCCATCGAGGTGGCGTGGGCCGGCACCCGGCTCCCGACATCGACGGCGATGCTCAGGATCCGGCGCACCTGCACCCGCGCGACGTACACGACCTCGGCGCCGTCGAGCTGAGCCATCGACGCGGACTCCTGGGTGGCCTCGGCCAACCGCAGCAGGTGGGGCTGGGCGATCTCGACGAAGCCGTGGGTGGCCGCGTAGTGCTGCCCGATGGTGAGCACCCGCGGGGTGAGTGACCAGCGGCTGCCGGTCGCGACGACGTACCCGAGCCGCTGCAGGGTCAGCAGGATCCGGCGTACCGCCGGCCGGGAGAGGCCGGTCGCGGTCGCGAGCTCGGCAAGCGAGGGGTTGGGCAGGTCGGCGTCGAAGGCGAGCAGCACCGCGAAGCCCCGCTCGATGCTCTGCACGAAGTCGCGGTCTTTCCCCTCCGCGGCGGCGTCCTCGCTCATGTCGGCCATCCTCCCAGCCCGAATACGGCGGTCGCGGCTCCGACCGGCCCTGAGGCCGCGAGTCGCGAACCCGAATGTGGTTGAGCCCTTGACAACGCGCTGTGACCACAGCCACAGTGGAGCGAACGCACAGCGTACAGTCTGTACGCACAGCGTACATCGGAGGTGACGCGGATGGACCCGAGGGAGCTGCGCAACGCGTTCGGACAGTTCGCCACCGGGGTGACCGTCGTGACCTGCACCAACGAGGACGGCGAGCCCCACGGCGCGACCGTCAACGCCTTCACGGCGGTCTCGCTCGAGCCGGCGCTGGCTCAGGTGACGCTGGGCCGCAACGCGAAGGCGTGCCAGTACCTCGACGGCAAGCCGTTCACCATCAACGTGCTCGCCGACGACCAGCTCGACGTCGCCTGGCACTTCGCCGGGCGGCCCGCGGACCGCGCGCCCGGCTGGGCCGACGGTCCGACTGCTCCACTCCTCGACGGTGCGGCCACGACGATCTCGTGCCGCCCGTGGAGGACGTACGACGGCGGCGACCACCTCATCGTGATCGGCGAGGTCACCGCGGTCGAGGTCACAGACCGGAGCCCGCTGCTCTTCCACGGCGGCCAGTTCCGCTACCTCAGTCCCGTCGAGACGGGTGCCCACTGGGCCGGCTCGCTGGACTGTCCCGACCGCGGCTGGTTCGACGCCACCGCCGTCTTCACGCCGCTCGTCGCGGCCGCAGCCAACGCCTGACCCCCGCAACCGAAGGAATGTCATGACCACCATCCAGGAGAAGCCCGCCGGCACCGGCGAGGAGGCCCCGACCGCTCGTCCGATGACCGGCGACGAGTACATCGAGTCGATCCGCGACGACCGCGAGATCTGGATCTACGGCGAGCGCGTCAAGGACGTCACCGAGCACCCGGCGTTCCGCAACCCGGTGCGGATGACCGCCCGGCTCTACGACTCGCTGCACGACCCGGAGACCAAGGACAAGATCACCGTCTCGACCGACACCGGCAACGGCGGCTACACCCACCCCTTCTTCCGTACGCCGCACAGCTCGGCCGACCTGCAGCAGGACCGAGTAGCGATCGAGCACTGGGCCCGGCAGAGCTGGGGCTGGATGGGCCGCAGCCCCGACTACAAGGCCAGCTTCCTCGGCACCCTGGGCGGCAACACCGACTTCTACGCGCCGTACGAGGAGAACGCGAAGCGCTGGTACAAGGAGAGCCAGGAGAAGGTCCTCTACTGGAACCACGCCATCATCAACCCGCCCGTCGACCGCAACCTGCCGCCCGACGAGGCCGGCGACATCTTCATGCGGGTCGAGAAGGAGACCGACGCCGGCGTCATCGTGTCCGGCGCCAAGGTCGTAGCGACCGGCTCGGCGATCACCAACTACAACTTCATCGCGCACTACGGACTCCCGATCAAGAAGAAGGAGTACGCGATCATCTGCACGGTGCCGATGGACGCACCGGGTGTGAAGCTGATCTGCCGGCCGTCGTACACGATGCAGGCCGACGTGATGGGCAGCCCGTTCGACTACCCGCTCTCGAGCCGGCTGGACGAGAACGACACCATCTTCGTCTTCGACAAGGTGCTGGTGCCGTGGGAGAACATCTTCCTGTACGGCGACGTCGACCGGATCAACGGCTTCTTCCCGCAGTCCGGCTTCATCCCGCGGTTCACCTTCCACGGCTGCATCCGCCTCTCGGTGAAGCTCGACTTCATCGCCGGCCTGCTGCTCAAGGCGCTGGAGTGCACGGGCAGCAAGGACTTCCGCGGCGTGCAGACCCGGGTCGGCGAGGTCATCGGCTGGCGCAACCTGTTCCGCTGCATGGCGGACGCGATGGCGCTCAACCCCGACGAGGGCCCCAACGGCACGGTGCTGCCGAAGCTCGACTACGGGCTGATCTACCGCCAGTTCATGATCCAGGGCTACCCCCGGGTGAAGGAGATCATCCAGCAGGACGTCGCCTCGGGTCTGATCTACCTCAACTCCAACGCCGTCGACTTCAAGACGCCGGAGGTGCGGCCCTACCTCGACCGCTTCGTGCGCGGCTCCAACGGGTACGACGCCGTCGAGCGCACCAAGCTGATGAAGGCGCTGTGGGACTCCGTCGGTACCGAGTTCGGCGGCCGGCACGAGCTCTACGAGCGCAACTACTCCGGCAACCACGAGAACGTGAAGGCCGAGATCCTCTTCGCCGCCGAGGCCCAGGGTCAGACCGAGGCGATGAAGGGCTTCGCCGAGACCATGCTCAACGAGTACGACCTCGACGGCTGGACCGTCCCCGACCTGATCAACCCCACCGACGTCAGCCGGATCCTCAACGGCTGACCCGCATCCGACCAACCAGCCGCACGAAGGAGCGCATCATGACCACCATGCAGGATTCACCCACCGCCGCCGGCTCGGGCGCCAGCGCGAGCGAGAGCTTCAAGGCCGGCAAGGACCGGCACGGCGTCGCGGACACCTCGCCCGAGCGGGTGAGTGCCGTCGTGACCGCCGTACTCCAGGGCGTGCACGCCGCGATCCGCGAGCACCACGTCACCTACCCGGAGTTCCAGGCCGCGAAGGCCTGGCTGATGTCGGTCGGGGAGACCGGTGAGTGGCCGCTGTTCATGGACGTGTTCGTCGAGCACGTCGTCGAGGACGTCGCGTCGCTTGCTCAGCAGGGCACCAAGGGCTCGATCGAGGGGCCCTACTATCTCCCCGACCAGGTCCGGCTCGAGTCGACCTGCGAGCTGCCGCGGCGCGGCGACGAGGCGGGTACGCCGCTGGTGCTGTCCGGCCAGGTCCGCGACCTCGACGGTACGCCGCTCGCCGGGGCCGAGGTCGACATCTGGCACGCGGACGCCGACGGCTACTACTCGGGCTTCGCGCCGCACCTGCCCGAGGGCAACCTGCGTGGGGTCGTGGTGACCGACGACGAGGGTCGGTTCGCGATCGGGACGGTGCAGCCGGCGCCGTACCAGATCCCGACAGACGGGCCGACCGGGCAGCTGATCGAGGCCGCGGGCTGGCACCCGTGGCGGCCCGCACACCTGCACATCATGGTGCGGGCCGAGGGGCACCGGACGGTCACGACCCAGCTCTACTTCGCCGGTGGCGAGTGGCTGGAGTCCGACGTCGCCGAGGCCACCAAGCCCGAGCTGATCATCGACCCGCAGGACGACGGGACCGGGACCAGGCGCGCGTCGTACGACTTCGAGCTCGAGCAGGCCTGAGTCCGGATGCACGACCTGGTCATCGACCGGCTCGAGACGGTCATCATCGACGTCCCGTTGCGGCGTCCCCACAAGTTCGCGCGGGTCACCATGGACGCGCAGCCGGTGCTGCTGGCGTTCGTGCACACCCGCGGTGGCGTGGTGGGCGTCGGCGAGGGCGTCGTACCGGGTGGGCCGTGGTGGGGTGGGGAGTCGGTGGAGTCCATGAAGGTCACCATCGACACCTATCTCGCGCCACTGCTGCCCGGCCGCCGGGTCGACGACATCGAGGGGATCTGGCGCGACCTGGGCGACCGGGTCAACGCCAACCTCTACGCCAAGGCCGCGGTCGAGGTGGCGTTGCACGACGCGTGGGCGCGGGTGCTCGGCGTACCCGTGCACACGCTGCTCGGCGGGCTCGCGCGCACCAGCATCGACGTGACGTGGGCGCTCGGGGCCGAACCCGAGGACGTCGTCATCGCGGAGGCACTGGCCAAGCTGGAGGCGGGCGAGCACCGGAGCTTCAAGCTCAAGATGGGGGCGCTCGAGCCCGACGAGGACACCCGGCGGGTGTGTGCGATCGCCGAGAAGCTGGCGGGTTCGGCCGGCGTACGCGTCGACCTCAACGCCCGCTGGGACCTCAGCACCTCGATGACCTACCTGCCCCGGCTGGCCGCGGCCGGCGTCGAGCTGGTCGAGCAGCCGGTGCCGGGCGAGCAGGTGGAGGCGCTGGCCCGGATCAACGCTGCCCTGCCGATCCCGGTGATGGCCGACGAGAGCCTGCGCACGCCGGTCGACGCGCTGCGGCTCGCGCGGCTGCGCGCGGCCGACGTCTGGTCGATGAAGACCACCAAGGTCGGCGGCCTGCGGCGGGCCCGTGACATCGTGGCGATCGGCGCGGCCGCGGGCATTCCGTGCCACGGTGGTACATCGATCGAGACCGGTCTCGGGACCGCCGCGTCCTTGCAGCTGGCGTGTGCCGCGCCGGGCGTGACGTGGGGAAGCGAGCTGTTCGGGCCGTTGTTGTTCGCCGAGGAGATCCTGACCGAGCCGCTGAGGTACGACGCGGGGTCGCTGCACCTGCCTTCCGGGCCGGGCCTCGGGGTCGAGGTCGACCCGGACGCGGTCGCGGCGCTACGTCGTACACATCTGACGAGGGGTGAGTGACATGTTGTTCCACGTCCGAATGGACGTCGCGCTGCCGCACGACCTGGACCCGGCGATCCGGGCCGACCTGCTGGCGCGCGAACGGGAGCGGGCGGCCGAGGTCCAGCGGTCCGGCCGCTGGCCGCAGCTGTGGCGGGTCGTGGGTGAGTACGCGAACATCAGCATCTTCGACGTGGCGTCGAACGACGAGCTGCACGAGGTGCTGTCGAGCCTGCCGCTGTTCCCCTTCATGACGATCCGGGTCACCCCGCTGGCGCAGCATCCGTCGAAGGTCGAGCCGTGAGTCGGGTGTGGCGCGGCTGGCCTTCGCTCGGGGAGGTCGGGGCCTCGGTCGTGACGATCGGGGTCTTCGACGGCTCTCACGTCAACCGACCAACTGCACTATCCCGGCTCGGCATCGTCGGGGGTGCGCCTGCTTGGCCTCGGTGCTGATCTGGTGGAGCTGCACCTTGAGGCGCTGGAGGTCAGACATGCGGGCTTTCGTTGCGTGGGGGCGCCCTAGGCGCCGCGGTACCAGGCACCGAGCCCGAGCGCGACGACGGCGAGGATGAACCAGGAGAAGAGCGGGTGGGTCAGGATCGCGAGCGCGGCCAGTGCGACCGAGAAGACCAGGCCGGTGAGCCGGCAGAGCACCGGGCCGGCGCCGTACTTGTGCACCGCGACCATGCTGAAGACCGCCAGCAGCCAGACCACCAGCGCCTCCCACCCCGTCGCCTGTACGCCGGCCACGGCGACCCCGGCGAGCAGCGGGACGAACACCCAGAAGATCAGGTCGTAGAACCGCGACCACACCGCCCGACGACCCTCGCGGGCCTGGCGGAGCTGCTCGCCCGCGCGCCCGAGCTGGGCGGCGAGCTGGTCGATCGCCTTCAGGGCGCCGTCGGGCGTGCCGACCGGAGCTGGGGTGAGGTCGGCACGGGCCCCCTTGGCCGACACCTTCGCCTCCGCGAGTACGGCGGCGGCGTACTGGTCGAGCTGGTCGGCCCTTGACTCCAGCAGCTCGCGCTGGGCAGTCGCCCGCGACAGCGCCGACTCGGCATCGGCGGCCGAGCTGGCCCAACGGGCCGCCAGCCCGTCCTGGCGCTGGCGCTCGGCGGTGGCCGCGGTCGCGACGGTGCGCAGGGACTCGGCGTACTCCTGCCAGGCGGTCATCCGGGGTCCCCGTTCGAAGCGGAGCGGAGCGAGCATTCGGATGGGGTGCTCATCCCACCACCCGCTCCACCAAGGGGTCCACGTCGCCGGGCCCGAGCGGCGCGAAGGCCACCGCGGTGATGGGCTCGGGGTTGAGCCCGTCCCAGACCAGCGCGCGGTAGGGCTCCGACGCCCACCGGGCCAGCGGCCCGCAGACGGCGCGGACGCCGTCAAGCGGGTGGCGGAGGAAGACGTGCGCCGCGACGTTGGCGCGGTTGTAGCCGAGCTGGTCGGTGCAGACGTGCAGCCGGTTCCACCAGCCGAAGGTGACCAGCCCGCTGGCCGGCCCGTCGCGCACCACCTCGGTCAGCGCGTCCGCCGGCGACTCGTAGCGCCCGTCGGGAAACGCCTTCATCCGGGGTACGGCGTGCAGCCCCACCCCCAGCACGTACGTCGGCCGGGTCGGACCGCCCTGCGCCAGCTCGTCGCGCAGCCCGAAGATCCGCTCGTGGATCTCCTCGGCCCGGTCCACGATCTCGACCTCGGCCCCGAGCCGGGTCAGCACGCTCGCCAGCGCGGCCCTGGGCTCGTCGAGCGACGGGTCGCCGGCCAGGCCGTCGAGCAGCAGGAACCGCGCCGGCGTACTCCTCGTCGCGGCGGCCACCGCCACCGCCAGCCCGGAGAGTACGCCGACCGCGTCCAGCCCCCCGTCGCCCAGCACGAGTACGCCGGCCCCCGGCTCGGGCCGGACCTCGATCGTCACCGGCTGTTCGGTCACCGCGATCGGCAGCCCGGCCCAGACCCGGATCCCGCCCGTCGGCGGCGCCTCGTCGAGCGCCACCAGCTCGCTCAGCCGGGCCGGCTCGCCGAGGTGGAAGACCCGCGGCTGGGCCGTGGTACCCAACGCCCGGGCGCGGGTCCAGAGCTTCGCCCTCAACGCGGCCAGGGTGTCCTTGTCGGCGAAGCTCACCAGGATCCGCTGGTTGTCGTCGGGCGAGCCGAAGTTCTGGTTGAGGATCGCCTCGCCGCGGAACTGCAGCTCCGCCGCCGCCGTGTTGCCGGTCCGCAGGATCGCCTGCGAGTCGGTCGGCGTGGTCTTCAGCGCGATCCGGTAGGGCACCTGGCCGAAGATCGAGTCGCGGCGGGTGGCCAGCCGCGCGACGCCCTCGATGGTCTGCGTCGCCAGCACCAGGTGTACGCCGTACGCGCGACCGAGGCGGGCCAGTCGCTCCAGCAGCCGGGCCGCCTCGTCGGCCAGCTCGTCGTCGTCCTCCAGTAGCACCTGGAACTCGTCGAGCACGACCAGCACCCGCGGCGGGCGCTCCGGCCCGGGGGAGAAGTCGGAGATGTCGGCCAGCCCGCGGGCCTTGAAGAGCTCGCTGCGCCGGCCCAGCTCGTCGGAGAGATGTCGCAGCACGGCGAGCCCGAACGCCCGGTCGCTGTGTACGCCGAGCACCCGCGCGTGCGGCAGCCACGCGGCCTGGTCGGGGCCCGGCCCGAGCGAGGCGAACTCCACCCCGTGCTTGAAGTCGAGCAGATACATCTCCAGGTCGTGGGGCGCGTAGCGCGCGGCCAGCCCGTGGATCAGCACCAGCAGCAGGTTGGACTTGCCCTGGCCGACCGCGCCGCCGACCAGGGCGTGCGGAAGGGCCGGGTTGGAGGTGCGCAGCCGCAGCCGCACCGGCGCCCGGTCGTCGTACCCGATGACGGTGTCGAGCTCGTCGCGCACCGGCTGCCAGTTGTTCTCCGGCAGCGTGTCGGCGAAGTCGATGGTGGGGAGTACGGCGCGCTCGGCGAGGTGGGCGACCAGGTCGCAGACCGCGGCGGCGGTCTCGGCGTCGAAGGCCGGGTCCGGCTTCACGAGTACGTCGGGCAGCTGGGTCAGCGTGAGCCGGTCTCCCCCGGCCGCACTGCCGAGCGAGACCGTCTCCAGCAGGTCGAGCAGCTCGCCCGGGTCGACGTCGCGCTCGGCCATCATCGCCGGGTTGTGCGCGACCACGAAGGTGATCCCGCGCTCGGCCCCGGTCGCGGCCAGCCGGAGCAGGTCGCGCTGGGCGTTGGCATCGACGCCGGCGGGGTAGTCGAAGAGCAGCACCAGCCGGTAGGGGTCGGTGACCCGGCCGGTCTCGCGGACCAGGTCGTCGAACCTCGAGTGCCCGGCCTGGGCCAGCCGCGCCGCCCGTGCCGACGACTCCTCGGTGAGCGCGCTCAGCAGTGCCTCGAGCGCGGAGGGCGCGTGCAGCGCCTTGGGGACCAGCTGTGGGTACTTCGCGCTGAGGTTGCCGAGCAGCCCCATCGACCCGGTCAGGTGCGGGTCGAAGGAGTCGACGCGGACCCGGAACGGCTCCGCGCACGCCACCTGGCGCAGCGCCAGCGCCTGCAGGAGTCGGTGGGCCTGGGTGGGCTGGGGGGCGTTGACCCGCCAGCCGGTGGTGCCGAGGAGCGGCGCCAGCACCGGCAGCGGGTCGGCCACTGGGTCGGGGAGCCCCTCGATGTCGAGCTCGCCGAGCCGGACGTAGGTGGACGCACCGGCGCCCACGAACTCCCGCGACCGCCAGCCCGGGCTGTCCGGCGGCAGCGCGGCCAGACCGGGGGCGAGGGTCTCGACGGTCCGGCGTACGACGGGCGTCGACGTGGAGGCCGCGCGGCGTACTGCCTGGGCGACGGCGTCGTCGGCGGAGCTCAGGGTCTTGCCGCCGGCGCGGGCGGCGGCGTACGCCTGCTCGGCCTGGTGGTGCTCGCTCCACGCGATCCGGCGGGCGTCGTCGGCGAGCTCGGCGGCCGCGGTCTGCAGCCCGCGCAGCCGGGCCCTCACCGCGGCTGTCGACGATCTCCGTCCCGTACGTCGCAGCGCCACGTCACCGCCCCCATCTCTGGCCGGCCCCGTCTGGTCGCCAGCTCTCCGCCCGCCCGTCGCGCGACCGAGCATGGCACATCGGCTGGGCGGCCTGCTGGGGTTGGTGGGGTGGATGGGACGACTCACCCGAGCGCCTTCCTCGTCCGCACCCGGGGAGGCGCCCAGGTAGTAACGTCGGCCTCGGACCAAGCAGGACCAAGGAGGCCCGATGAGGATCGTGATCGTCGGCGGTGGCCTTGCGGCCGCGACCGCCGTTACCGAGCTCCGCGACACCGGGTACGACGGCGAGCTGGCCGTCTTCGCCGCCGAACCCCATCTGCCCTACGAACGCCCACCCCTCTCCAAGTCGGTGCTCCTGGGCGACGAGCCCGAGTCGGTGGTGTTCGTCCACGACGAGCAGTGGTACTCCGACCACGACGTCGAGCTCCACCTCGGCTCGACGGTCACGGCGGTCGACCTCGAGGCGCACACGGTGACGACGGCCGACGGCAGCCACGCCTTCGACAAGCTGCTGCTCGCCACCGGCTCCCAGCCCCGGCACCTGCCGCTCGCCGACGCGGCGAACCCCGTGTACCTGCGCACCCTCGACGACAACCGGCTGCTGGCGACCCGGCTGCGCGAGGGCGTCCAGGTGGTGATCGTCGGCGGCGGCTGGATCGGCCTCGAGGTGGCCTCGGCCGCCCGGCATGCCGGCGCGGAGGTCACCTTGATCGAGACCCAGTCGCTGCCGCTGCTGGGCGTGCTCGGACCCGAGATCGCCCAGGTCTTCGCGGACCTCCATCGCGACCACGGCGTCGACCTGCGGCTGGACGCCCGGATCGCCTCGATCGAGGGTGCCGGCAGTGATGTCGACGGGGCCGTCGTACGCCTGGAGGACGGCTCGGAGATCGCCGGCGACCTGCTCGTCGTCGGCGTCGGTGCGGCCCCCGACACCGCGCTCGCCGAGGCGGCCGGGCTGGCCGTCGACAACGGCGTACTCGTCGACGCCTCGCTGCTCACCTCCCACCCCGACGTGTACGCCGTCGGCGACGTCGCCAACCATGACCACCCGTCGCTCGGTCGGCTCCGCATCGAGCACTGGGACAACGCCATCGAGCAGGCCAAGGTCGCCGCCCACAACCTCGCGGGCTCTGGCGAGGGCGATGGGGAGCCTTACGACCGGCAGCCCTACTTCTTCACCGACCAGTACGACCTCGGCATGGAGTACGTCGGCCACACCGCCCCCGGCGAGCCCGTCAAGGTGGTGACCCGCGGAGACCTGCCCGGCCGGGTCTTCCAGGCGTTCTGGGTCGACGACGGGCGAGTGGTGGCCGCGATGCAGGTCAACGACTGGGACGCCAGCGACGCGATCCGAGCGATCGTCGGGAAGACCCTCGACGTCGACAAGCTGGCCGACGAGACCATCCCGCTCGACGATCTTGGTTGACCCGCGCCAGGCCCTCAGATCCAGCGGGAGAACCAGATCCGGCTCAGCCACTCGGAGTGCGTGAGCAGGCCGTCGGTCCAGATCGGCCAGAACCACGCGAAGTTCAGCACCACCAGGATGAAGAACGACCCGGCCGCGATCGTGCCGAGAGTACGCCGCGGCGAGGGAGCCGGCGGTGAGAGCAGCCGCCCGATCAGCAGCGAGCAGGCGATCACCGTGAACGGCACGATGTTGATCGCGTAGAAGAGGAAGATCGGCCGGTCGTCGTACAGGAACCAGGGCAGCCAGGTCGACAGCACCCCGACCACGGGTACGCCGAAGCGCCAGTCGCGGCGGCCGACCCAGGCGACGACGGCGTACAGCAGGGCGATCAGGCCTCCCCACCACAGCACCGGCGTGCCGATCAGCAGCACCTGGCGCAGGCAGCTGCTGCCCGCGGGCGCGTTACAGCCCTGCTGACCTGGCGGGATGTCGTTCTGCGCGTCGACGCCGACCGGGCGGTTGAGCAGCAGCCAGCCGCGCGGCTTCGACTCGTAGGGGTGCGACTCGTCGTTGAGGAAGTTGGTGTGGAAGGTGTAGACGTCCTGGTGGTAGTACCAGAGCGAGCGCAGCGACTGGGTGACCTCGCCGAAGCCGCTGGCGTCCGGTTCGGTCGCGGTCGGCCACTGCTGGCCGCCGTCGAAGCGGGTGTACTGCGTGTTCGACAGCGCCTGCTCGTAGACGCCTGCGTGCAGCAGCCAGCCGGTCCAGGTGGCGACGTACACGACGAAGGCGACCAGTACGAGATGCGCGAACGCGATCGGGGCATCGATCAGCAGCGACTTCGGCAGGAACCAGCGGATCCCGAAGGAGCGTCTCGCGCCCGCCGCCCAGCACCACACCAGGAACCCGAACGCCGCCAGCACGTAGAGCGCGCCCCACTTGGTGCCGCAGGCCAGCCCGAAGCAGATGCCGGCGACCAGCAGCCAGGGCCGGAACCACAGCACCGGCCCGTACGACGTCGCGCCGATCCCCTCCGCCCGTCGGGCGAACCGTTCGCGCACCCAGTCGCGGTCGCACACGCACGCGGTCACCGCGCAGAGGATCCAGAAGGCCTCGAAGATGTCGAGCAGCGCCAGCCGCGACAGCACCAGCTCGAGCCCGTCGAAGCAGAGCAGCAGCCCGGCGATGCAGCCGATGAGCGTCGAGCCGGAGAGCCGGCGTACGAGACGGCACATCACCAGCACCATCAGCGACCCGGCCACGGCGGCGGACACCCGCCAGCCGAACGGGTCCATCCCGAAGAGCTTCTCGCCCAGCGCGATCGTCCACTTGCCGACCTCGGGGTGCACCGTCATCGACGGGGTGTCTTTCCACTGCCCGGTGAGGGTGCCGGCGAGGATGTGCTTGTCGGCGTCCTCGATGTAGTCGCGGGTGTAGCCGAAGTGGAGGAGCGACCAGCCGTCCTTGGCGTAGTAGGTCTCGTCGAACTCCATCGAGTGGGGCTCGCCGAGCTTCCACAGCCGCAGGAAGAGCGCCAGCACCGTGATGCCGATCGACGCCGACCAGCCGATGAACGGGTCCTCGCGCGGGATCCGCAGCCGGGCCCGCCGTGCCGCGGTCGGCACCAGGCGGCCCTCGGCGGTGCGCGAGAGCCCCTCCATGACGGTCACGGTCGCTCACTCTAGATCAGTGCCTGCGATGATCGGGCCATGACCTCACCACCCGACGGGCTCGACGAGATGCGGGGGTGCGGAACGCTCGTGCTTGCGGCGACCCCGATCGGGCAGTACGCCGACGCCCCGCCCCGCCTGGCCGCCGAGCTCGAGCGGGCCGACGTGATCGCCGCCGAGGACACCCGGCGGCTCAAGCGGCTGACCACCGCGCTGGGGCTGACCCTGACCGGCCGGATCGTGTCCTACTTCGAGGGCAACGAGTCCGCGCGTACGCCGCAGCTGCTCGACGCCCTGCTGGCCGGCGACCGCGTCGTACTCGTGACCGATGCGGGGATGCCGTCGGTCTCCGACCCGGGCTACCGGCTGGTGGCCGCCGCGGTGGCGAAGGACGTCCCGGTGACCGCCGTACCGGGGCCGTCGGCGGTGCTCACCGCGCTCGCGGTCAGCGGGCTGCCGGTCGACCGGTTCTGCTTCGAGGGGTTCCTGCCGCGCAAGGCGGGGGAGCGCGGACGCCGGCTGGCCGCGCTCGCCGAGGAGGAACGGACGATGGTCTTCTTCGAGGCGCCCCACCGCACCGAGGCCGCGTTAGCCGCGATGGCCGAGGCGTTCGGCGGCGACCGGGCCGGGGCGGTCTGCCGCGAGCTGACCAAGACCCACGAGGAGGTACGCCGCGGTCCGCTGGCCGACCTCGTGGCCTGGGCGGCCGACGGGGTCAGGGGCGAGGTCACGATCGTGGTGTCCGGCGGCTCGCCCGCGACCGTCGACACCGATCCCGACAGCCTGCGCGCGGCGGTCGCGGCTCAGGAGGCGGACGGGGTCAGCCGGAAGGACGCGATCGCGAGCGTGGCCCGGGCGGCCGGCGTACCGAAGAGAGAGGTCTACAACCTTGTCCACCAGTGAGCCGACCCGGCGCCGGGCCGGGACCGAGGAGAAGTCGGGCAGCGCACGCGACCGCACCCGGCCGCCCGCCCCCGAAGCGCTGCCGCACCCGGTCGTCGACAACCACTGCCACCTCGACATCGCCGACGGCGACTGGCTGGCCACCGACGACGCCCTGACCCGCGCGGCTGCGGTCGGCGTCATGCGGATCGTGCAGATCGGCTGCGACCTGCCCGGCGCCCGGTGGGCGGTCGAGTGCGCGGACGCCCACGACTCCGTCGTGGCCGGGGTCGCGCTGCACCCCAACGAGGCGCCGCGGCTCCCCGACCTCGACGCCGCACTGGCCGAAATCGAGGAATTGGCCCGATCGAGCGACCGAGTACGGGCGGTTGGGGAGACCGGTCTGGACAACTTCCGGACCGGTCCGGAGGGCCGGGAGGTCCAGGTCGAGAGCTTCCGGCGCCACATCGACCTGGCCAAGCGGCTCGACAAGACGCTGGTGATCCACGACCGGGACGCCCACGACGACGTACTCCGGGTGATCGACGACGAGGGTGCCCCGGACCGGTGGGTGATGCACTGCTTCTCCGGCGACGCCGACTTCGCCCGGGCCTGTCTGGACCGCGGGGCCTACCTGAGCTTCGCCGGCACGGTCACCTTCAAGAACGCAAACCCCCTGCGTACGGCGTTGAAGGCGACGCCCGAGGACCGGATCCTGGTGGAGACGGATGCACCCTTCCTGACGCCAGCGCCGTGGCGCGGCCGGCCCAACGCGTCGTACCTCATCCCGGTGACGATGCGGGCGATGGCGGAGGTCCGCGGGGCCGATCTGGAGGCCCTCTGCGCGGCCGTCGACGCCAACACCAGCGCCGCCTTCGGGGGCGCCTGGTAGCACCCGGTCGAGGGGCGCGAGGGGCCTGGATATGGCCGGTTTTGCCCTCGAAGTGGAGGGAGACGCTCGTCACGATGCCTGTGAAATGGGCCCCGGGGAGTTTGATTTGTGGAAATCGGCGCATATCGTCTTGTGCTTGTTGGCCGGGATCGGGATTGCATCAACCCCGCTGGCGCACCGCGGCGAGGCAGGACCTCGCCGTACTTCCCCCGCATGAGTGAGGACGGTCACGAGTGGCCGCCCCTGCTTTGTCGCGCG
>DASXRJ010000272.1:0-37770 GCA_036506675.1 Nocardioides sp. | reverse complement strand
CGCCATCGCCACCAGGTCTGTTGCATCCACCCTCCGAGTGTGGACCAGCCCACCGACAACCGGCCGGATCGAGCGGCTCCCCGGACTGCCTCGGCGAGCAGTCGGCCTGGTGCCAGTTGGCACCACAGGCCGACTGCTCCCAACACTTCCCAGGGGACAGCCGCACGGAGGACGTCCGGCCTAGGAGCCGGAGAGCCGGCGCCACCACGCGGGCGCGACCAGGAACGCCTCGGCCCGCAAGGCCGCCACGCCGAGCCGCGGCAGGTCCGACGACGACCGGAAGCAGACGAAGCGCGGCTCCCAGAGCGGGTGGTACTTCGCGTTGGCCCGGTAGAGCGACTCGATCTGCCAGAACCTCGACAGCCACAGCAGGATCGAGCGCCACATCCGCAGCACCGGTCCGGCGCCGAGCCGCTCGCCGCGCGCGAAGACGCTGCGGAAGACCGCGAAGTTGAGCGAGACCCGTCGTACGCCGAGGGAGGGCGCGGCCTCCAGCAGGCCCGCGACCATCGCCTCGATGAGGCCGTTCTCCGAGGACCGGTCGCGGCGCATCAGGTCGAGCGAGAGCCCCTTGTCTCCCCACGGCACGAAGTGCAGCAGCCCGCGCAGGGCGCCGTCCGCGTCGCGCGCGAGCACCACGACGGTGTCGGGGTCGCGGGCGTCGCCGAAGCGTCCCAGGGCCATCGAGAACCCGCGTTCGACCTCGCCGTCGCGCCAGGCGTCCGCCGCATGGAGTACGTCGGCACGCAGCTCCTCGGACAGGTCGGACACCCGGTGGCAGCTCACCGTCAGCCCGGCCCGCTCACACCGCGACACCGCCTGCCGGATCCCGCGCATGCTGCGGCCAGCCAGCGAGAAGTCCTCCACGCACAGGATCGCCTCGTCGCCCAGCTCGAGCGCGTCGAGGCCGGCCCGCGCGAAGGCGGTGGCGCCGCGTTCGCTGGCGGCGAGTACGGCGGGCGTCCAGCCGTAGGACCTCGCCTCGTCCAGCCACGCCTTGATCGCGCCCGGCCACGCCTCCGGGTCGCCGATCGGGTCACCCGCGGCCAGCGAGACCGTGCCGACGACCCGATAGGTCAGCGCCGACTTCCCCGACGCCGCGAAGATGATGCAGCGGTCGTCACGCAGCGTGAAGTAGCCCAGGGAGTCCTGGTCGCCCCACCGGTCGAGCAGCGCGACCAGCCGGGCCCGCTCGTCGGCGTCGGGCGGGTGCGGGCCGTCGACGGGCTGCAGCGCGGCCAGCACAGTGGCCACCAGCACCGACGCCCCCAGCACCACCAGCGCCACCGCCGCCTGGTCGCTGTCCGCGCTCGACACGAAGTCGACGGGGCCGGGGATGCCGAGCAGGCCGAGGTACGCCTGGACGACCCGGTCCCAGAAGGTGGTGCCGGGCACCTGGCCGTCGGCGTCGAAGAGCAGCCACCCGAGCCCGACCAGCCCGGCCACGGCGGTGCCTAGGAGAAGCGTCGCGGTCATCCGAGCGGTCGACCTCGGATCGGGGCGAGCGGTGAACTCCTTGCGGGTCGCGACCAGGTAGGCGAACGCCAGCAGGCAGAGCGCAGCCTCCTCGATGTCGAGGCCCTTCACCAGGTGCATGACGGCCGCCAGGGCCGACAGCACGGTCACCACCAGCCAGGCCCGGAACTTGCCGCGGCGTACTCCGGAGGCCAGCACGATGAGGAGTACGCCGACCGCGGCCGCCCCCGTCGTGGCCGCCGCGGGGAACACGTCGGGCACCATCTCCCGGACCAGGTCGACCCGGCCGCGCAGGCTCGGCAGCAGCGCACTGAGCAGGCTGACCGCGCCCACGAACCACACCATCCGCGAGACCCACCTCGGGGTCCGCAGGGCGTCCCACATCAGAGGGCCAGGACGAGGACGAACCCGACGAGAGCGAGCACGGCCGGTACGACGGTCAGCGGGTTCCACTCCCGTCGTACGCCGCTCGCCAGCGCCTCCTGCTCCTTCGACAGCACCCGCACGCCCTCGCGGGCCCGGGCGTCGTCCATCCGGGCCCGGATCCGCTCCTCGATGAAGTCGGCGTAGTGGGCGACCGGGTCGGACTCGCCGTCCTTCACCTTGCGCATGTGCCGCAGGCTCCGGCCGGCGGCGGTGGAGACGTAGCGCTTCTCACCGACCCGCACGGCCAGCACGGTCCGCAGCGCCAGCTGCTCGATGGCGGCCAGCGGGATGGTCACGCTGTCGAACGTGTTGCGCATGTGCAGGTGGGTCTCCGAGACGCCGACCTTGGGCCACAGCAGCACGGCCCAGCAGAGCACGCCGAACAGCAGCGCGCCGAGCAGCACCGGCCACTCGCGGCTGTCGAGGCCGTCGTACACGACCACCACCGCCAGCGTCACCGCTCCGAGTACGCCGAACGTCCCCAAGACCCGCCCACTCGTGGGTTTGAAGTACTCGACAGCCATCCTCAGCACGCTCCCTTTCTGCGTTTTGCGCCCCAGCGCGCGGCCAACCATATGCTTACTGAGTGACTACTGCCTCGACGACGAGCGCAGCCGTGGAAAGTTTCGATGACCTCACGGCGTCGGACTCCTCGCTCCGCCGGTTCCTGCACGGCCTTCCCGGCGTCGACCAGGTGGGAGCCGAGGCTCGCGCCGCGGCTCTGGGCACCCGATCCATCAAGACGACCGCCAAGGAGTACGCCCTCGACCTGGCCATCCGGATGGTCGACCTGACCACCCTGGAGGGCCAGGACACCGCCGGCAAGGTCCGGGCGCTGGCCACCAAGGCGATGCACCCGGACCCGACCGACCCGACGTGTCCCTCGACCGCGGCGGTCTGCGTCTACCCCGACCTGGTGGCGACCGCGAAGGAGGTGCTGGGCGACTCCGGCGTACACGTCGCCTCGGTCGCGACCGCCTTCCCCAGCGGCCGCGCGGCGCTCGACATCAAGCTCGCCGACACCCGCGACGCGGTCGAGGCCGGTGCCGACGAGATCGACATGGTGATCGACCGGGGCGCGTTCCTGTCCGGCCACTACCTCAAGGTGTACGACGAGATCGTGGCGATCCGGGAGGCCTCCGCCAGACCCAATGGGCAGAGTGCGCACCTGAAGGTCATCTTCGAGACCGGCGAGCTGCAGACCTACGACAACGTACGACGCGCCTCGTGGCTGGCCATGCTGGCCGGCGCGCACTTCATCAAGACCTCCACCGGCAAGGTGCAGCCGGCGGCGACCCTCCCGGTCACGCTGGTGATGCTGGAGGCGGTCCGCGACTTCCGCGCGACCACCGGCCGGATGGTGGGCGTGAAGCCGGCCGGCGGCATCCGCACGGCCAAGGACGCGATCAAGTACCTCGTCATGGTCAACGAGGTCGCCGGCCCCGACTGGCTCGACCCCGACTGGTTCCGGTTCGGGGCCTCGACGCTGCTCAACGACCTGCTGATGCAGCGCACCAAGATGCGCACCGGCCGCTACTCCGGCCCCGACTACTTCACCCTGGATTGATTGGTAGGGACTGAGAGAGATGGCCGACAACCCCTTCACGTACGCCCCCGCCCCCGAGTCGCGGGCGATCGTCGACATCCGGCCGTCGTACGGCCTGTTCATCGACGGCGAGTTCACCGACGGCGGCGGGAAGGCGTTCAAGACGATCAGCCCGGCCACCGAGGAGGTGCTCGCGGAGATCGCCGAGGCCGACCAGACCGACGTCGACCGCGCGGTCGCGGCCGCCCGGCGCGCCTTCGAGAAGGTCTGGGGCCCGATGCCGGGCCGCGAGCGCGCGAAGTACCTCTACCGGATCGCCCGGATCATCCAGGAACGCGGCCGCGAGCTGGCGGTCATGGAGTCGATCGACAACGGCAAGCCGATCAAGGAGACCCGCGACTTCGACGTGCCGACGGTCGCCGCGCACTTCTTCTACTACGCCGGCTGGGCCGACAAGCTCGAGTACGGCGGCTTCGGGAGTACGCCGCTCGGCGTCGCCGGCCAGGTGATCCCGTGGAACTTCCCGCTGCTGATGCTGTCGTGGAAGATCGCGCCCGCACTGGCCTGCGGCAACACCGTCGTACTCAAGCCGGCGGAGACGACGCCGCTGACCGCGCTGCTGTTCGCGGAGATCTGCCAGCAGGCCGACCTCCCGCCGGGAGTCGTCAACATCATCACCGGCGCGGGCGAGACCGGCCGGGCGCTGGTCTCGCACCCGGACGTCGACAAGGTCGCCTTCACCGGGTCGACCGAGGTCGGCCGGGCCATCGCGAAGGCGGTCGCGGGCAGCCGCAAGAAGGTCACCCTCGAGCTCGGCGGCAAGGCCGCCAACGTGGTCTTCGACGACGCCCCGCTCGACCAGGCCGTCGAGGGCATCGTCAACGGCATCTTCTTCAACCAGGGCCACGTCTGCTGCGCCGGCAGCCGGCTGCTGGTGCAGGAGTCGGTCGCCGAGGAGGTGCTCGACAAGCTGAAGACCCGGATGGCGACGCTGCGGATCGGCGACCCGCTCGACAAGAACACCGACATCGGCGCGATCAACTCGGCCGAGCAGCTGGCCAAGATCCGCGAGCTGTCGGAGATCGGGGAGGCCGAGGGCGCCGGGCGCTGGTCGCCTCCGTGCGAGCTACCCGACCGCGGCTTCTGGTTCCCGCCGACCGTCTTCACCGGCGTCTCGCAGGCGCACCGGATCGCCCGCGAGGAGATCTTCGGGCCGGTGCTCTCGGTGCTTACCTTCCGCACCCCGGCCGAGGCGGTCGAGAAGGCCAACAACACGCCGTACGGGCTCTCGGCTGGGGTGTGGACCGAGAAGGGCTCCCGGATCCTGTGGATGGCCAGCCGGCTGCGGGCGGGCGTGGTGTGGGCCAACACGTTCAACAAGTTCGACCCGGCCTCGCCGTTCGGCGGCTACCAGGAGTCGGGCTACGGCCGCGAGGGCGGCCGGCATGGTCTTGAGGCCTATCTGAAGGGAAGCGCCGCGTGAGCCGGCTCGACGTACGCAAGACCTACAAGCTCTACATCGGCGGCGAGTTCCCGCGCTCGGAGTCGGGGCGCTCCTACGTCGTCAACGACGCCAAGGGGAAGTTCCTGGCCAACGCCTCCCTGGCCTCGCGCAAGGACGCGCGCGACGCCGTGGTCGCCGCCCGCAAGGCGTACGCCGGCTGGTCGGCGCGGACGCCGTACAACCGGGGTCAGATCCTCTACCGGGTCGCCGAGGTGCTCGAGGGGCGTCGGGCCCAGTTCGTCGCCGAGCTCCGCGCGAGCGAGGGCGTGAGCGAGGCGAAGGCCAACACGTTCGTCGACGCCGCCGTCGACCGCCTGGTCTGGTACGCCGGCTGGGCCGACAAGATCGCTCAGGTCGTCGGCAACGCCAACCCGGTCGCTGGGCCGTTCTTCAACCTGTCCTCCCCCGAACCCACCGGCGTGGTCGCCGTGGTCGCCCCGAAGGGCCCGCTGCTCGGCCTGGTCAGCGTGGTCGCCCCGGTGATCGTCACCGGCAACGCCGTCGTGGTGATCGCCAGCGAGGCCCACCCGCTGGTCGCGATCACGCTCGGCGAGGTGATGGCGACCAGCGACCTGCCGGGCGGCGTGGTCAACGTGCTGACCGGCTCGGTCGCAGAGATCGCGCCCTGGCTCGCGTCGCACATGGACGTCAACGGCCTCGACCTCACCGGCGTCACCCACCCCGAGCTCGCGACCTCGCTCGAGTTGGCCGCCGCGGAGAACCTCAAGCGCGTCGTCCGCCCGCCGGCGGGCACGCCCGACTGGCTCGCGGACCCCGGCGTCGGCCGGATGACGGCGTTCTTGGAGACCAAGACCGTCTG
Organism: Nocardioides sp.; assembly: GCA_036506675.1. Lineage (GTDB taxonomy): Bacteria > Actinomycetota > Actinomycetes > Propionibacteriales > Nocardioidaceae > Nocardioides. The sequence goes on along the minus strand of DASXRJ010000272.1, from coordinate 31,998 downwards.
GCACCCGATCGGCATCTGACCGGGGCACTGGGTCTCAGTAGACCGAGACGGCTGCGTCGACGAGCGCGTTGAGCGCATCGTGGAAGTTGGCGTCGTCGACCGGCTTGCGCGACACCACCCGGATCTGTACGACGTCATCGTCGGCCAGCACGAACACCTGGGCCACGCCCTCTCCACCCTTGGGCAGCTGTGCACACGCATCGTGGTCGTCGGTCAGCCAGGACGGCGGCCGCTCGACCGTCGACGACCCGTCGGGTGCCTCGAGCGCCGTGCACTGAGCGTCGTACTCGTCCTCCGCGGCCTTGGCCCGGTCGTCGTCGAGGGAGCCCAGCGCGCGGGTGCCGACGGTGACCTCACCGGAGGCGTCGTCGCGGCGCTCGCAGCGACCGACGTGCTCTTGGGCCACCGAGGGAGCGGCCCAGCCGAGCGACGTGACGGCGCCGTCAGGGATCAGCCGCGCACAGGGAGGTGGCGAGTCGGTCGAGACGGTTCCGTCGTCGGCCGTCTCGTCATCGTCGAAGGCGAACAGTACGCCGGCCGCCAGCGCGGCTCCGACGACCAGTCCGATCACGCCTACCCCGAGCATCTTCATGCCGATGTTCTACCCCAACAAACACCTCGACACACATCAAGGCTCGCGGTTTGCGAAGCCGCTCGCCGGGAATGATGTGTCCCGTTAACGGACCTCCCCCGAAGGACAGTCACTTTGAGCTACCTCGACTCCGCCACCCGAGCTCGGCTCGATCGGCTGCGCGAGTCCGACTCCATCGGTCTCTACGCCAGCGACGACCCGAGCGACGGAAACGATCCCGACAACGCCTTGACCATCACCATCGACCCGACGCTCAGGGTGTCCGCGGTCAACATCCACGCCATCGACAAGGTGCGTCAGCCGTCGGCACTCGCGAAGGCGTGCAAGGCGGCGTACGCCGCGGCGTTGGCGGCTCGCCTTCCTCGCAAGGAGCCGGCTCGGCGCGGTCGCGACGAGCCTCGACCGGTGGCCAACGGAGGGCCGATCGCATTCGTCACTCGGCCGGGAGACCTGCTGCACCGACACCGCACCCGCCGCGAGTCTCGCCTCGATGCCTCTCCGGCCTTCGGCTCCCGCGAGGCGACCGGCGTGTCCTCCAACGGCTGCGTAGCCGTCGACCTGCCCCCGGCCAACTCGTTCGGAAGCGTCACCGCCGAGCCGGGATGGCTTCTGAACGCCACCGCCTCGAACCTGGCCAAGGCCGTCCTCGAGGCATTCACCGACGCCTACACGAAGAGAGACCTGCGATGACCGACCTCGGTTCCTACCAAGTACAGAGTCAGACCCTCCGCACCCATGCCGGCCTGTGGAAGGGCCACGCAGGTGACATCGGGACAGCCGAAACCCTGGTCGCCAGCGCGATCGGCAAGGGCGAGGACTTCGGGTGGCTGGCGGGACTCAACGAGGTCGAAGATCACTACAACACCTGGACCAACGCGATGGACACCGCGCTGAAGGACGCCAAGCGCTGCTTCCTCTACCTCGAGGCCGCGCTCAACTCGGCCGCGAACGCGTACGACGGCGTCGACTCCACCGTGGCCACCGATGTCGGTGCGCTCAAGAAGATCCTCGAAGGCAAGTGAGACAACCATGGCCGAAGTCAGCTACTTCGAAGACCTGTGCGACGGAATCCAGGAGGACATGGAGACCTTCGCAACCGACCTCAACAATCAGATCAAGCGGATCGCAGACATGCTGAACGACGCGGCCAGCGGCATCGGCGGGTTCTTCGGCCACCTTTTCGGTGACATCGACGACGCGATCGACAAGTGGAACAACGAGATCCTTCCCGCCATCGACCGCATGTGGGACGACGTACTCACGAACGTGTGGGACGCGGTCGGGGACCTTGCGGGCCGGCCGATGTCGTTGATCGACTATGCAAAGGCCTTCTCCGACGTCAAGGCCAAGATCTACGTTGAGGGTGACCTGGCGCAGAAGATGGTCATCTTCCAGCACGACTGGAAGGGATACGCCGCCGACAACTACAAGGCCGTCGCGACCACGGAGGACACCGGGTTGCTCAACCTCAGCATGGCGATGGACGCCGGCTCGACGTTGACCACCACCGCGGCCAACAAGATCCTCACCCTGTGGCGCAAGCTGGCCAAGGAGTTCTTGGGCTGGGTCGGCGACGTCCTGGCCTGCTTCGAGAAGGCGACGGAGGCCGACGCGATCATCTCGTTCGAGGTGCCCGCGATGATCGAGATCGCCAAGACCGTCTACGGCAACATCGTCGACCTGGCGGACATCCTGGTCGAGTTCCTGATCGAGCAGTGCACGACGGCGTCCGTCACCTGGCGCCAGCTGGCCAACGGTTCGCGCGGTCTGCCGCAGAACAAGTGGCCCATGGTGGAGGCCGCCAACGCCGACGTACTCAACGACCCGCACAACTACCAACCCGCCTGAGTCCCGGCCCACCGAAGGCCGGTTAGCTGGCACCCTGCGTGAGTGCCGGCCGACCGGGTCAGCGGTCGAGCAGCGCTTGCGCGAACACCTTGGTGATGTCCTGGGGGTTCTCCGCGTAGTAGGCGTGCCCGCCCACCGAGCGCGAGATCCGGTCGAGCGACTTGAAGTCGGCGTCATTGCTGATCGCGATGCCGATGATGCGGACGGGTCGCTGGGGGTCGTGCAGTGACTTCAGCTCGGCGAGCAGCCGCTCCATGGAGATCGATCCGGGGTCGTCGTTCGCGCCGTCGGTCAGCAGGACCAGCGAGTTGGCGTAGTTGGGGTCGTAGGCCGCCTGGGCCGCCTTGTACGCCGCGAGCGTGGTGTCGTAGAGGCCCGTGCCGCCATGGGTCATGCCGAGCATCCGTGGCGCCAACCCGAGCAGGAGCGCCCGCTGGGTTGAGCCGTTGACCTTCTCGTCGAGGCGCCGGATAGGGGCCAGCTCGCGCCAGTCCTGACCCTTGCCGCCCTGATCGATCGAGAAGACCCACAGCCCGATCCGGGCATGGTCGGGAAACACTCGGCCCAGCGCCGTCGTGGCCACGCCGACCGCCAGCTGCATCCTGGTGTGGCCGCCCGCGTCGAAGTCCATCGACCCGGACGCGTCGAAGACCGCCAACAGGCTGGACGGGACACTGACCACCTGCCAGGTGTGCAGGTCGCCGGCGACCGAGATCGGGTCCGCGACCGGCATCGTCTTGACCCCGGTGAGCGCGGCCGAAAGGTCCTCGGGCGACCCGTTGCCACGCCGGAGACCGGCCGAGGCGAGGGCCTTGTGCCCGTCGCCCGTCTCGAACCAGGCGCTGAGCTCCCGGCCGGCCTGCAGTACCGGCACCGAGGCGCCGTTGGGCGCGACCAGCGGGTAGGTCAGCAGGGGCGCTCCGGTCCGCGGGGTCAACGGCTGGACCGTCGAGTTGGTCTTGGCCGCGCTGAGGTAGGCCTGCTCGGTGACCGGGATCAGCTTGCGGGTGGCGCCGGTGAGCGAGGTGAGGGCGACGTCGTCGGGACGACCGTCGGCGCGGTGCTCGCCGTACGCCTGGGCAAGCGGGACGAGCAGCTGCCGGACCTGCTCGTCGCCGTACCCGGTCACGGCCATCTCGGCCCGCGGCGCGACCAGGGCGAGCGCGCCGACACCGCTGGCGAGCGGGTCGGGCATGGCCACCTGACCCGACTGCAGCGCGGCGGTCCAACTGTTCGGCACGGTCGCGATCGGGCCGCCGACCAGGATCACCGGGCTGCTGGCCAGGGCAGGCGAAACCACCTGCGCGGCCTGATGCGACGCGGTCAGCCGGGCGACCCAGGCCGACGAGTCCGGGACCCACAGGTCGGGTCGGGTGCCCGCGCCGAGCAGGTCGCGTACGACGGCGTCGGACGCCGAGGTGACCACGTCGATCCGGCGGCAGTCCTTCGCCACGGCGGCCGCCGCCTTGGTCACCATGCCGGACAGGGCCGGCGTGACGGCGACCCGAACGGTGTCTACGTGCGCGCAGTTACTGCCGTCGGCGGTGGCCTCCGGCGACGCGAGCTTCAGCTTGAAGACGGTCCCCGCCGCGATCAGGGACAGTGCGGCAATGCCGACGTACCACGCCGTCGTCCCCCGACGACTACGCGGTGATTTTGGTGCTGCGTGTGCTCCCGAGCCCATCGTTGACCCCTCCTGTCAACCGAACTCCATCCGGCAGAGGATAAGGCACGAACGGGCCAGGTTGTTAACCGTTCAGTAACTGAGCCGAGCTACCTGCGCGTGACCCGCTCGTCCCGCCGAAAACGAAGGCTCCGAGGCGGATCAGGCGTGGATCCTGCGCGGCCCCCGGTCGGGCGCAATCCTCGTCACCCGGGAGAATGTCCGGGTGCATGCTCGCGTGATCGTCCTGGCCGGCCCGAGCGGGGCTGGGAAGTCGCGGCTCGGCGAACGCACCGGGTTGCCGGTGCTGCGCCTCGACGACTTCTACAAGGACGGCTCCGACCCCTCGCTGCCGCGGATCGCGTCGGGCTCGAACTCCGGCCTCGTCGACTGGGACCACCCCGACTCCTGGCTGGCAGACGACGCTCTCGACACCATCGAGCTCCTGTGTACGACGGGTCGCGCGTCCGTGCCGGTCTACGACATCGCGCACGACGGCCGGACCGGCGTACACCCGGTCGAGCTGGACTCCCACCGGCTGTTCGTGGCCGAGGGGCTGTTCGCGCAGGAGATCGTCGCCGCCTGCGCCGACCGCGGACTCCTGGCCGCCGCCCTCTGCGTCCGCCAGCATCCGCTCATCACCTTCTGGCGCCGCCTCACCCGGGACCTGCGCGAGCGTCGCAAGCCGCCGTTGGTCCTGGTGCGCCGCGGCCTGGTCCTGCTGCGCGACCAGCGCCGGGTCGTCGCGCGGGCCGTGTCGCTCGGCTGCCGCGCCGTCACCCCCGACCAGGCGTACGAGACCATCGCCCGCCTGCAGGTCGAAGCCCACAGCTGACCCTCCACCCGCCAGCCCGAGGCTCGCCGGTACGCCGATGTCCCGCCCGGCACTGAGCCTGGGCCGCCGGCTGGGCCCGGGCTGGAGCCGGGGCTGGGCCGCTGATCGACCACGACGCGTTTGATCGGTTCAACGTGGCTCAACCAAACAACCGCGTAGTCGGGCCACCTCCTCCGCCCTGCTTCTCCACAAGATCGCCTCCGCGGGTTTGGCACACCCATAACTGTGGGATAACAGATGCAAACGTAAGCAAACGTAAGTATTGGGGGAGAGACGTGCTCGGTCTCGAAATGCAGGTACGCCGGCGGTTGGCCCTGATCCAGGAGGCCCACGGCACCGACGCCTGGCAGGAGGTGCCCGACGCAACCGGCGAAGATCGGGAAGGACGGCTCCGGATCGTCCTCGACGCGAGCGCGCGCGTGGTCGGCGTACGCGTGCTCGATGTGGGGCGGCTCCGGTTCGCGGCCGCTCTGTCCGACGCCCTGCGCGACGCCTGGCTGGCCGCCGACGCGGTGCGGCTGTCGCGGTCGCTGACGACCAGCGGGGCCTACGACGAGTGGCTGCGACTCGGCCACGAACGTCTCTCCGGCGCGCGGCCGTTGGCCGTCGGCGGCCCGCGGCGTGGCTCGGAGGTCCTCCGGGCGCGGACCCTGCCGGGCTCGACCACCACTTCCATCAACGGCTTCGTCACCGTGCGACGCAGTGGCACCGGCGACCTGACGCTCGTCGCCGTCGACCAATGCTGGCTGGCCGCTGCTCGGCCCGAGCACCTCGAGCGCGCCCTGCTCGAGGCGTCCACCGGCTACCCGAAGGCGGCCTGACCATGACGTTGCGAGCCGACCTCGACGAACTCGTGAAGGCAGCGGCTGGTTGGGACGGCGTTGCTGAGGAGGTCCGGATCGCGAAGGCAATCGCTTCCAACGGCGAGTCGTACGGCTCGGCGTTCGGTTTGCTGGCTTGCCGAGCAGACATCGGACGTCAGCACGACACCTTCATCACAAGCATGACCGATGCCCTCTCGCAGGGTGAGCGGCGCATGCAGACCATCGCCGATCTGCTCAGGAAGACGGCGCGCGACTTCGGCGCCACCGACCTGGACGTCGCCGACACCTTCCACCACCTCGATGGGACCCCGCGATGAACTACCAGCCGATGGACAACGGCGGACTAAGCCAGAGCTACCTGGCGTTCCAGGACGACGTACAGACCCACCTCGACCAGGTAGAGCAAGGCATCAAGACCGCGATCGATGGTGTCCGCAGGAAGTGGGACGACAGTTGGCTCGGCTCCGGACTGATGTCCGCATCGCCCGGCGCCGCGCTTCTCGCCCATCACTCGGCGACCAACCTGGAGACCGCGTTCCAGGAGATCTGGGACGCGTTCAGCGACGGCTGCGGCAAGATCTGGAACAAGGCCGGACAGCTGACCGGTGATCCCGACGCGCTCTTCGACCTCAACCAGTACTACAACGATGCGGCCTCCAGGCTCGTAGACGAGAAGGTGTCCATCCAGCGCATGGTCCGCGCGGTCGGCAAGCACTGGGAGGGCAATGCATGGATTTCCTACAAGGGACTGGCAGCCGAGCAGTGCGACGCCATCGACGCCATCACAAGCGGTCTTAGGACTGCCGCCACAGCCTGCATGCACAGCAGAAAGCAGCTTAAGGACATTAGGAATGGCTTCCTGAGAGCGCTCTTCGACTACGCCCGAGATGTCGTCGACGCCATCGACGAGGGCACCGACGTGGGCAAACTCCTAACGCTCGACATCGGACCGGCAGTCAAGGCGGTCGCCGACGTGGTGCTGTACGTGGAGCAGCTGACGCTCGACCTTGCATCCTTCTACGACGAGAACACGTCGGCGGACACCGATACCTGGCGCCAGCTCAACGGCGGGCTCTCCGGTCTCTCAGCCAACAACGACTGGCCGAGCCTCAGCATGGACGACGTCGGCGACATGAAGGACCACGGCGCATGGACCCCGACCTGACGGACTCTCATTCGGACCTGGTCACCGCCGGGCCGCAGAGCCTGTGGCTGGCGAGGATCGTGCTTCGCCAGGATGACCCGTTCATTCGGCTTCGCAGGCTCGTGCCACATCAGGTCTCGGTATTCCTAGGCTACGGTCACCTGCGACGTCACTGACCCGAGAGGACCCGCACGCATGTCGATCCAAACCGTTGTGCCACACGAGGCCAGATTGGCCGTGGCGCTCTTCGCTGGCCTTGGCCTTGTGCTGTTCGTGATGGCCGCCGTGCTGACCGGATTCGCCTGGTCGGGGACTGGCGCAACCACAGCAGGCTGCGGTCAGGCGGACACGAGCATGGGCGAATGCCTGACCATGAGCAAACAGCATCAGATACAGCTGGATCTCCTGTTCGACATGGGATTGAGTCTCGCGGCAGGTGCGGTGGCCTCAATCGGAGCGGCGGTTGCTTCGTTCTTGTTGCTGCGCCCGGCAAGGGCGCTGAGTACGGCGCCACTCTCGAACGGCTGAGTTCGGCTGCTGGGCACCCGGGACCCCGTATGACACGCTGTGCTGGTGGATGACGTGGTCGAGCGAGCGTTCGCGGCGGGGCTGGTGCAGCCCGACGCCCGCAGCTGCGGGCCGTCGGCGCTGGTGGTGGCGCGGCTGGTCAACGACGCGGCATTCGCGCGCACGATGGTCGGCGACGGGAGTGGGATCGTCGAGCGGTTCCGGCGGGAGGTGCTGGCGCTGCATCGGCGGACGAACCGGATGCGGCTGACCCAGATCGGGTGGCCGCGGGCGCTCGGGACGCAGCCCTGGGCGCTGGCGGCCGAGCTGTCGGCGCACAGCGGGGTGCCCGGGGGCCGCTATGAGGTACGCACGATCCTGCCGGGGCGACGGGCGGCCGCGTGGGACCGGCTGCAGGAGGGGCTGGCGGCGCGGCACCTGGTAGCCGGGTACGTCGGCAGCCGGATCCTGCCGCGACACGTCGTACTCGCCTTGTCCGGGGACGACCGGACGGCCCGGGTCTACGACCCCGCGAGCGGACGTCGGGTGACGGTCACCCGAGAGGCCTTCGTGGCCGGGAAGCTGCGCGGCTGCGGCGGCTGGCCGGTGCCGTGGGCCGTGATCACGCCTCGGCTGTAGCCGCCTGGGCGAGCAGGGCGGCGTACCCGGGCTTGATGACGTCGTCGATGATCGCGAGCCGCTCGTCGAACGGCAGGAACGCCGACTTCATCGCGTTGATCGCGAACCACCGCAGGTCGTCGATGTCGTAGCCGAACGCCTCGACCAGCGACATCATCTCGGCCGACATGGAGGTCCGGCTCATCAGCCGGTTGTCGGTGTTGACGGTGACCCGGAAGCGCAGCCGGGTGAGCAGCCCGATCGGGTGTTCGGCGATCGAGTCCGCGGCCCCGGTCTGGATGTTGGAGGCCGGGCACATCTCGAGCGGGATCCGCTTGTCTCTGACGTACGACGCCAGCCGGCCCAGCTCGACCGACCCGTCGTCGTGGACGGTGATGTCGTCGACGATGCGTACGCCGTGGCCCAGCCGGTCGGCGCCACACCACTGGATCGCCTGCCAGATCGACGGCAGCCCGAACGCCTCACCGGCGTGGATGGTGAAGTGGAAGTTCTCGCGCTGGAGGTACTCGAAGGCATCCAGGTGCCGGGTCGGTGGATACCCGGCCTCCGCGCCCGCGATGTCGAAGCCGGCCACCCCGCGGTCGCGCCAGGCGACGGCGAGCTGGGCGATCTCCATCGACCGCGCGGCGTGCCGCATCGCGGTCAGCAGCTGGCGGACGACGATCGGCCGGCCCTCGGCGCCCTCCTCCAGCCCCTGCTGTACGGCGGCCACGACCTCGTCGAGCGTGAGGCCGGCGTCGAGGTGCTGCTCGGGCGCGTAGCGGATCTCGGCGTAGACCACCCCGTCGGCGGCCAGGTCCTCGACGCACTCGCGGGCCACCCGGGTCAGCGCGGGTGCGGTCTGCATCACCGCGACGGTGTGGTCGAAGGTCTCGAGATAGCGCACCAGGCTGCCGGAGTCGGCGGCATCGGCGAACCAGTCGCCGAGCGCGTCAGGGTCGGTCGACGGCAGCTCGTGCCCCACCTGAGCGGCCAGCTCGACGATCGTGGCCGGCCTGAGCCCGCCGTCGAGGTGGTCGTGCAGGAGGACCTTGGGCGCGCGTCGTACCACTTCGAGGGAAAGAGACGACGGGGGTGCGAGAGGCATGGCGCCATACTCGCACCCCCGTCGGGGAGGGGTGACCGGTTCGCGAGGTCAGTTGACCGGCGAGCCCGAGGTGAAGGTACCCGGGATCGCGAGGAAGGCCCCGCTGGTCAGGTCAGCGATGGAGATGTTGCTCCAGGTGACGACAGTGAGCGTCGCCGTCTGGCCGTTCGGGCAGTCGAGAACGGTCGCGGCGGCCGGCGCCGAGACGGTCAGCGAGCCGTTGATGTTGCCGTTCTTGCCCGCGGTGAACTGACCACTCTTGGAGACGTCGGCACTGATCGTCGTCTTCTTCGGGTCGTCCGGGTTGTGCCCGCCGTTGTTGATGCACTGGTACGTCGCGTCAAGGTGGGCAGTGACCTGCACCGTCTCCACCGAACCGCTCTCGAGACCGGCTTCCTTGAACTGCACCGTGAGGTCAGCGCCCGAGGCCGAAGCGGTGGTCAGGTTGCCGATGAAGTGAGCGCTTCCGGCGGCCGCGGGAGAGGCGGCGAGGGCGACGGCGGCGACAGCTGCGCCGACGACGGTGGCGATGCGATGGGTACGCATGTGTTACTCCTTGCGATGGGGGATCGTTACCTCCATCAAGTGCCTGCCGGAGCGAATTCGATACTGCACGATCGGGTCATTGCCGAACCCTAGGGTGATCACTCGGGGCGATTTGGCTGACGGTAGGTTGCGAAGAGTCCGTCTCAACCGAGGAGCCCCGCATGCGCGTGTTCACCGCCTTCGACGAGGTCGCGGCAGCCGCCGGCGACGAGCTCGGCACCAGCGACTGGGTCGAGATCGACCAGGCCCGGGTCAACAAGTTCGCCGACGCCACCGGCGACCACCAGTGGATCCACGTCGACGTCGAGCGGGCCAAGAGCGGACCGTTCGGTGGCACGATCGCGCACGGCTACCTCACCCTGTCGCTGATCCCGTGGCTCGGCAGCCAGGTCTTCACGCTGCAGACCCCGGGCGCCAAGCTCAACTACGGCGTCAACAAGGTCCGGTTCCCCGCGCCCCTGAAGGTCGGCAAGCGGGTCCGCTCCCATGTCTCGATCGCCGAGGTGACCGAGGTGCCGGCCGGCCTCCAGCTCACGGTCCGGCACACGATCGAGATCGAGGCCGAGGCCAAGCCGGCGTGCGTCGCCGAGACCGTCGTACTCCTGCTGGGGTGAGGTCGCGCGCGGTCAGCCGATCCGGTCGATGACGAGGGGTCCGGGCGAGTACGCCGTACCGACCTCATAGCCGCCTTCCAACGCGGCCAGGGCCCGATCGAAGCGCTCCGGCTCGTCGGTGTGCAGGGTCAACAGCGGCGTACCCTCGCTGACCTCGTCACCCGGGCGCGCGTGCCAGACCACGCCGGCGCCGGCCTGCACGGGATCCTCCTTGCGGGCCCGTCCCGCGCCCAGCCGCCAGGCCGCCAGCCCGACCGCCAGGGCGTCGAGCCGGGTGAGTACGCCGGTCGCGGGTGCCGTCACCACGTGGGTCTCGCGCGCGGTCGGCAGCGGCGCGGACGGGTCGCCGCCCTGGGCCCGGATCATCGCCGTCCACGCATCCATCGCGCGGCCGTCGGCCAGCGCGTCGGCCGGGTCGACGTCGGTCACGCCCGCGCCGGCGAGCATCTCGCGGGCCAGCGCCAGGGTCAGCTCGACCACGTCGGCCGGCCCGCCCCCGGCCAGTACCTCCACGGACTCGGCGACCTCGAGCGCGTTGCCGGCGGTGCGGCCGAGCGGGGTCGACATGTCGGTCAGCAGCGCCACCGTGTGTACGCCGGCGTCGGTGCCCAGCGCGACCATGGTGCTGGCGAGCTCGCGGGCCATGTCGAGGTCCTTCATGAACGCGCCGGTGCCCACCTTCACGTCGAGCACCAGCGCGCCGGTGCCCTCGGCGATCTTCTTCGACATGATCGAGGAGGCGATCAGCGGCACCGACTCGACTGTTCCGGTCACGTCACGCAGCGCGTAGAGCTTCTTGTCGGCCGGCGCCAGACCGTCGCCGGCCGCGCAGATCACCGCGCCGACCGACTCCAGCTGGGCCAGCAGCTCCTGGTTGGACAGCGTCGCCCGCCAGCCGGGGATCGCCTCGAGCTTGTCGAGAGTGCCACCGGTGTGACCCAGCCCGCGCCCGGACAGCTGCGGCACCGCGACCCCGCAGGCGGCGACCAGCGGCGCCAGCGGCAGCGTGATCTTGTCGCCGACACCACCCGTGGAGTGCTTGTCGGCGGTCGGCCGCGAGAGCGTGGAGAAGTCCATCCGCTCACCCGACGCGATCATCGCGCCGGTCCAGCGGGCGATCTCGCGGCGGTTCATCCCGTTGAGGAGGATGGCCATCGCCAACGCCGACATCTGCTCGTCGGCCACCCCGCCCCTGGTGTAGGCGTCGATGACCCAGTCGATCTGGCTGTCGGTCAGCTCGGCCCGGTCCCGCTTGGCGGCGATGACCTCGACCGCGTCGTGCTCGGCCACTCTCACTCCTTCGTCACTCGGATCGTCTCAGACGCCGGCCACTCGCACCGACTCGTAACCGCGCAGCACGAAAGTGCCCCGCGACCGCGGCTCCCCCACCAGCCGCAGCCCCGGGAACCGCGCGAACAGCGCGGTCACGGACTCCACAAGCTCCATCCGGGCCAGCGGCGCGCCGAGACAGAAGTGCAGGCCGGCCCCGAAGGCCAGGTGCGGGTTGGGGCTCCGGACCGGGTCGAGTGCGTCCGGCCGCTCGAAGACCGCCGGGTCGCGGTTGGCCGCGCCCAGCAGGACGGCGACCTTCTGACCGGGCTCGATGACGGTGCCGGCCAGCTCGACCGGAGCGGTCGCCGTACGCTCGAAGAGCTGCAGCGCCGAGTCGAACCGCAGCATCTCCTCCACGGTGAGGGCGACGTCGGCTACAGGCCGCAGCCCGCGCGCCAACATCGCGGCCAGGCCGTTGCCGAAGACGTTGACCGAGGCCTCGTGGCCGGCGTTGAGAAGGAGTACGGCGGACGCCACCACCTCGTCCTCGGTGAGCCGTGCGGCGCCGTCCCGAGCCGCGACCAGGTCGGTGATCAGGTCGTCGCGAGGCGCGCCGGCCCGGTCCCGAGCCAGCTCCCGGATCGCGTCGGCGAAGTCGGTGGCGGCCCGGACCGCCGCGTCGACGACGGCCTCCGAGGGCGCCGGCTCGTACATCCGCACGATGGCCTGAGACCACTGCCGCAGCTGCGGCACCAGGGAGTACGGCGCTCCCAGCAGCTCGGCGATGACCAGTACCGGGAGCGGCTCGGCGTACGCCGCGATCACGTCGAAGCCGGTCGGGTCTACCTCGTCGAGCAGCGTCGACGCCAGCTCGGTCACCCGCGGCCTGAGCCGGTCGATCCGGCCCCGCGAGAAGGCACCGGACACCAGTCGGCGCAGCCGGGTGTGCGCGGGCGGTTCGTTCTCCATCATCTGGTTGCGATGGAGCAGGTTGAACGGCTCGAGATAGCCGGCCGGTTCGCGGTCGCGCCAGATCCGCCCGAGGCGACGGTCGCGCAGCGCCGCGCCGGCGGAGGCGTGGTCGAAGGTCAGGAACATGCCGAGCCCGTCGTGCCAGGCCAGCGGCGCCCGAGCCCGCTCGGCGGCCAGGAAGGGATAGGGGTCGGCCACCAGCTCGGGCGAGCCGAGGTCAATCGCCGTAACGGTAGGCACCCAGGGTCTCCGGACCGAACGCGTCGGGCAGCACGTCGGCCATCCGGCGTACACCCGAGCGGGTGCGCAGCAGCAGCTCGGGGCCGCCGTTCTCGAAGAGCAGCTGGCGGCAGCGCCCGCACGGCATCAGCACCTCGCCATGGCCGTCGACGCAGACGACGTGGGTCAGTCGGCCACCCCCGGTGAGATGCAGCTGCGAGACCAGGCCGCACTCGGCGCACAACCCCACGCCGTACGACGCGTTCTCGACGTTGCAGCCGGTGACCACCCGGCCGTCGTCGACGAGCGCCGCCGCACCCACCGGGAAGCGAGAGTACGGCGCGTACGCGTGGCCCATCGCCTCCCGGGCCGCCTCGACCAGTGGCTCCCAGTCGAACTCCGCCACGTCAGCCCGCCGAGCCCTTGCGGTAGATCTGCCCGTCGGCCGCCGGCATCCTCAGCTTCTGCGAGGCGAAGGCGAGCACGAACAGGGTGGCCAGGAACGGCGCCATGCCGGTGAACGCCGCGTCGACGCTGTCGGTGGTCAGGAACCAAGCCAGGAAGGCCGCCCCGAAGACCGTGGTGACGATCGCGCGACGACGCTGCCCGGTCAGCAGCTGGCGCAGGGCCACGACGACGAGCAGCACCGCGATCACCAGCAGCAGCGCGTGCAGGGAGTCGGTGCCGCCGCGCAGCTGAAGCGTTCGGGTGTAGCCGAACAGCGCGGCCCCGACCAGCATGCCGGCCGGCCGCCAGTTGCCGAAGATCATCGCGGCCAGGCCGATGTAGCCGATCCCGTTGACCATGCCGTTCTGGTAGCCCTGCGACGACACCATCGCCAGGTACGCACCGCCGAGCCCGGCCAGGGACCCGGAGACGAGCACGGCGATGATCTTGTAGCGGTAGACGTTGACACCGAGCGACTCCGCGGCGGACGGCGACTCGCCGACGGACCGCAGCCGCAACCCCAACGACGTCCGCCACAGCACCCACGCGGTCGCGACGATCAGCAGCAGGGCGACGATGGTCAGGGACGACAGCTCGCGCACCAGCGCGCCGAGCATCGCGGACAGGTCGCTGATCACGAACCAGTGCTTGGCCTCGAGTTCGGCCGCCCAGTCGGCCACCGGCCCGATCGTGAGCGTCGGCGGGTGACCTGGCGGCGGCGACTGGGTCGGACCGCCCCCGGGGATGTCGCTGAACAGGGCCTTGGCCAGGAACGCCGCCAGGCCGGGCGCGATGATGTTGATGGCCACGCCGGACACGATGTGGTCGACCCCGAAGACGACCGTCGCCAAGGCGTGTACGGCGCCGCCGAGCAGCCCCAGCAGGATCCCGCCGAGTACGCCGACGACCACGCCGTAGTGATAGCCGAAGTAACCGGCGCCCAGGGCGCCCATGACCAGCATGCCCTCGAGCCCGATGTTGACCACACCGGCCCGCTCGGACCAAAGACCACCAAGGCCGGCGAGGGCGATGGGTACGGCGGCCACCAGTGAGCCTCGCAGCGCGCCGGACGAGTCGACGTCGATCGCGCCGGTGACCACCCGGACCAGGGACACCAGCACGAAGGCGCCGACGAACCAGAGCAACCCGCGCAGCAGCCGTTCGCGTCGGGCTTCCTCGGCCGGCGGCGGGGCGGCCAGCGGAATGGGCGGGGCGAGCGTCATGCGCGAGCCTCCTCGTGTGTGGACTCGACGATCTGTCTGGCCACGGCCGCCTGTTCGAGGTTGACGCGGTAGCGCCGGACGATCTCGTAGGCGATGACGACGGCGAGCACGATCAGCCCCTGGGTCACCGCGATGATCTCCGGCGAGATCCCGGCCAGGATGTTGAGCAGCCCGGACCGGTCGTCGAGGAAGGCGAAGATCAGCGCCGCGAACGCGATGCCGACGGGGTTGTTGCGGCCGAGCAGGGCCACCGCGATCCCGGTGAAGCCGAGGCCGATCTGGAACGACGAACCGTAGTTGTGGGCGTCACCGAACAGCGTCGGCATCCCGATCAGCCCCGCGACCAGGCCGGACAGCAGCATGGAGATGACGACCATCCGCTTCACGTCGACTCCCGACGCGACGGCGGCGGACTGGTTCTGCCCGGTAGCCCGCAGGTTGAAGCCGAAGGTAGTGCGGTTGACCAGGATGTAGAAGGCGATCCCGGCGATCGGCGCGAGGAGCGCGAGCCCGCGGACCTCCGCGGTGACGCCGCTGAAGATCTGGAAGCCACCCACCCAGCCGTCCTCCGGGATCGGCTTGGTGTTGGTGGACACGCCGGTGCTGACGCCGACCTTCTTCACCAGGTAGCCGACCAGCAGGCCCGCCACCGCGTTGAGCATGATCGTCGCGATGACCTCACTGACGCCGCGGGTCACCCGCAGCAGGCCGGCGATCCCGGCCCACAGCGCACCCGCGGCCATGGCGGCCAGTATCGCGAGCAGGGTGTTCGCCTTGCCCGGCAGCCACGCCTCACCGGCCACCACGGCGGCGGCGAAGGAGCCGATGCGGTACTGCCCCTCCACGCCGATGTTGAACAGGCCCATCCGGAACCCGATCGCGGCCGCGATCCCGGACAGGTAGAGCACCGCGGCGCCGTTGATGATGTTGACCAGGTTCCGGTCCTCGGGAGCCGTCAGCATGGTGTCCCAGAACTTGCCTGCGTCGGCGCCGGTGCTCACCAGCAGCACGGTCGACAGCACCGCCGCGATCACGAAGGCCAGCGCCGGGGCCGCCAGCCCCAGGCCGATCCGTCTCACCAGCTCCATCAGTCCCTCCCTGCCCCGGTCATCGCGGAGCCCAGCTGTTCCGGAGTCACGGACTGCGGGTCGAAGTCGCCGACCACCCGCCCGCGAAGCAGCACCTTGATCGAGTCGGACAGTCCGATCAGCTCGTCGAGGTCCGCCGAGATCAGGAGTACGGCGAGTCCGTCGCGGCGGGCCGCCCGGATGTGGTCCCAGATCGCCGCCTGGGCGCCCACGTCGACGCCACGCGTCGGGTGTGCCGCGATCAGCAGCTGCGGCTCGCCCGCCATCTCGCGGCCGACGATGAACTTCTGCTGGTTGCCTCCGGACAGCGCCCGGGCTCTGGTGTCGACGCCGGGCGTGCGGACGTCGTACTGCTCGATGATCCGGGCCGTGTCGGCGCGGGCGCCGCCGCGCGAGATCCAGACCCCGTTGACCGCGGGCGGCCGGGTCTGGAAGCCCAGGATCCGGTTCTCCCAGAGGGGCGAGTCCAGGAGCAGGCCATAACGTTGCCGGTCCTCCGGGATCACCCCGACGCCGAGCTCGCGGCGTCGCCGGGTGGGCATCCTGGTCAGGTCGTGTTCGCCGAGCCGGATCGTGCCGGCGCTGAGCGCCAGCATGCCGGTGATGACCTCGACGAGCTCGGTCTGGCCGTTCCCCTCGACCCCCGCGATGCCGAGAACCTCGCCGGCGTGCACCGTCAGGTCGATATCCGAGAGCAGCACCCGGTCGAACGGGTCACGGGCCTCGACCCCGGCCAGCTGCAGCCGGACCTGGTCGGTCACCGTCGACTCCTGGGTGCTGGGCGACGGCAGCTCCGAACCCACCATCAGCTCGGCCAGCTGCCGGCTGGTGACCTCGCTCGGCAGCACCGTCTCGACGGTGGTGCCGCGACGGATCACGGTGATCTCGTCGGCGATGGCCCGCACCTCGTCGAGCTTGTGGGAGATGAAGATGAGCGTGTGCCCCTGCTTCTTGAGCCCCCGGAGGTTCGCGAACAGGGCGTCCACCTCCTGCGGCACGAGTACGGCGGTGGGCTCGTCGAGAATGATGATCCGGGCACCTCTATACAGGACCTTGACGATCTCCACCCGCTGCCGTTCACCGACCCCCAGGGTCTCGACCAGCTCGTCGGGATCGAGCCCGAAGCCATAGGTGTCGGAGATCCGCTTGATCTCCGCGTGGGCGGCGGCGCCGATGCCGTGCAGCCGCTCCGCCCCGAGTACGACGTTCTCGAGCACGGTCAGGTTGTCGGCGAGCTGGAAGTGCTGGAACACCATGCCGACGCCTCGGACGATGGCATCGGCCGGCGAATGCAGGCTGACCGGCTCGCCGTTGATCTCGATGGTCCCCTCGTCCGGCTTCTGAACGCCGTAGAGGATCTTCATCAGCGTCGACTTGCCGGCGCCGTTCTCGCCGACCAGCGCGTGGATGGTGCCGGCGCGGACCGCGAACGAGATGTCGCGGTTGGCGACGACCCCGGGGAACCGTTTGGTGATCCCCTCGACCCGGACCGCCTCGGTCGCGGTGGCGGTGGCGGTCGCGGCATCTGCTGAAGCCATCGGAACTCCTCGAAACGTGGCGAACCCAGGGACAACCTAGCGGCTGCCCCCGGGCTCGCACAGACGACTCAAACCCTGGGCCCAGGCCCGGATCAGGGCACGGTCGGAACCTTCAGCGCGCCACTCTTGATCTGATCGGCGTAATCGTCGATCTGCGACTTGTAGGCATCGACGAAGCCGCCCGAGGTGGAGTAGCCGACGCCGTCGTGGGCCAGGTCGAACACCTGGTAGCCGGTCAGCGGCTTCCCGTCGGCGAACGCCTTGATGTCGTCGTAGACCGCGGTGTCGACCCGCTTGATCATCGAGGTCAGGATGTGCGACTTCTCGTCGGCACTGGCCGTGAGGTACTGGTCGGAGTCGACCCCGATCGCCCACTTGCCCTCACCGGCGGCGGCCACGGCCTCGAAGACCCCCAGGCCCGACTTGCCCGACGCGTGGTAGATCACGTCGACGCCCTTGTCGAGCTCACCCTGGGCGGCGACCTTGCCACCGGGCGGGTTCTGGAAGCCGGTCTGGCCGTCGTTCGGGTCCTCGGTGAGGTAGGTGACCTCGATCTTGATCGACGGGTCGACCGCGTGTACGCCGGCGACGTACCCGGCCTCGAACTTCTTGATCAGGTCACCGTGGGTGCCGCCGACGAAGCCGACGTGCTTGGCCTTGGTCTGCAGGGCGGCGGCCACACCGACCAGGAACGACCCTTGCTCCTCGGTGAAGGTGAGGTCGGTCAGGTTGGGCAGCGGCGTCTTCGTGAGGAAGGTGCTGTAGCCGTCGACCACCGCGAACTGGGTGTCGGGGAACTCCGCCGCAACGGTCGCCGCAGCCGGGGAGTAGATGAAGCCCACGCCGATGACCGGGTTGAACCCCTGGTCGGCGAGGGTGCGCAGCCGCTCGGCGCGCTGGTCGTCGTTCTCCGAGGCGGTGGCCGGCGTGGCCGAGATGCAGGAGGCGTCGAGGTCGTCGATCGCCTTCTTCATGCCGACGGTCGCGGAGTCGTTGAACGACTGGTCGCCGACGCCGCCGACGTCGTACGCGAGACCCACCTTGGGCCCGCTGCCCGAGGAGTCCTTACAGACGTCGGTGATCTGGCCGGACGAACCGGACTTGTTGTCGTTGTCATTGCCACAGCCGACCAGCGTCAGTGACGCTACGGCGGCTATGGCTGCAAACTTGCTCAGGCTGCGCAAGACGCCCCCTCAGGGATGGATACAGGGCGGGCCTCGGACCGGCCCGCAACTCGGCTCACCCTAGTACCACCGTCCGGCCAGAATCGGCAGATCGCGCAACCGTTACGAGGCAGTAATCAACGAAATTTCACGGCGCAATTCGTGCGGTTTTAGGGCCCGACCACTCTGGCGGCCTCGACAGCGGCCTCGGCGAGCACCCGCGCACCGATGCCGACGGCCCGGTCGTCGACCCTCAGGTTGCCCTGATGGAGGTCGTACGTCGGCCCCCCGGGCGTGCGGGTGCCGAGCCTGGCCATCGCGCCGGGAACCTCGTGGAGGTACCAACCGAAGTCCTCGCCGCCCAGGCTCTGCGGTGTCGGCACGTGGCCCTCGACGCCGACGACCCGCTCGACGGCGGTGCCGAGGGCGCGGGTGGCTCCCGGCTCGTTGACCACCGGTGGTACGCCGCGGGTGTAGGTCACGTCGGCGACCACGCCGTACGGCTGCACGATCTGGGTGACGACCTCGCGGATCAGCTCCTCCGCGCCGGCCCAGGCCATTGCGTCGAGCATCCGCACCGTGCCGCTGGCCCGGCCGCTCGACGGGATGACGTTGGCCGCGGACCCGGCTTGCACGACACCCCACACGACGCTGACGCCGGATCGCGGGTCCATCCGCCGCGACAGCACCGCGGGCAGCTCGGTGAGCAGGGTGCCGAGCGCGAAGGTGAGGTCCTCGGTCAGGTGCGGGCGCGAGGTGTGACCGCCGCTGCCGGTGAGGCGTACGTCGAGGGCGTCGGCCGCGCCGGTCAGAGGACCCACCCGGAGCCCGATCCGGCCGACGTCCAGCCCCGGGTCGCAGTGCAGCCCGAACGCCTGTACGACGCCCTCGAGCGCGCCGTGCTCGATCAGGCTGAGCGCGCCGCCCGGCATCACCTCTTCGGCGGGCTGGAAGAGCAGCCTGACCCTCGCGCCCAACAGGCCTTGGTGCTCGAGCTCGGCCAGCGCGAGCGCGGAGCCGACCAGCGACGCGACGTGTACGTCGTGTCCACAGGCGTGGGCCACGCCGGGCACCTTGCTGGCCCAGG
Organism: Nocardioides sp.; assembly: GCA_036506675.1. GTDB lineage: Bacteria > Actinomycetota > Actinomycetes > Propionibacteriales > Nocardioidaceae > Nocardioides. The sequence goes on along the minus strand of DASXRJ010000272.1, from coordinate 12,690 downwards.
GGTCGCCGGTCCGGTCGTCGACCGGCAGCGCGTCGAGGTCGGCGCGCAGCGCGATCAGCGGGCCGGCGGCGCCGAGGTCGGCGATCAGACCGGTGCGCGGCAGCCGGGTGACGTCGTACCCGAGCTCGAGCAGCCGCTGGGCGGCCAGATCGGTGGTGCGGGTCTCGGCCCAGGACAGCTCGGGGTTGGCGTGCAGATCGCGGCGCAGCTCGGTGAGCTCGTCGTCGTATTTCTCGACGACGCGCTCGATCACCCGCGAAGCCTCGTCGGGGGCGGGACTGGTCGTGTACATCACTCCAAGGTTAGTCGAGCGATACCGGTCGGTCTGGTCAACGGCCGCATCCCGGGCGCGCGCGTCGTACTCGGTGAGTGGGGCCGCGGCTGGCCGGCGGATCAGCCCTCGTCGTACGCCGCGATGATGCGATCGGCGGCGGCGGGCGCGGCCAGCTCGCCGGAGAGTACGGCGGCCCGGATCTCATCGCGCACGGCGGCGACCTTCGGCGACCGGCGCAGCCGCTGCTCGAGCTCGTCGCGGACCAGTGCCCAGGTGAAGTCGAGCTGCTGTTCGGCGCGCTTGGCGGCGAGGCCGTCGGTGCCGAGGTGGTCGCGGTGTTCGAGCACCCGCTTCCACACGTCGTCGACGCCGACATCGGTGAGGCCGGAGCAGGTGACCACCGTGGGTGCCCACTCCCCCTTGCCGTGCACCAGCCGGAGCGCGCCGGCGAGCTCCCGGGCGGCGACCCGGGCCTCCTGCTCGCGGTCGCCGTCGGCCTTGTTGACTGCGATCACGTCGGCGATCTCGAGGATGCCCTTCTTGATGCCCTGCAGCTGGTCGCCGGTGCGTGCCAGCGTCAGGAAAAGAAACGTGTCGACCATCCCCGCCACGGTCACCTCGGACTGGCCGACGCCGACCGTCTCGACCAGCACCACGTCGTACGCCGCGGCCTCGAGCACGCTCATCGCCTGCACCGTCGCGCGCGCGACGCCGCCGAGCGTGCCGGCCGAGGGCGAGGGCCGGATGTAGGCGTTCGGGTCGGTGGTCAGCCGGGCCATCCGGGTCTTGTCGCCCAGGACCGAGCCGCCGGTGCGCACGCTCGACGGGTCGACCGCGAGTACGCCGACCCGGTGCCCCTCGCCCGTCAGGTGACTGCCGAGCGCCTCGATGAATGTCGACTTGCCGACACCGGGGACACCCGAGATCCCGACTCGTACGACGTCGCCACGGTCACCGGCCAGCGCCGCCAGCAGCTCCCGCGCGGCGGTCCGATGGTCGGGCCGGCTGGACTCCACGAGCGTGATCGCCCGCGACACGGCCGCCCGGTTGCCCTCGCGTACGCCGGTCGCCAGGGCCTCGACATCGATCGGCCGAGCCATCAGTGGTGCAGCTGCTCCGACAGCTTGGCCAGCAGGTCGAGCGCGGAGTCGGCGATCACGCTGCCCGGCGGGAACACCGCGGCCGCGCCCATCTCCTTCAGCGTCGGCACGTCGTCCGGCGGGATCACCCCGCCGATCACGACCATGATGTCGGGACGGCCCTGGTCGGCCAGCGCCTGCTTCAGCGCGGGCAGCAGCGTGAGGTGGCCGGCGGCGAGCGAGGAGACGCCGACGATGTGCACGTCGGCGTCGATCGCCTGCTGGGCGACCTCCTCGGGCGTCGAGAACAGTGGCCCCACGTCGACGTCGAAGCCGAGGTCCGCGAAGGCGGTGACCACGACCTTCTGGCCGCGGTCGTGGCCGTCCTGGCCCATCTTCGCGACCAGGATCCGGGGACGGCGGCCCTCGGACTCCTCGAACGCCGCGGTGGCGTCGAGCACCGCCTGGACCTTGTCGTCGCCGCCGGTGGCGGCCTCGGACCTGTACACGCCGCTGATCGTACGGATCACCGCCTGGTGCCGCCCGTAGACCTTCTCCAGCGCGTCGGAGATCTCGCCGACCGTGGCCTTGGCCCGCGCCGCGTCGACCGCCAGCTTGAGCAGGTTGGCGTCGAGCGAGCCGCCGTGGACGTGCCCGTCGCTCGCCGACGCGGTGAGCGCCTCGAGCGACCGTCGTACGTCGTCGTCGCTGCGCTCCGCCCGCAGCCGCTCCAGCTTGGCGACCTGCTGCTTGTAGACGTCGTCGTTGTCGACCTTGAGTACGTCGAGCGGGTCCTCGGCCGCGAGCCGGTAGGTGTTGACGCCGATCACCTGCTGCGCACCGGAGTCGATGCGCGCCTGGGTGCGGGCGGCGGCCTCCTCGATGCGCATCTTCGGGATGCCCTGCTCGATCGCCTTGGCCATCCCGCCGGCCGCCTCGGCCTCCTGGATGTGCGCCCAGGCGCGGGTGGCCAGGTCGTGGGTGAGCCGCTCGACGTAGTAGGAGCCGGCCCACGGGTCGATGGTGCGCGTCGTACCGCTCTCCTGCTGCAGCAGCAGCTGGGTGTTGCGGGCGATCCGGGCGCTGAAGTCGGTCGGCAGCGCGATGGCCTCGTCGAGCGCGTTGGTGTGCAGCGACTGGGTGTGACCCTGGGTCGCGGCCATCGCCTCGATGCAGGTGCGCTGGACGTTGTTGAAGACGTCCTGCGCGGTCAGGCTCCAGCCACTGGTCTGGCTGTGCGTGCGCAGGCTGAGCGACTTGGGGTTCTTCGGGTCGAACTCGCGCACCAGCCTGGCCCACAGCGCGCGGGCGGCGCGGAGCTTGGCGACCTCCATGAAGAAGTTCATGCCGATCGCCCAGAAGAAGCTCAGCCGCGGCGCGAACGCGTCGATGTCCAGGCCGGCGTCGAGCCCGGCCCTGATGTACTCCACGCCGTCGGCCAGCGTGTAGGCGAGCTCGAGGTCGTTGGTCGCGCCGGCCTCCTGGATGTGGTAGCCGGAGATCGAGATCGAGTTGAAGCGGGGCATCTTGGCCGCGGTGTAGCTGAAGATGTCGGAGATGATCCGCATCGACGGCGCCGGCGGGTAGATGTAGGTGTTGCGGACCATGAACTCCTTGAGGATGTCGTTCTGGATGGTCCCCGTGAGCTGTTCCGGCTTCACCCCCTGCTCCTCGGCCGCGACGATGTAGAGCGCGAGCACCGGGAGCACCGCGCCGTTCATCGTCATGCTCACGCTCATCTGGTCGAGCGGGATGCCGTCGAAGAGGGTGCGGGCGTCGTAGATCGAGTCGATCGCCACGCCCGCCATGCCGACGTCGCCGCGCACCCGCGGGTGGTCGGAGTCGTAGCCGCGGTGGGTGGCCAGGTCGAACGCGACGCTGAGCCCCTTCTGGCCGGCGGCCAGGTTGCGGCGGTAGAACGCGTTGGACTCCTCGGCGGTCGAGAAACCGGCGTACTGGCGGACCGTCCAGGGCTGGGTCGTGTACATCGTCGGGTAGGGACCGCGCAGGAACGGGCTCAGGCCCGGCCAGGTGCCGAGGTGGTCGAGTCCGTCGAGGTGCTCGGGGCCGTAGACGGGCAGCACGGGGATGCCTTCCGGGCTGGCCCAGGGCTCGCCCGCCTTCCCGGACGTCATACGGGCGGTGTCATCTACGGCTCCGTCCGTATGACGTCCCGGCTGGTCATGCAGCGGCAGGCCGGCGAAGGACTTCGGGACGCTCATTCGGGGCCCCCGTTCGAAGCGGAGCGGAGCGAGCAATCGAATGGGGTGTTCATGCCAGCTTCTCTCTCGTGCGGGTGCAGAAGGCCAGGGCATCGACGCCGATCGCGCAGGAGTCGTCCACCTCGATATCTCCGGGTTTGCCAGCCAGGATCACCCAGGTGGCGCCGGCGGCGCGCAGGGCCGAGACCAGGTCGCCGCCCCATTCGGAGTACGCCGAGTCCGGGCCGGCCAGGCAGACCACCGGCTGCCCGGCGTACTGCCTGAGGACGTCGTCGACGCCCGTCGTCGCACCGGCCGCCTCGACCGCGATCCCCCCGGCCGCGAACAGGTTGCTCGCGAACGTGGCCCGAGCGGTGTGGGCGGCCACCGTGCCCATCGTCGCGAGGAACACCGGCGTGGCGGCCGGCTCGTCGCGGAGCGCCTCGAAGTCGGCGGCGTACCGGGCGACCTGCGGCGTGCCGTCCGGGTACGGCGCCCGCTGGGGCAGCGTCTCGGTCAGGTTCGGGAACTCGGTGACCCCGGTGATCGGCTGCTTGCGCCGCGCGATCTGGGTACGACGCGCCGCGGCCGCCTCGCCGACCCCGGCCAGCAGCGAGCCGTCCGCAAGTGCGGCCAGCACCCCACCCGACTCATCGATCGCGCCGAAGCTCGCCCAGGCGGCCTCGGCGAGGTCGGCGGTGAGCTTCTCGACCGCGTAGGAGCCGCCGGCCGGGTCGACGACCTTGGCGACGTGCGACTCGGAGATCAGCAGCGAGGAGGTGTTGCGGGCGATCCGGCGGCTGAACGCGTCCGGCAGCCCGAGCGCCGCGTCGAACGGCAGCACCGTCACCGCGTCGGCCCCGCCCACGCCCGCGGCGAAGGAGGCGACGGTGGTGCGGAGCATGTTCACCCAGGGGTCGTACTTGGTCATCATCGGGCGGCTGGTGACGGCGTGCTGGCGCTGGCCGCGGGCCGCCTCGGTGCCGCCGCTGAGCTCGGCGACCCGGTTCCAAAGTAGCCGGGCGGCCCGGAGCTTCGCGATCGTCACGAACTGGTCGTCGGTGGCGGCGTACCGGAACTCGATCAGGCCGAGCGCCTCGTCGACGCCGAGCCCGGCCTCGGTCAGCTCGCGCAGGTAAGTCGCGCCGACGGCGAGCGAGTAGGCCAGCTCCTGGGTGTCGGACGCCCCCAGGTCGTGTACGGCGGTCGCGTCGACCACCAGTCCGAGGATGCCGGCCTCGCGGGCCAGCTCGACGATCCGCGGCAGCCCGGTCAGCTCTGGGGTGGTCCGGGCGCGGACCGCCGTACCGATCGGGTCGGCGCCCAGGTTGGTGCCCTCGGCCGGGGCGAGCCCGCGCTCCTTCAGCACCGCGACGAACGCCTCGGCCGCCGCGATCGGGTCGGGCGCGTCGAGGGTGACCGGCGCCAGGTCGAGGAGTACGCCGTCGAGCACGCTCGCCAGGTCGCCCGGCTCCGCGGCACTCAGGTCGAGCCAGAGCGAGGTGGCGCCGTTCTCGAGGTCGACCAGGATCGCCTCGTTGGTCAGCTTGGGGTCGGTCACCGTGAACACCGGCCGGATGTCCCAGCCGTGCTCGGGCCGCTCCGCCGTCCGCCCGCGCGTGTACGGCGCCGCGCCGGGCACACCGGTAGCCGGCAGGTCCGCGACCAGCTCGGGGGTGCCGAGGGGCGGGATGTCGATGCCGGCGGACCGCACGGTCAGCAACTCCCAGACCAGCGAGTCGGGGTCGCCGTCCTGGAGCTTGCCGGACTTGCGGAGGACCGCGGCCGCGATCTTCTCCCACTCGGCCCGGGTGTGCTCGTCCGCGGGAGACACCAGGGCGGGTGCCGTCGGGTCGTTCATAAGGCGAACCCTAGGAGGGTCGCGCGCGCCGGGCCACTCATTGTGATGTTTCCCAACGCCTCCGCTGGGTCAGTCCCACTCCCAGGCGATGCCGACCACGCCCCGCTCGACCCTGGGTACGACGATGTGGACCCGCCGATCCCGGCTCATCAGCTCGCGGCGTACCACGTCGGGCTGGTCGTACTGCCGCCGGCGGAACTCCCACACCCGCACCGGCATAGCCTCGGGATGGAACTCGATCTCGAGCACGTAGTGCGGGCCGGTGCGCTCCTCGAACCGGTAGTAGTAGTCGGAGGGGATCCCGTTCCCGTCCTCGAACTGGTAGCGCACGACGGCCGTCTCGCCGACCGCGAGGGTGCGGTCGTAGAGCAGCTCTCCGAGTACGGCGCCGGTGCTCTCGTCGCGTGCGATCCGCCCGGGCCGGCAGCCGGCGATCGAGCTCAGCGTGATCAGGCCGGGCTTGGAGCCGTCCTCCCCCCGGTGTACGACGATGTGGCGGTCCGCCTCCGCGGCCGCCCGGAGGGTCTGGACCACGTTCCGGCTGACCATCGACCGGTCGGCGCCGAGCTTGAGCTCCTCCACGATGGTCACGCTGCGCATCCGGCCGTAGGCGTCGCGGCGTACCTCCTCGAGGAGCTCGGCCAGCGTGTCGCCGTACTCGACCAGGTTGCCGTAGGGCTTGTGCCTGCGCGCCTGGGCGGACTCCGCGTCCGGCAGGCGCAGGGTCAGCCAGCCCTCGGGGAGCTCGAGCAGCTCCTCCAGCGCCACGACGACCGCGCGCGACTCGGCCCGCGGCTGGCGCTGGCCGCTCTGCCAGGTGCTCAGGGTCGCCACGCCGACCCGAAGGCCGGCCTCGGACAGGTGTGCGCGGATCCGGCCCAGCGCCAGGCCGCGGTCGGCGATCGCGGCTTTCAGCGCTACGGCGAACGAGGCACTCGGGCTGACATCAGGCGCCTTGCTACGTGGCGGGCTCATGCGGTCTGGGTCCTCGCTGCGAGGGGTGGGTATCGGGATGCGGACAACTGTAAACATTCACACCGAAGGCGCGACTCCGGGGTGGTGGTGAGTTCACCTCGCGTTCCGCGTTCACACCGCGGCCGGACCGCGCGATCAGGGTCTTGTCGCCCCTGGAGTCCTCCCACCAGCATGTGTCCTCGACAGATGTGGGAGGAGGACCCGTGAAGCGCCTCGTCGTGTCGGCCGTGCTCGCAGCGGCCGCGATCATGCCGGCCAGCGCGGCGTATGCAGGTGAGGTCCGACCCCTGCCCAGCGTCCAGCTCGACGCGGCCAGCGAGTCCGCCTGGTCGCCGGCCGGCCGTCACCTCGTCACCGAGGCGGCGGAGCGGTACGCCGAGCGGATGGGCAGCCGCCTCTCCTCCTCACCCCTGGTCTACGGCGCGACCGGCGTACCCGTGTACGCCGTGCGCCCGCAGTTCGTCCGGACGGGCAAGGGCCCGGTCGCCTCGCTCTGGTACGTCGCCACCACGGTCACCAAGGGCCGCACCGTGCTGACCGTCTTCTCCACCCAGGACGCGTCCGGGAGCTGGCGGGCCGTCAACGTGGCCGCCGGTGACACCGAGGCCCGGATGCAGGCGGCGGCGCCCGACGCCCTCCTGTTGGCGTGTCCCCGGCGCAACGAGTGGTACGCGCTGGTCGGCCAGCAGGTCCGCGCGCTCAACGCCGACGCCCGGACCGCGATCGGCGGCGCTTCGGTCAGCCTCGCGGCGTACGAACGGAAGGTCTTGGCCGGCGATGCTGCCCAGCAGACCAGCCCCATGCAGTCGACGAGCACCGGCGCCACCCACGGCACCGGCTCCGTGCTGTCCGCCACCGTGGCCCCCGTCGCGCACACCACCCGCTCCCAGGTCGACCTGACGGACTCCACGGACCGCAACTACGTGTTCCTGGCCGTCGGCGCGAGCCTGCTCGTGGGCGGCCTGCTGTTCCGCCGCCGCCGAGTCTCGCGGGAGGCCTGACCTCCCCCCAAGCCGCGCCCGGTTCGTTCCGTTCCCGAGACGGAGCGAGCCGGGCGCTTTTGCGCTCCGTCAGTCGTGAGGTCGCGGACGCGCTCTGGCGCGTCCCGGACCGCACGACTCCCGAGCCTCACGACCGGACTCGGCCGTGGAGGCAGACGTCGTGGCGGCGTACTCCCCCGGCGGGCTCGCGCAGCGGCAGGTAGGAGCGGCGGATCCCCTCGCGCTCGAAGCCACCGGCCAGGGCAGCCCGGCAGGAGGCGGGGTTCTCGACGCTGTGGTCGAGCTGGACCCGGGGCAGCTGGGGCCCGTCGGCGTCCTCCATGAGCCAGCGGGCGAACAGCGCGATCGCCCGGCTGGCCAGCCCGCGGCCGCGAGCGTCGGGGTGGACGCCGTACCCGATGTCGGCGATCCCCATCTCGGGGTGGATGCTCTGCCGCCAGCTGATGTTGCCCAGGAACCGGTCGGGCTCGTGGGCCTCAGCGATCACCAGCAGGCCCGGCTCGCCCTTGTCGAAACGGTCGCGGGCGTCCTGGACGTGCGAGTCGAGCGCGTCGACGGAGTCGGGTACGGCGATGAACGCCGGCACGCCGTACCGCTGCTCGTCGGGGTCCCAGATCAGCTCGAACCAACGCTGCCGGTCGGTCACTTCGGGCACCCGCAGCACCACGCCGTCGTACTCGATCACCCTGGCAGGCTACGAGGTCTGTGGGGTGTGTGGGGGTGTCAGTTTCCCCGGATATCCGGGGAAACTGACGGTTGTCAGGCACTGCATCCCCTGACAACCGTCAGAACACCCTGACCAGCACCCGCCAACGTCAGCGACCACGGCGGCCGACCTGCGCGGCGTAGTCATCGAGAATCGCGAGGACCTCAGGTGCCCGCCAGAGGATGCGACGCGACTTGTGGTGCTTCAGCGGGCGAACGATGCCGGCGTCGGTGAGCACCGCGAGGTGACGGTGGATGTTTGGCTCCGCGACGCCGACGACGCGAGCCGCGAGCGCGGCGTCGACGACCGGGTGGGCCACGAGCTCGTCCAGGAGGCGCCAGACAGCCGAATCGGCACGGGCCTTGACGGCGGCGCGCCAGCCGTCGCGTACGCCGTCGAGCTGGGCCTGCATGATGCGACCGTGCTCGACCGCGTGCAGCGCCGACAGCGCGAACGACGTCACCACGGGTTCGATGTTGCCCGCGCGATAGGCGTCCAGGGAGTCGAAGTACGAGGCGCGGTCGTGCAGCAGCCCGCCCGAGAACGGCACGGTGACCCGGCTCGTCACGCCCTTCGCCCGCAGCAGAGCGTGGACGAGCGCGCGTCCGGTGCGGCCGTTGCCGTCGGCGAAGGGGTGGATCGTCTCGAACTGCGCGTGCGCGACCGCAGCCTGGACCAGCACGGGAAGGTCATCTCGGGCCATGAAGCTGACGAGATCCTCCAGAGCGGGCAACACGCGTGAATGGACCGGTGGAACGAAGTCGGCCGTGAGCGGCGTGCTCCCTCCTCCACCGATCCAGACCGGGCCGGAGCGCAGGCCGACCAACTCTGGCGCGGTCGACTCGAGGAGGGCGGCCTGCATCCGCAGGATCGCGTCGACGTCGAGCCGGTCGGCAAGCTCGAGCGCGGCCAGCATCGCCTGCCCGTTCGCTGCGACCACGGCCGCGTTGCCGCGGCCCGCCGCGGTGACCTCCGCCTCCGCGACCGCCCTTGCCGACGCGGTGAGCTGCTCGATCTGGGAGGAGGACGCCGACTCACTGCGAAGGAGGATCGCGGCGAACGACCCGGTCTCGGTCCGACTCTCCGCGTCGAAGGCCCGCGTCTCGGCGACCGCCTCCTCGGCCTGTGCGGCGACCGACGAGCTGACCGCCGGGTCAAGATGTGCGATCGCCGGCACGACCGCAGCCTGGTAGGTGCGGCCGGCGGCCGACCGCTCCGCTCGCGTCGGGCCGACCTGACCTGGCCGCGGATCCCACGTCACCGGCTCGCTTCCCAGCGGTGGCCAGGCCATCGCACACCTCCGCCAAGTGATAATTCGACACGCTCAGATTATCACTTAGCAGACTAAGTGATAACTACTTGTCCTCAAGCCCGGCCGGGCAGGGTCGCCAAAGGAACGGTTTCGCGGTCACCGAGTCAACTTTCCGACCGGGCCGACAAGTCCTACATGTGACAGGAACTCGACCTTCGCAGAAATGGAACCACCATGACCAGCAGGCTCTCCAGAGCCGCCGCGCTTGCGGCGGGCCCGCTCCTCACCGTCGCCCTCCTCGTGCCGTCCGCGTCAGCCGACGTCTGGGTCATCCATGACGCCACCGGCGACGGCTCCGGCGGTACGTCGGGTGGCGAGGGGAAGTGGGGCGACATCGGCACCGTCCGCGTCGGCCATGGCGCCCGCTACGTCTGGCTGACCATTCGGCCCGCACCAGGCGGCGGCCCCGCCGACTTCTACGACGTGTGGGTAGACACCAAGCGGACCGACCCCGGACCGGAGTTCGTCGTCAGCGTCAGCGCCGAAGTGTCGAAGTGGACCTCGGTGCGACGCGCCGGCCGCTGGGGTCGACTAGGCGGCGCGCGCGTCTGCGAGGTGCCGACGCTGCAGGGTCCGGGCTACGACGGACTGGTGCGCCTGGCGGTGCCGCGGCGCTGCCTGCGCACGGACGGGGCGATCCCGAAGCGGATCCGGGTCGCTGTCCGCACGACCATGGAGTACACCCTCGCCGACTGGGCGCCCGGAGTCCGCAGCTTCGGCCGCTGGGTCACCGCCGGCTAGATCTCGGCGCGGCCCTCGTAGTCCTTGCTGCGTACGCCGATCTTGGAGCCCAGCCAGACGAGCGGGTCGAACTTCCGGTCGGCCACGCGCTCCTTCATCGGGATGATCGCGTTGTCGGTGATCTTGATGTGCTCGGGGCAGACCTCGGTGCAGCACTTGGTGATGTTGCACATCCCGATCCCGGCCGCGTCCTGGGCCAGCGCCCGGCGGTCGTTGGTGTCGAGCGGGTGCATGTCGAGCTCGGCGTACCGGAGGAAGAACCGCGGGCCGGCGAAGGCGGGCTTGTCGTCCTCGTGGTCGCGGATGACGTGGCAGGTGTTCTGGCACAGGAAGCACTCGATGCACTTGCGGAACTCCTGGCCCCGCTCCACGTCGACCTGCATCATCCGGCGCTTGTTGTCGGCGTCGCGCGGCGGCGGCGAGAACGACGGCAGCTCACGCGCCTTCTCGTAGTTGAACGACACGTCGGTGACCAGGTCGCGGATCACGGGGAACGTCCGCATCGGCGTGACCGTGATCGTCTCCGCCGGGTCGAAGTCCGACAGTCGGGTCATGCACATCAGCCGCGGCTTGCCGTTGATCTCCGCGCTGCACGAACCGCACTTGCCGGCCTTACAGTTCCAGCGGATCGCCAGGTCGCCTGCCTGCGTCGCCTGCACCCGGTGCAGCGCGTCGAGCACCACTTCGCCCTCTTCGACGGCCACGGTGTAGTCACCGAGGTCGCCGCCGGACCGGTCGCCGCGCCAGACCCGCATCGTCAGGTCGTAACCCATTACAGCTCCTATTCGGGTGTTGCCTTAGTCGAAGAAGGCCAGCAGGTCGTCGGGCATCACTGGCAGCGGCTGATGAGCGAGTACGACGCCGGTGCCGTCGGCGTTCAGCCGGAGCACGAGGTTCTGGCTGCCCCACTCGGGATCGGGACCCGGGAAGTCGTCTCTGGTGTGGCCGCCGCGCGACTCCTGCCGCTCCAGCGCTGCCTTCGCGATGCACTCCGAGACCAGCAGCATGTTGCGCAGGTCGAGCGCGAGGTGCCAGCCGGGGTTGTACTGCCGGTGCCCCTCCACGACGAGCTGCACCGCCCGGTCCTTGAGCTTCTCGATCTCGGCCAGCGACGCCTCGAGCTCACGACCGGTGCGGATGATGCCGACCAGGTCCTGCATGGTCTCCTGCAGGTCGTGCTGGATCGTGTACGGGTTCTCCGGCCCCTCCGTCTCGAACGGCTTGAGCGCGCCCTCCTCGGCCGCCTTCACGTCGTCCTCGTGGACGGCTGGCCGGCTGCCCGCCAGCTCCGAGGCGTAGGCCGCCGCGGCCTCGCCGGCTCTCCGACCGAACACCAGCAGGTCGGACAGCGAGTTGCCGCCCAGCCGGTTGGACCCGTGCATGCCGCCCGAGCACTCGCCGACGGCGTACAGGCCGGTCACGCCGCTCAGCTCGGTGTCCGCATCGACCTCGACGCCGCCCATGACGTAGTGGCAGGTCGGGCCGATCTCCATCGGCTCGGCGGTGATGTCGACGTCCGCGAGCTCCTTGAACTGGTGGTACATCGACGGCAACCGGCGCCGGATGAACTCCGGAGTACGCCGCGACGCGATGTCGAGGTAGATGCCGCCGTGCGGGGTGCCGCGGCCGGCCTTGATCTCGGAGTTGATGGCCCGGGCGACCTCGTCACGCGGGAGCAGCTCGGGTGGCCGGCGGTTGTTCTTCTTGTCGTCGTACCAGCGGTCGGCCTCCTCGATGGAGTCGGCCGTCTCCGCCTTGAAGAACTCGGGGATGTAGTCGAACATGAACCGCTTGCCCTCGGAGTTCTTGAGGACGCCGCCGTCGCCACGCACCGACTCGGTGACCAGCAGGCCCTTCACCGACGGCGGCCAGACCATGCCGGTCGGGTGGAACTGCACGAACTCCATGTTGATCAGGCTGGCCCCCGCCCGCAGCGCGAGCGCGTGCCCGTCGCCGGTGTACTCCCAGGAGTTCGAGGTGACCTTGAACGACTTGCCGATGCCGCCGGTCGCGAGGATGACGCTCGGCGCCTCGAAGACCACGAACCGGCCGGTCTCGCGCCGGTAGCCGAAGGCGCCGCTGACCTTGTCGCCGTCCTTGAGCAGGTCGGTGACCGTGCACTCCATGAAGACGTCGATCCCGAGCTGCACGGCGCGCTGCTGGAGGGTGCGGATCATCTCCAGGCCGGTGCGGTCACCGACGTGGGCGAGCCGGGCGTACTTGTGGCCGCCGAAGTCACGCTGGGAGATCAGGCCGTCCTCGGTGCGGTCGAAGAGCGCGCCCCAGTCCTCGAGCTCCATCACCCGCTCGGGCGCCTCCTGGGCGTGCAGCTGCGCCATCCGCCAGTTGTTGAGCATCTTCCCGCCGCGCATGGTGTCGCGGAAGTGGACCTCCCAGTTGTCCTCCGGGTAGACGTTGCCCATCGAGGCCGCGATGCCGCCCTCGGCCATCACCGTGTGCGCCTTGCCGAGAAGCGACTTGCAGATGAGCGCCGTTCGCGCGCCCTTCGCGGATGACTCCACGGCCGCCCGAAGGCCGGC